>CANKBJ010000127.1 GCA_947479905.1 Bradyrhizobiaceae bacterium
CTTCCACCCGCGGCGCTAATGCGCCTTCTCGTGGAAGAAGTCATATATCTTTCGCGCCGTCTCCGCATTAATGCCGGGCACATGTGCGAGATCCGCAAGGCTCGCCCGCTCGATGGCTTTCACGGTGCCAAAATGATGCAGCAGCGCCCGCTTGCGAGTGGGCCCGATCCCCGCGATTTCCTGCAAGCCTGCTTCGCGGATGTCCTTCTTGCGCCGCGCCCTGTGCGAACCGATGGCAAAGCGATGCGCCTCGTCGCGCAGGCGCTCGACGAAATACAGCAGCGGATCGCGCGGCGGCAGCTTGAATGGGCCGCGGCCGGCCATGAAGAAGGTTTCCCGCCCGGCCTCGCGGTCCAGGCCTTTGGCAATCGCCACCAGCGGCACATTGGTGATGCCGAGTTCTGTCAACGTCTCGGTCGCGGAGCGCAGTTGCCCCTGCCCACCGTCGATCAGCACCAGGTCGGGCCAGGGGGAGTCGGGCGCCTCGTCCGGCTCGCCGGTCAGCACCGCGGCAAGCGCACTATCCGCCGTCAGGCGCGGGCTCTCGTCGATCAGCCGCTTGAAGCGCCGCCGCAACACCTCGCGCATCATGCCGTAATCGTCGCCCGGCGTGATGTCGGTCGAGCGGATGTTGAACTTGCGGTACTGGTTTTTGCGCAAGCCCTCGGGTCCGGCGACGATCATGCCGCCGACGGCGTTGGTGCCGCTGATATGGCTGTTGTCGTAAACCTCGATGCGGCGCGGCTCGCGCGGCAGCGCGAAGACCTCGGTCAAGGCCTTGAACAGCCGCTGCTGCGACGCCGTGTCGGCGAGCTTGCGCGCCAGCGCTTCGCGGCCATTGGCGAGCGCATGCATCACCAGTTCCTTGCGCTCGCCCCGTTGCGGCACGGCGATCTCGATCCTGTGCCAGCTCTTGGCGGACAATGCTTCGGCGAGCAGCGCGCGCTCCTCAAAATCCTCCGAGGCGAGAATGAGCCGCGGCGCCGGCTTGTCGTCGTAGAATTGCGCCATGAACGCGCCGAGCACTTCCGCGCCGCTGAGCGACCGGTCGGCCTTGGGGAAGTAGGCGCGGTTGCCCCAATTCTGCCCGGTGCGGAAGAAAAAGATTTCGACGACGCTGTAGCCGCCATCCTGATGCACGGCGAAGACGTCGGCTTCCTCGACGCTGCGCGGGTTGATGCCCTGATGCGACTGGATCGCCGACAGAGCGGCCAGCCGGTCGCGATAGATCGCGGCGCGCTCGAAATCGAGCGCTCGCGATGCCGTCTCCATTTCCGCCGACAATTCCTTTTGCACCGACCGGCTGCGGCCGGACAGGAACGCATTGGCCTCGCGCACCAGTTCGCGATAGCCGGCAAAATCGATTTCCTGGGTGCAGGGCGCGGCGCAGCGCTTGATCTGATGCAGCAGGCAGGGCCGCGTGCGCGATTCGAAAAACGAATCCGAACACGAGCGTATGAGAAAGGCGCGTTGCAGGGCGTTGACCGTGCGGTTGACCGCGCCGGCATTGGCGAAGGGGCCGTAATAATGTCCGGGCCGCGTGCGTGCGCCGCGGTGCTTCAATATCTGCGGCGCCCAGTGGTCGGAGGTGATCAGGATATAGGGGAACGATTTGTCGTCGCGCAGCAGCACGTTAAAACGCGGCCGCAGCTTCTTGATCAGATTGGCTTCCAGCAGCAGCGCTTCGGTCTCGGTCGCGGTGGAGACGAACTCCATCGTCACCGTCGCCGCGATCATGCGGGTGATACGGCTGTCATGCGCGTTCGGCCTTGTATAGGACGTCACCCGCTTCTTGATGCTTTTCGCCTTGCCGACATAGAGCACGTCGCCATTGGCGTCGATCATCCGATAGACGCCTGGCGAGGACGGCGCATGCTTAACGGCGCGCGCGATCGCCGCCGCGCCATTGGCCAACGTGCCGGTTGCCGGCTCGTTGAGGTCGAGCTCGGGCAGCGAGGATTCCTCGTCCTCCTCGCGGAGTTCGCTTTCCGGATCGATGTCTTTTTTGCCGCCGTTCATGCGCCCTAAGATAATCTTTGCTGACTATTCCGCCACATCGCTATCGGCGGTGCGCCAGGCGAGATGCTGGCCGCCGTCGACGGGAAGCGTCACGCCGGTGACGCTGGTCGCCGCGGCGAGATAGACCACGGCGGCGGCGATATCCTCCGGCGACGGGCCCCGCCCGAGCGGCACGGCGGCGGCTTGCTCCGTAAACTGCGCCTCGGTCTGGCGCGGGCTCGGCAGCACCGGCCCCGGCGCCACCGCGTTGACGCGCAACGGCGCCAGCGCCTGCGCCAAAGTCACGGTCGCCGCGTGCAAGGCGCTCTTGCTCATCGTGTAGGAGAAAAATTTCGGCGTCGGCCGCAGCACGCGCTGGTCGACGATATTGACGATCGAGGCATCGCTGCCTGTTTTGGCTTGCGCGGCGAAAGCCTGCGCCAGAAACAAAGGCGCGGTCAGATTGATCGCCATCGTCGCCTCGAAATCGGCGCGATCGAGCGTGCCGATCTCGTCTTCCTCGAACACGCTGGCATTGTTGACCAGGAGAGTGAGCGGAGCGAACGCCGCGGCCGCCGGGATCAATCCGCCAACGGCTTTCGCGTCCGCGAGATCGGCGAGAATGACCACGGCCTTGCCGCCGCTCTTTTCAATTTTCGCCGCCAGCGCTTCGGCGTCGCCGCGCGACCTGTTGGCGTGCAGCACCACCGCGTAACCGGCGCGCGACAAAGCGAGCGCAATGGCCGCGCCGATACGCCGTCCGCCGCCGGTTATCAGGGCCGCGCGCGGGCCGTTCATTGTGTTGTCATCAGGCATTTGAGATTTCTATGCGCCGTGAATGTGCCAAGCGCCAGACGCCGATCGCGCAAGTGAGTTCAAAGCTATCGTCAAATAAGCCCGGCGCAATATGGTAAACGCCGCGAAAGCCTGTTTGCTAAGACTTCTTTAGGGATAACCACTCGTCTCCACGGCGCGATTCATAACCGTTTAACTTAAAAAGCGCGATAACCGCCTTACGGAAAATTGTCCAAGTTTCGCCCCCGCGGCGACACCGGCAAACCAATTCCGCGACGCGCCTTTCAAAGGCGATTGAAGCGGCGAGCGTTAAGTGGAGAGTTGAGATGAAAAAACTGATCCTGGCATTGACCCTGGCCGGCCTGGCCGTCGCCGCGGCGTCGACCGTGGCCAGCGCTGCCGACCTGCCGCGCTCCACGTCCTACTATCAGGCGCCGGCCGGCACCTATTACAATTGGTCTGGCGCTTACGCCGGCGTCAATGTCGGCTATCAGTGGGGCAGCGTCAGCAATAGCGTCACCAGGCCGAGCGGCCTCGAAGGCGGCATTCAGGCCGGCTACAACTGGCAGAACGGTCAGTTCGTGTTCGGCGGCGAAACCGACCTGCAGATCAGCGGCGCCGACGACACTTTCGCGCCCTTCAAGTTCTCCAACCCGTGGTTCGGCACATTGCGCGGTCGCGCCGGCCTGGCGATGAACAACATCCTGTTCTTCGGCACGCTCGGTCTCGCCTATGGCGGCGTAAAGGGCGAAAGCGCCGGTCTGGCAGAAACCAAAACCAGCATTGGCTGGACCGCCGGCCTCGGCGTGGAAGTCGGTCTCACCCCGGCCTGGTCGGCCAAGCTCGAATATCTCTACTTCGACCTTGCCAACCGCTCCTATTCGGTCACCGGCGTCGAGAACGGCCTGTCGAGCAGCATCGTCCGCGTCGGCGTCAACTATCACTTCTAGGTTCACCGCGGTTTCAGGCGGATTGCGGCAAGCCCCGGGCCAGTGGCCCGGGGCTTTTCGTTGTCCGAACGGATTGCGGCGGTATGGAACAAGGCGCGGGAACTTTTTTGCAGTATAAGTTTCATTAATAATTTGTTAATAAGTATATAAGTTCAAAATTGTTGGCTTAAAGCCGTCTGAATCGCGGCAACATCGTGGCATTTGCATGCCTCAATTATGATAATACATCAAGTAAACTACTGATCGCTGTGTCTTTTTCGCACTAGACCTGGTGGATTTTATGAATACTGTACGCTCAGGTTTTGGGGCTTAACAGTTACGGAGATTCTAGAAATGAAGCGTCTTGCTCTCGCCGCCGTCGGCGCTCTCGCAGTCGTCGCCGCCATCGGTTCGGCCAATGCCGCCGATATGGGCCGCCGTACTGCCATGCCGACCAAGGCTGTGCCCTATGTCGCGCTTTACAACTGGACTGGTGCTTACGTCGGCATCAACGGCGGCGGCGGCTGGGGCCGCTCGAACTTCTCGGCCCCGGTAGCCACGGGCGACTTCAATACCCGTGGCGGCCAGGTCGGCGGCACCATCGGCTACAACGTTCAGTCCGGTCAGGCTGTGTTCGGCCTTGAAGGCGACCTCGACTGGTCGAACGTTCGTGGCAGCTCTGCCTGCGGCGTTGGCTTGACCTGCGAAACCCGTAACACTTGGCTCGGCACCGCGCGCGGCCGGGTTGGCTATGCCTTCGATCGCTTCATGCCGTATATCACTGGCGGTCTCGCCGTCGGCGGCGTCAAGAACTCGATCTCCGGTTTCGGCGACACGACCACCACCAAGGCCGGCTACGCCCTCGGCGGCGGCATCGAGGCGGCGCTCGCCGGTCCGTGGACCGCGAAGGTCGAATATCTCTACGCCGATCTCGGCCGTGTCAGCGCGCCGCTCGGCGCCGATGCCCGCGCCAAGGAAAACATCGTCCGCGGCGGCCTGAACTACCGCTTCTAATCGCGGGTCGCGACAACAACTGCAAAAAGCCCCGGACTTCGGTCCGGGGCTTTTTTATTGGAACTTTCGGCGGCCGAGTTCCATAGCGTTGCCGGACGGACACAGTCGATACATATGATCATACGTGTTCTTAATTGCACGGAACGACCCATCGAACTCCGCATTGTATGTGTAATCGGGGGACGGCGCATCCGCGTCCGTCCGGATGATTTTCATCTGAATGAGGTGCGTCATGAAAAAACTTCTTCTCGCCAGCGTCGGTCTTGTTGCCCTCGCAGCCGGCTCGGCCTCGGCCGCCGACATGCCGCGCCGGGAAGCCATGCCGACAAAGGCGCCGGTCTATGTGTCGCAGATGTATAATTGGTCGGGCGCATACATTGGCATCAACGGCGGCGGCGCGTTCAGCGGATCGAACAGCTCATCGGGCGGCCTGATCGGCGGCACGCTCGGCTATAACCTCCAGTCCGGCCCTCTGGTCTGGGGCCTCGAAGGCGATCTCGACTGGACGCGCATTCGCGGCAGCAATGCCGTCAGCGAAACCAGCAACCGCTGGCTCGGCACCGTGCGCGGCCGCCTCGGTTACGCGATGGGCGCGACCGGCAGCGTCATGCCCTACATCACCGGCGGCTTCGCTTTCGGCGATATCAATAACGCGGTTACGGCCTTCGGCTCGGCGCGCGACACCAAGACCGGCTACGCGCTCGGCGGCGGCATCGAGGCCGCTTTGACCGGTCCGTGGACCGCCAAGGTCGAATACTTGTATGTCGATCTCGGCAACGGCCCGACCGTTGGCGGCGTCACGTCGGACTTCCACACCAACATCGTTCGCGCCGGCCTCAACTATCGTTTCTAGTTCGGTCGATGTCGGAGATACGAAAGCCCCGGAGGAAACTCCGGGGCTTTTTCTTGAGTCGCCGCTGAAAGATTCTTACCCCGCCACCTTGGTCTCGGCGAACGCCGGCACTTGCGCAGCGAACTGGTCAAGCCAGGCGACCAGCCTTGGATGATCCTTACGCCAGGTTCCGGCAAAGCGCAGGTCGCGATAGCCGAGCAGACAGGCCAGCGTGATCTGTCCGATATTCGGCAAGGGCTCGATCTTCGGATCGAGCGCCGGCGGCGCCGCCTCCAAAGCCGCCAGACCGCGCGCGACTTTGTCGGCCTGCCGATCGACCCAGCTCTGGACTTGCATCTCCGCCGGCCGGTAGCGGCTCTCATAGACAATCAGCACCGAGGCGTCGAGCATGCCGTCGCACAAGGCTTGCAGCCGCAGCGCCGCGAAGCGCGCCTTCGTGTCGCGCGGCACGATGTGGCCGCCACCGGCGATATGATCGAGATATTCGACGATGACGCAGGAGTCGTAATAGACGGTGCCGTCATTGAGCACGAGCGCCGGAATTTTGCCGAGTGGATTTTGTACGCGAATGCTATCGGCCGGATCGTTGAGATCGACCGAAACCAGTTCGATCTGACCGGCGAGACCGAGCAGGCTGGCAGCGATGCGCACCTTGCGGGCGAACGGCGATGGCGGGGCGTTACGCAAGATCATCATGCTGGTTTTTTTCATGGTTGCGACGCGGACGGCTGCGTCCGCATCGGCAAAGGGTCAAGATATCCGAGAGCGCAACGCGGGTGACGCGCGCATGCATATCTTTATGGACGCAAGGTGCCTGAAACCGTTTCAGCTCACAACCAGATTGACCGCCTTCGGTCCCTTGCCCTTTTTATCGGGCTCGACATCGAAGCTGATCTTTTGGCCTTCGTTCAGGCTTTTCAACCCGGCCTGCTCGACCGCGGTGATATGCACGAACACGTCGCGAGCGCCGTCATCCGGCTTGATGAAACCATAGCCGCGTTCGGCATTGAAGAATTTGACTACACCGGTTTGCGCCATCGGGTGTCCCTCCCCGTACACTGCTCCGCCGCCGGCCCCACGCACGGCGGCTCGGCCGACATTCACGAACGGGGATAAGAGTCGGCCGAAACGCGGCCTCAGTCCCTCCGCCGGCCCCCCACAGGAGGCGGAACGTCATTGCCAATCCGCGAACTACACACCAGTTGCGGCTTTGTGGAAAGAGCCGTGACGTCGCGCGCCTGTGTCACCTGGTCTTTGCTTTGGGCTTGGGTGTGGTTTGGCCGGCGGCCTCACCGCTCAGCCAGTCGAGCGTGTAGCCGCCACCTTGCGGCTGGCGCTCCAGCAAACGGCTGAGCACCGGCAGCAGCGCGGCAAGCTCGGACTCCAGCGTCCAGGGCGGATTGACCAGGATCAGGCCGGAGCCATTGAGCCTTGTCGGATCGCTGACGGGTGAAACCGTCAATTCGGCGCGCAGGATTTTCGCAATGCCGGAACGGCGCAAACGCTTGGCCAATTCGTCGGCTTCAAAGCGGCCCTTAATCGGATACCACAACGCATAAATGCCGGTCGCCCATTTGCGATGCGCCAGACCCAGCATGTGCGACAGCCGATGAAAATCGGCATTCTCCTCGAACGGCGGATCGACCAGCACCAGTCCGCGCCGCTCCGGCGGCGGCACGTAAGCCTGCAGCGCGGTCCAGCCGTCGATCTCGATGACCTTGATGCGGCTGTCGGCGCGCAAGTGGCGCGACAGTGCGATCGCCGCATGCGGTTCGAGTTCGCAGGCGATCAGCCGGTCGTCGGCGCGCAGCCAGGCGCGCGTCAGCGCCGGCGAACCTGGATAGGCGGTCAGTTTGCCCGGCACGTTGAGCGCGCCGATCACGTCGAGATAGGGCGCGAGCAGCGTCACAGCCTCCTCCGGCAATTTGCCCGCGGCTTTTGCCGCCAACAACCGTTCGACGCCGTCGTGCCATTCGCCGCCGCGATTGGCTTCGGCGCTGGTCAGGTCGTAGATGCCGGCGCCGGCATGGGTGTCGATGACGCGGAACGCGGCCGGCTTTTCGCGCAGGTAATGCAGAATGCGGCACAGCACCGCGTGCTTGAAGACATCGGCAAAGCTGCCGGCATGGAAGGCGTGGCGGTAATTCATGCCGCCTTCTTAGCCTAACGCGGCACGCCGCGCAGGCCGAAATGCGAACGCGTTTTGACGTAACGGCGCGGCGGCGGCGCGGGGCGCGCCGTGCGCGGTGATAATGCCCCGAACGAAACCCGGTCGTTGACCGCCGCGCGCGACCGTCGCCAGCGCCGGATCGGCCGCAAAGCCAGACCCGCCACGACCCAGGCCGCTGCCAGCATGCCGACCAGATGCGAGCCGGGCGATAGATGCAAGGCGTCATGCGCGGTCAATGGCCACAACGCCATATAGCCGAGCCCGAGGAACCACAGCGCGAAACCCATATAATCCCGGACACGATTCATCGCCGCACTCCGCGCCCGCTTTAAATCGCGCGGTCAATTTTGCTCAACTCACTTTCAAAAATCTTGCGGCAATCGCGCACACGTCAGGGTTATCCCCATTGCGGCCGATGCGAGCGTTAGCGCCCGCTTAATGCGATCGCCGAATACAGGTCCGGAATAACCGTCGGCAATGTTATCCCCCGCGAACCGCGGGCATTCTCATCTCCCGCGTACCGCGGGCATGCGCAGGCCGTCGCGGCGACAACTGCGCCGCGCCACATCGGGACAGTCGCGGAATTTGAGATCTTTGCTAAGGCAGATGCGCACTTCGCTCAGCCATTGGCTGGTGCAAGCCACCGCCATGCCAGTTTTCGTTAGCCCCGGATTTGCCTTGACGAAAGCGGCGCCGATATCGCCGGCCGACACCAGAATCGGTTTGTCGAGGTCGGCGTATTCCGAAGGAATCGCCACCGCCTGGAACGCCTTGCGCACGGTTTCGAAATAGGCCGCCGCGCCCAGTCCGGAACAGGTGCCGTGCCGGTCCCATTCATGGAAAATCAGCCGCGGGCTCGGCATCAGATCGAGATTGGCCTCGACAATGCCACGGAAGAGTCGCGGCGCCGGCACCTGACAGAACGACGGAAAGCCCTTGTCATATTGCGGCCACAGCCCATGCACGACGAAGGCAAAGGGCCGCCCGCCGCATTGCTGGTCGGGCGCCCGGTTCGGCGCGCGCTCGGCCGAAGCCGCGCAATAGGACGGCGACCAGGATAGCGCCAGCACATAAAAATCGAAGCGGCCCGGCTCGTTTTGCGGACGCTCAATGTTCGCAGAATTTTGGGCGCCGGAATTTTGGTTGCCGGCATTCTGGCCGGCCGCGGGCGCGCTTTGCGCAAAGGCGACGACAGCGAAGACAAACAAAAAGCTGAGCGAAACGGCCAGCGTGCGCGCGACCTCCGCCAGCCGTTCAAACCATCCTGCACGATTCCCGACCATCGAACGCCCCGCCCCAGCCGCTTGAGAACAAATACCGAATTGATTTTCCTCACGGTTCCTTGATGGCTATCACGGAATTGAGAACATATCAAGAACACACGCCGCCGAAAGGGGCGGCGTCCATTCGGGCCATGGCTTCGGCCTCAGGCACGGCTCACCAGCCCTGCACAGCCGCCGTTCAAAGCAACGGTTTTCCGTTCAGGGCCGCGCCATTTTGCAGGCCGGATTATAGGCCCAATTGCGGTCGAGGCCGACGACGCACCATTCGACGCCCCAGCTGGCGCCGATCAGCCCGGTGTCCTCGCCGATCCAGTAGTCCACCTTGTGGCGGCGGCCGTCACTGACCAGGGCCACGGCGGAGCAGAACCGGCGCGGAATGGTCGCCTTCGCCCACGGGCTGAACGCCGTCTGCCGCACATTCTCGAAGCCGAGGATTTGCAGGTTCGAATTCCAGAACCGGCCTTCCTTTTCCGAGAACCGCGAGGCGATGTCGCCGAGCGCCGCCTCGCAGCCCGGCAAAGCCCCGTCGTAATTGGCGCCGGTCATATAAATCTGCTTCTGCAGGAAATTGGCCGCCTGCGCCGGCGCGCCAGCAAGGCCAATGGTCAGACCGCAGGCCGCCACAACGGCCAAGGTCATGGTCATGGTCCAGGTCCGGATCGCGGACCGAACGCTACAAAACATGCTCACCATTACACACTCCTCACGCCACGGAACGCCTCAGCGGCCGATTTGGACATACCGCCGTGCCAAATTATCACGCGCGGCGGCCAGATTTCGACTTTAGCACATATTTTTTGCCGGAACGGCCAGTTGATCACAGATTCGCAGCGTACCGGACTCGTGACTCGGATTGCGGCGCTGCATCATTTTCTAAGCTGAGTCGGAAGAGTCCGCCGGCTCTTGTGGCGTTGCGTTGAAGCGTCCCGCGTGGTTTTGCGTTTGGTGGTGTCGTTGCGTGCGGCCGCGTTTCGTCTGGCTGCGAGGCGTTCCCGGCGTTGGCTGCCGGCCGGTGCCGGCAGCCGCGTCGCGACTGGGGTTATCGCCAGTCGCCCAGCACCGCCTGCACCAAAGTCAGCGCCGCCACCGCCGCCGTATCGGCGCGCAGGATTCGCGGCCCGAGCGAGATCCGCGCCACATTCGGCCGCTGCAATAACGCCGCGCGCTCGTCCTCGGCAAAGCCGCCTTCGGGTCCGATCAACACGCCCATCGCCAGCGGCGC
>CANKBJ010000128.1 GCA_947479905.1 Bradyrhizobiaceae bacterium
CGGCATGAGGGCGACGACCCCTATCTCGTCGTCGCCGCCGACAAGGGCACGGCGACCTTCTCCGACATCGCCAATGCGCTGTCGATCGAGCATGGCTATTGGCTGGGCGACGCTTTCGCTTCCGGCGGTTCGGTCGGCTACGATCACAAGGTAATGGGCATCACCGCGCGCGGCGCCTGGGAGTCGGTCAAGCGCCACTTCCGCGAGACGGACATCGATATCGGCGTCACGCCGTTCACCGTGGTCGGCGTCGGCGACATGTCGGGCGACGTATTCGGTAACGGCATGCTGCGCGAGCAGACGACGAAGCTGCTCGCTGCCTTCGATCACCGCGATATATTCATCGATCCCGATCCCGATCCGAAAGCATCCTTCGCCGAACGCGCGCGGCTGTTCGCGCTGCCGCGCTCGAGCTGGCAGGACTACGACAAGTCGCTCATCTCCGCGGGCGGCGGTGTGTTCCCACGCGCCTCCAAGGAAATCAGACTATCGCCGGAAGCGCAGAAGATCGTCGGCGTCGGCGAAAGCGTGACGCCGCAAGCCTTGATGAATGCGATCCTGAAAATGCCGGCCGATCTGTTATTCTTCGGCGGCATCGGCACTTATGTGCGCGCATCGACCGAGACCGACGAAGCCGCCGGCGACCGCGCCAACGACGCGATCCGCATCAAGGGCTCGGAGCTGCGGGTGAAGGTTGTCGGCGAAGGTGCCAATCTCGGCATGACGCAGCGCGGCCGGATCGAGGCGGCGCTGGCCGGCGTGCGGCTGAACACGGATGCCATCGACAATTCCGCCGGCGTCAACACGTCCGACGTCGAGGTCAATATCAAGATCGCGCTGTCGGTGCCGGTGCGCGAAGGCAAGATGACGACCGAGGCGCGCAACACGCAACTCGCCGAGATGACCGAGGAAGTCGGTCATCTGGTGCTGCGCAACAACTACCAGCAGACGTTGGCGCTGTCGCTGGCGCAGCGGCGCGGGCTGGAAGATCTCGGTTTCCAGCAGCGCCTGATGCAGACTTTAGAGAAGCAGGGCCTGCTCGACCGCGCTGTCGAATATCTGCCGGATGAAATGGCCATCGCCGAACGTCGCAAGCGCGACCAGCCGCTGACGCGGCCGGAACTGGCGGTGCTGCTCGCTTACGCCAAGCTGACGCTCTACACCGAGTTGCTCGATTCAACCGTGCCGGACGATCCCTATCTCGGCCGCGAGCTGGGCCGGTATTTTCCGAAAGTGATGTCGGAGAAATATCCGGATGCGTTGCATGCGCACCGGCTGCGGCGCGAGATCATCGCCACGCAACTCACCAACTCGATGATTAATCGTGGCGGCGCCACCTTGATCGTGCGCATTGCGGACCAGACCGGCGCCGCTCCTGCGTCTATCGCCGCTGCTTTCGCCGCCGTGCGCAACAGCTACGGCCTGATTGAGTTGAATGGCGAGATCGACGCGCTCGACAACAAATTGCCGGGCAAGACGCAATTGTCGCTTTATGCGGCCGTGCAGAACCTGTTGCTCGACCGGCTGGTCTGGTTCCTGCGCAATGTCGACCTCAAGCAGGGGCTGGAAAAGATCGTCGCGCATTACCGTGACGGCATCACGCAAGTCGAGGCGGCGCTGGCCACCGCTCTGCCGACGCATGCGGTCTCGGCGCGCGACAAGCGCGTCGATGAGTTGACCCGCGCCGGCGTGCCGGGCGATCTCGCGCGCAAGATCGGCAATCTTGATCTGCTGGCCGCCGCGCCTGACATCATCCAGGTCGCCGACCGCGCCAAGAAGCAGGTCGGCGAGGTGACCGCGACATATTTCGCCGCTGAAGCTTTCTTTCAGCTCGACCGCGTCGCCGCGGCGGTGCCGGGCATCGTCGTGTCGGATTATTTCGACAGACTGGCGCTCGACCGCGCGCTGGACTCTATTGGCGACGCCGAACGCCGCCTCACCGCGGCGATGGTCGGCACCGGCGCCTCGGGCGACGCGGCGGTCGAGCAATGGGTTGCCCCCCGTCAGGCAGAAGTCGAGCGCATCCGCGCGGCGATCCACGAAATCGCCGGGAGTGGGCTGACATTGTCGAAGCTGTCGGTGGCGGCGAGTCTGTTGGGCGATCTGGCGCGGGAGTGATCTTCTTATCCCTCCCCGCTTGCGGGGAGGGTGGACGCGAGCGCAGCGAGCGGCCGGGTGGGGTTGTCTATCCGCCGTGACCCCACCCCCGGCGCTTCGCGCCGGACCCTCCCCTTTCAGGGGAGGGATAAGAAGCAAGCTAATGCCGGAAATGCCTGGTTCCGGTGAACGCCATGGCGATGCCGTGCTTGTCGGCCGCCTCGATCACCTCATTGTCGCGCATCGAGCCGCCGGGCTGGATGACGGCCGTGGCGCCGGCTTCGATCGCCACCAGCAGGCCGTCGGCGAACGGGAAGAAGGCGTCGGAGGCGACGACCGAGCCCTTGGTCATCGGCGCGGCAAGGCCTAGCTCCTTCGCGGCGTCTTCGGCCTTGCGCGCAGCGATACGCGCGGAATCGACGCGGCTCATTTGCCCTGCGCCGATGCCGACGGTGGCGAGATCCTTGGCGTAGATGATGGTGTTCGATTTGACGTGCTTGGCGACGCGAAAGGCAAAGCGCAAATCGTTCAACTCGGCGACGCTGGGTGCGCGCCTGGTCACAACCTTCAGATCCATGTCATCGACCACGGCATTGTCGCGCGACTGCACCAGCAGCCCGCCAGCGACCGACTTCACCATCAGACCCTTGGCGCGCGGATCGGGCAGGCCGCCGGCGAGCAGCAGCCGCAAATTCTTTTTCGCCGCGACAATGGCGATGGCTTCTTCGGTGGCGTCCGGCGCAATGATGACTTCAGTGAAGATCTCGGTAATCGCACGCGCCGCATCGGCATCGAGCGTGCGGTTGAGCGCGACGATGCCGCCGAAAGCCGAAGTCGAGTCGCAAGCCAGCGCTTTCTTGTAGGCCTCCAGCAGGCTCGCGCCTTCGGCGACGCCGCAGGGATTGGCGTGCTTGACGATGACGCAGGCCGGCGTCCGTTTGGCGTCGAACTCGCCGATGCATTCGTAAGCGGCGTCGGTGTCGTTGATATTGTTGTAGGACAGTTCCTTGCCCTGCAGCTGCCGCGCGCTGGCGACGCCCGGCCGGGCGCCCGGCGTCTTGTAGAACGCTGCGCTTTGATGCGGGTTCTCGCCATAGCGCAGAGGCTGCAATAGCCGGCCGCCGAAGGCGCGATAGTCCGGCGCGTCGTTCTTCAAGGTGTCAGCAAACCAGTTCGAGATCGCCGCGTCGTAAGCGGCGGTGCGCGCATAGGCCTTCGCCGCCATACGCTGGCGCAGTTCGAGTGAGGTCATGCCGGCATGCGCGGTCAATTCATCGAGCACGGCGGCATAATCGGTGGCCTCGACGACGACAGTCACATCGGCATGGTTCTTGGCTGCGGCGCGGATCATCGCCGGGCCGCCAATGTCGATGTTCTCGATGCAGTCGTCATAGTCCGCGCCCTTGGCGACGGTTTCCTCGAACGGATAAAGATTCACGACGAGGAGATCGATCGGCTTGATGTTGTGCGCCTGCATCGACGCGGCATGGTCCTTGTTGGCGCGGATCGCCAGCAGGCCGCCATGCACGCCCGGATGCAGCGTCTTGACGCGGCCGTCCATCATTTCGGGAAAGCCGGTCAGGTCGGCGACATCGGAAACGGCGAGCCCCGCGTCCTTCAACGCCTTGGCGGTGCCGCCGGTGGAGACGAGATCGATGCCGAACGCGGACAGCGCGCGGGCGAATTCAATCAGGCCGGTTTTGTCGGAAACCGACAGCAAAGCGCGGGTGATGCGGCGGGGATGACTGGTCATCCGCTCTTAATGTCGCTCGTGGCCCCGGTTCGCAAGGGGAAAAGTGGGCGAAATCACAGCGGCAATCAGAGCGGTAATTCCGGTTCATCCGCCCGATTCGGCTTCGACCCGGGCGCGGCCGGCCGGGTGTGGCGAAAGCTCCAACTGACCTTGGCGGTCTCGCGCGCATGACCGTAAATCACGATCTGCACGGCGCGGCGCGGGCCGTCGGAGCCGGCGAGATAGACGCTTTCCTCGACATGGACGGTCTCGCCCTGCGTCGCGAAAGTCCACACTTCCTTGTCGGGCAGCAGCAGAATGACGCCGCGGCCCTCCGACAGCCGGTTGGCCTTGATCGCCGGATGCAGATGGAAGCGGATGGCATATTCGTCGGCGCGCTTGGCCGGAATTGCCTGGCCGTTGGCCGGCAAAAAACTGTCTTCGCCTTCGACAACGTCGCCATCGGCGCTGACCTGGATGCTGCGTCGATGCAGCACGCCGAAGTCGCCGGCATAGCCGTCATGCGAGGCGACCAGCGTCGAGGCGCCGGCGGCGTCGCTGCGCTCGACCTTGACGTTGTGCGGACCGGCGACAATCGGCGTGCCGGCAAGCAGACGGCGGACCGATGGCGATTCGAGAAATCGGCAGGATGACGTATCGTTGAAGGTGACGGTTGAATGTGCCGCGGTGGCGCGCGCCACCTGCCGCCAGTTCTCCCGGTTCATCGCCGGCAGGCCGCAATTGACGACGAGCCGGTGCTGCTTCCACGACATCTCGAACGACAGGCAGCCGGCATGCGCTTCCTGGCTGAGTGCGACCGGCGGCGGCCGGCCGGTGTCCATCAACAGCACGGTCATGCCGGCATCGATGCGCTGATAGCCGGAATGCGGCGCGTTCAGCACCGGCGCGCCGCGCGCGTCGTCATAGGCGAATGCGGTGGCGAGCAGATCGACCGGCGTCGGGCCCATGCCGTTGAACTGGGCGAAATTGCCGTCGGGATGCCGGAAGAAGCGCAGCATCGGCATCATGCGATCGATGGCATTGTTGATTGCCTGCGGCGGTTGCAGGTTGCGCGCCGAGAACAACTGACGCAGCGGCAACAGATCGATCAGCAGTTCGATCAGCGCGCCGGGATTGCGGCTGATATGGCCGCCGTCGGGCAACACCTGCGTGGGCAGTTCGTCGAGCAGGCGCCGCGTCATCGGCCGCAACTGGCCGGACATGTCCTGCAGGCACAAGGAGGCGAAGGTCAGCGCGATCAGCGCCTGGAGGCGCGGCACGCCCTCGCGGCATTCATTGAGATTGCGGCGCAGATATCGCACCTGCCGCGACAGGCTTCTGATGAAGCGGCGATAAAAGCGGGCGTCGGCGTCCTGCAAGACGAAGGGCGATTGATTAAGCCAGCAGATGATGCGGCGCGACAGAATTTCCGTCTGCCAGCCGACCGCATGCCAGCTGCCCTGTTCGTTGATCCAGTCGTCGATCAGCGCGCGGGCGTTGGCGCGCGTGATCGCCGAATCGGCGGCGCGCAAATGGCGCAGCCACGCGAAACTCAGCAGAATGGCCGCCCACTCGTCGGACGGCGGCGTCATTTCGAAAGGTGTTCGTCTATCGCAGATCACCACCTTGCCGGCGAAGGCAAAACGCCCTGCATAGATTTCGGCGGCGCGCGTGGCGTCGGCGGTGCGCAGGTCCTGAGGGGCGATCACCAGCCGGTCGGTCTTGGTCGAACCGAATCGCCAGCGTAGCAGCGGATGCGTGCTGAGAGCCCCGATCAGGCTGCGAAAGGCCCGGCGGCCGATCAGCGCCGACAACCTGACTCGTTCGCCGACCGACACCCGCGTCATTGAGCTGTTCACCCCCGGCAACGCGATTTTTCTCCCGCGCGCACACCGCACGATACCGAAGGCTTGGGTACGGGCCAATATGCCCGCTGAATTGGCTGCATTCGCTGCAAAATAATACCGTCCGCTGGGGCGCTTTAGGAAATGTGGCGAATCAGGCGCGCGGCGTAAAAGCCGTCGAGCCCGGCCCAATGAGGGTCGGGATCGGGCAGATACTGCGGCAAGGTCCGCAGCGCCCCGTCGGCGGTGATGAATTCGGCGTGGTCGAAGACCTCCGCGGCCTGGATTGGCTTGCGCGAGAGGCGCGGGTCGCGCGCCAGCAAGGCTTCGATCTGCGCTTCGCCTTCCTCGGGTTCGAGCGAGCAGACGCAATACACGAGAGTGCCGCCGGGCTTGAGCAGATCGACGGCACGGTCGAGCAGGCGCTGCTGCAACGACATCAGCACGGCGAGATCGGCTTCGGATTTCAGCCACGGCACGTCGGGATGGCGGCGGATGGTGCCAGTCGAGGTGCAAGGCGCGTCGAGCAGCACGCCATCGAATTGCGTTTCCGGTTTCCAGTCGAGCGCGTCGGCGGCGAGGGTTTCGACCGTGAGTCCAAGTCTGGTGAAATTCTCGCGCAACCGGGCAATGCGCGCCGCCGAGCGATCGATGGCAGTGACATTGGCGCCGGCGGCGGCGAGCTGCGCGGTCTTGCCGCCGGGCGCGGCGCACAGATCGCAAATGGAGAGGCCGTTGACGTCGCCGAACAGGCGCGCGGGAATCGACGCGGCGGCATCCTGAATCCACCACGCGCCTTCGGCGAAGCCGGGCAGCAACGTGATTGCGCCATGCGCCAGAGTGCGCACCGTGCCGGTCGCCAGCACGCGGCCATGGACGTGTTCGGCCCAGGCCTCGGGATCTTTCTTGACGGTCAGGTCGAGCGCGGGCTCGTGGCCGTTGGCCTGCGCGATCGCGCGCGCGACCTCGTTGCCGTAATTCTTTTTCCAGCGCGCCAGCAGCCAGGGCGGCGTGTCGCGCGCGGTCTTGTCGGCGAGAACGCTGTCGCGCGCCTGGGCGACGCGGCGCAGCACCGCGTTGATCAGGCCGGCATAGCGGGCGGCGCGGCGATCGGCCTGCGCCAGCCGTACCGACAGGTCGACGGCGGCATGGTCGGGCACGTCGAGCCAGAGAATTTGCGCGGCGCCGACCAGCAGGATGGTTTCGGTGCGCGGCGCGTCGGCCGGGAAACCTTTTTCGAGCAGGCCGCCGAGCAGGTGGCGCAGCGTGCCGAGCCGGCGCAGCACGGTCGCGGTCAGCCGCCGCATCAAGGCCCGGTCGCGGTCGGGCAGGCTGGCCAGGCCGAGATGGGCGCCTTTGCCGGAAAGCTGTTCGTCGAGCGCCACACGCTTGCGCAACACGCTGTCAACAATGTCCGTGGCGATGCGCCGGGCCGCGAGGCCCGGGACTTCCGGCTGGGGAGAGGTTCGCGGTCGCACCATGACCCCTTATTGCCACAAATTGTGTCGCTCTCGCGAGTATTGGGCAAAAAAGGTCACAACTTCACAAGTTTAGCGATGGTATCGCGCAGTTGGAAAATCGCACAGCGAATCACTACCACCGGTTGAAACACGCCGTCGCGCATCGAGAGGTCGCGCTTTGGCCTTGCCCGAATCGTCGTTAGGTCCTAGTACCTAGGGTCATGTTCCTAGCGATCAGACAGCGCGATCGACATAGCGTGCCGGTGCTGGCGGCGGCCTGCTTTGCCGGCGGCCTGACCGTCGGCGCGCTGGTCGCGCCGGTCATTGCCGGCCGCGCGGTAGAACCGGTCACCGTGGCGGCGCCGTCGACGGCGATCATCGCCTCAGGCTTGCGCGGCGGGCATGCCGCCGACGTCGTGCGCGTCCTCGATGGCGACACGTTCGAGGCACGGGTGAATATCTGGCCGGGCATGCAGATCACCACGCGGGTGCGGCTGCGCGGCATCGACGCGCCGGAAATGAGCGCGCGCTGCGTCGACGAGCGAATCAAGGCGGAGGCCGCACGCGACGCGCTGGCGCGGATCCTCAACGAAGGCTCGGTCGGCATTTCCCGCATCGGCCAGGATAAATATGGCGGCCGTGTCGACGCCGATGTCTCAACCGCGCGCACGGCCGACGTGTCGGCGGCGCTGGCCGAACGCGGGCTGGTGCGCCGCTACGCCGGCGGCAGGCGCGAGAGCTGGTGCGGCTAAGATTTGTCAGTCCAGCTTTGGCGCCGGCAGACCGTTCTGCGCGCAGGTGGCGCGCAAGGTGTTCAAAATCAAACAGGCGATCGTCATCGGCCCGACGCCGCCCGGCACCGGCGTGATCGCGCCGGCAACGGCGCTGACTTCCGCATAAGCGACGTCGCCGACGATTCTCGATTTGCCGGCCTCGCCCGTCACGCGATTGATACCGACATCGATCACGGTGGCGCCCGGCTTGATCCAGTCGGCGCGGACGAATTCCGGTTTACCGATGGCCGCGATCAGCACGTCGGCGCGGCGGCAGACGGCGGCGAGGTCGCGCGTTCGCGAATGGGCGATGGTCACGGTGGCGTTTTCGGCCAGCAGCAATTGCGCCACCGGCTTGCCGACGATGTTGGAGCGGCCGATCACGACGGCGCCAAGACCGGCCAGCGACGGCCGGGCCTTCTTCGCAAGGATGACGCAGCCGAGCGGCGTGCAGGGCACCAGAGCCGGCAAGCCGCTACCGAGCCGGCCGACATTGAGCGGGTGGAATCCGTCGACGTCTTTCGCCGGATCGATGGCGGCGATGACCTTCTGCGAATCGATCTGCGGCGGCAGCGGCAATTGCACGAGGATGCCGTTGACCGCTGGATCCGCGTTCAAATTGTCGATCAGCGCCAGCAATTCGGCTTCGCTCACACTATCCGGCAATTGCCGGTCGACCGGATTCATGCCTGCGTCGGTGACCGCTTTCGATTTGTTTCGGACATAGACTTCGCTCGCAGGATTTTTGCCGACCAGGACGACCGCCAGGCCCGGCGTGATGCCGTGCGTTGCTTTCAAACGCGCGACCTCGCCGGCGACGCGCGCGCGCAACTCGGCAGCGATTGTCTTTCCGTCGATGATCGTTGCGCTCATGATCGCTCCTGTTTGCGCTCAAGCCTTACCGCGAAGCGCAAATTTTCTCCAGCGCCGCAAGAAGCGTTGGGCCGTCGCCCGAAATCGCCAGACGCTTAATGCGGGCGGTGGCGCCGGCAACCAGCGACACGTCGCGCGGTGGGACGCCCACCGATTTGGCGATCAGCCGGCACAGGGCGTCATTGGCTTCGCCCTCGCTCGGCGCGGCGCGCACGCGGACTTTCATCACCGTGCGGCCGTCGCTCAGAGTCTCGATGCCATCGATGGCGTCGCGACCGCCTTTCGGCGTCAGACGCACGGCCACGCTGACACCGTCGCCGGTGCGCAGCCACGGCCGGGCCGTCATCGCGGGCTAGATGAAAATCTGGATGTAGAGCCAGAAAATCAGCTGCTTGAGGAACAGCAGGCCGATGATCAGGATCACTGGCGAGATATCGATGCCGCCGAGATTGGGCATGATGCCGCGGATCGGCCGCAGCGCCGGCTCGGTCACCCGGTACAGGAAATCGCCGATCGAATTGACGATCGGGTTGCGGGTGTTGACGACGTTGAAGACCACCAGCCAGGACAGCACCGCCGACGCGATCAGGATCCAGATATAGAGGTCGATGATCGTCGTAATCAGCCAAAGAAAGGGATTCATCGAAACGCTCCATCGGATAGCCAAGGTGACGAATAGCCGCTCGCGGCCTTCAGGAAAAGGGGTTCCGGCAATTTGAGCTCCACAAACGCCAAAACAGCGCCGCCCCACCGCGGGGCGATCCTTGACAGGCCTGATACCGGGCCCTAAATGGCGGCCACTCGCCCAAAAAACGCGGGCAACCAAGACGTTGCCCAAAGATTTTGGCCGTGGATTGGAAGGGGCCATAGCTCAGCTGGGAGAGCGCGTCGTTCGCAATGACGAGGTCGGCGGTTCGATCCCGCCTGGCTCCACCAACCTTCGCCCCTTCGGGGCTTCGGTTGGCAAGCCCCCTAAAGGGGCGAAGGTTGCCCGCCGAAGCTTTAGCAAAGGCGGGCGCTCTCAAAGACGAATTTTCTATTCTCACCCGCCCACCTCCGCCTCGCCCGCCATCGCAGCCTCCAGCGGCAGGACGATTTCGCAGCGCAGGCCGTCCGGCTCGAACACCATTTTCGCGTTGCCGCCGAGTTCCGCGCCGATGGCGCCCTCGATCATTTTTGACCCGAAGCCGCGCCGTTCCGGCTCCACCACCGCCGGCCCGCCTTTTTCCACCCAGTCGATCCGCAACCGCGCCGGAGCGTCATCGGTCGCGGCGAGGCGATGCCAGCCGATTTCGATGCGGCCGCGCGGGCCGGCCAGCGCGCCGTATTTGGTCGCGTTGGTTGTCAATTCGTGAAACGCCATCGCCAAAGTCAGCACCGCGCGCGGGCCGAGTACGATCTCATCACCGCGCAGCGCGACACGTTCGCCGTCGGTCCCGGCGTAAGGCGCGAC
>CANKBJ010000129.1 GCA_947479905.1 Bradyrhizobiaceae bacterium
ACGCGCACGCGCTGGCCGTTCTGTTCGATTTCGATCTCGGTCAGACCGGTTTCGTCGAGGAGCTTGGTCAGCTCCAGGATCAAAGCGTGGTCGACCATGGATGCTTTCGGCGGTTTTGCCATTATCTCTTCCGATTAATAGGGCGCGTAAGCCGGTGCGAAGAACGAATGCCGTTCTTCAATGTCACGGTCACGCGCGGTCATTTTGCCTTGGCGCCGATCATGCCGGCGATGCCGGTGATCGCCAGCGCGTAGCCGTCAATGCCGAAGCCGGCCATCACAGCCTTGGCCGCCTTCGATACATAGGAGTGGTGACGAAATTCTTCACGCTGGTGAATATTGGTGATGTGGACTTCGACCACCGGCGCCTTGAGCATGAACAGCGCGTCGAGAATGGCGATCGAGGTCGTGGTATAGCCGGCCGGGTTGATGACGAGTCCAGCAGCCTTCTTGATCAGCGCTTCCTGAATCCAGGTGACCAGTTCGCCTTCGATATTGGACTGCCGGAAGTCGACTTCGAGACCGAAACGCGCGGCGGTTGCACGGCACAGTTTTTCCACATCGGCCAATGTGGAATGGCCATACTTTTCCGGCTCGCGGGTGCCGAGCAGGTTGAGGTTGGGTCCGTTGAGGACAAAAACAGTCTGAGACATTGGAATCCGGCAGGTTTCGGTTCGCGCGCGTCCTTTGACTCACTGCGCCTAGAACTGTGGCGCTTTATAGGTGCCCCCGGCGCATAGGGGAAGCCCGGATGCCGCCTGGCTGGCCGAGGCCATAGGCGCGGGCCGGGCGGGTGCCAAAGTGGCGGCTCCGACCCAGTCGATGACGTCATTTATCGCGGTTAACCGCCGCCGGCCGGCCGATTTTGCCTCATTGAAGATCGCAATCTGGCGGTCGGCGCTGGTTCCGCCGACGACGATGCGGCCGAGGTGGTCGATCTCGGGTCCACAGCCCAGCGCCGCGACGTCGTCGGCGATCAGGGCGCGGACCTGGCCGAGCCAGGCGGTAATGGCGATCGGCGCGCGCGAAAACGGGTCGATGAAACGCGCGGCGATGCCAGAGCGCTGGGCGTGCCATTTGTTCTCGACGGTGATGGCGCGGCCGACGCGATCGAAGCCGGCATTGATGCCGCGGTTGCGGTCTAGCGCGCGCACCAGGCAGCGAAACAGAGCAGCGATCGCCAGCGCATCCTCGATCCGCGTGCAGGTGTCGCAGACGCGCAATTCGATCGTCGGATGGCGCAGCGACGGGCGGATCGCCCACCAAATGTAGCTGGCGTCGGGGATGATTCCGGCGCCGACAAGGGCGGCGACATAGTCGTCGTAATCGGCATTGGTGCGGAACAGTTCGGGCAGGCCGGTGCGCGGCATTTCATCGTAGGCTGCAAGTCGATAACCGGAGAGTCCGGTGAGCTGGCCTTGCCAGAAAGGCGACGATGTCGACAGTGCGAGCAGCAGCGGCAGGTAAGGCGTCAGCCGCATGAGGAGATCGATGCGCGTATCGGGATCGGAAATGGCGACATGCACATGCATCCCGCACAGCATGTTGCGGTGACCGATCATTTGCAGATCGTCCATGATCGTGTCGTAGCGTTCCTTGTCGGTGACTCGCTGCTCCGGCCAGAAGGCGAGCGGAAAGGTGCCCATGGCAGCGATGCCGAGTTTGCGCTCGCGCGCCGCCTCGCCGAGCGTGCCGCGCAATTCGGTCAGTTGCGCGCGCGCCTCCGCCATGGTGTCGCATGGCGAGGTCATAACCTCAATTTGCGATTGCAGCATTTCGGTCGTCACCCGATCGCCCAGGCTCTTCTTGATCGCGATGAGGAATTTCTTGTCGGCGCGGCGCAGCGCGCGCCGCGTCCTCGCGTCGTAAACGAAATATTCCTCTTCGATGCCGATCGAATACATGCGCGCGACAACCCTGCCGGGGCTTCAGAGTTCCCTTCGGGAATCGCGCAAAGGACAAGCCGCCGGGCGGTCGGGCCCGGCGGCTTGGTATTGACGGTAATTTGCCGAGATCGCGTCTAGAAGCCGTCAATCAGCAGGTCGGCTTGCCGCAGCGCGCGGTGTTGACCTTTTCGCGCAAAGCGTCGAGGCCGACGGCGCCGACAACCACGCTGTCGCCGATAACATAGCTCGGCGTGCCATTCATGCCGAGCGCTTCGGCGAGCTTGAAGCTTTCCTGCAAGGTCTCCTTGACCTCGGGGCTGGCCATGTCCTTTTCGATCTGGGCCATGTTCATGCCGATCTCCTTGGCGACGGCGAGCGCCAGCGCCTTGTTGGCCTGGCCGCGGCCGCCCATCAGCTTTTCATGAAACTGCTGATACTTCTTGCCGGTCTTGTCCTGCATGTTGACGGCAATGGCGACCTGCGCCGCTTCAACCGAGCCGGGGCCGAGCACCGGGAATTCTTTAAGAACGACCTTGAGCTTGGGGTCTTCCTTCATCAACGCGAACATGTCGAGCATGGCGCGTTTGCAATAGCCACAGTTGTAGTCGAAGAACTCGACGAAAGTGACATTGCCCTGCGGATTGCCGAGATTGACCTGCCGCGGCGAGGAGAACAGCACCTTCGCATGGGACTTGACCGCGGCCTGATGCTTTTCGACTTCGCCGGCGGCCTGGCGCTTTTCCAATTCGGCCATCGCTTCCTGCAACACTTCCGGATGCGCGATCAGATAATCGCGCACGATCTTTTCGATCTCGGATTTTTGCGGCGCTGAAAACTCGGCCGCGCGCGCTTGCGGCGGCAGCCAGAGGGCAAACATCGCGACGCACAGGGCGGCGATGGTGCGCAAGCGAGTGGTCATAGGGAACGTATCCTTTTGGCTGTCAGTTGCGGGCATTGTTGTTCGGCTTGAGATTGACGATATCGTCGGCGCGCACCCAGGCGGGCGAGCCAACCGGCAATCTGGTCTTGGCGCGCGAGGCGAGTTGACGCGCGGTCATCATGTCGCCGCGCGAGAAGGCGGCCTGCGCCGAGGCCAGATCGGCCTGGGCGAGATCGCCCTTGCGGCCATAGGCCATGGCCAGCTGGCTATAGGCTTGCGGCGCTTCAGGCTCGCGCAGCAACGCGCCGCGCAAGAGGGCGACCGCTTCCTCGGCGAGTTTCGGGTTGTTGGTGCCTATCAGGGACTGCGCCAGCATGATCTGGATCAGCGGCGCGGCATGTGACAATTGCACGGCCTGCCGCAACGGCGCGACCGCCTCGGCGGCGCGGCCGCCTTCCAGCAGCGCCTGGCCTTTGAGTTCGTAGAAATAGGGATTGGCCGGCTGGGACTGAATAAGGCCATCGATCTGGCCGACCGCCTGGCGCAGATCGGTGTGGCGGTAGGCCGAGATCGCGCGCGCGTAACGCGCGGCCAGGCTGTGATCGCCGAGCGGATAGCGCCGCGCCACCGTATCGGGCCGTTCCAGGAAGCCGGACAATTTGGCGCGCATCAGGTCGTGCCGCGCCTGCAAGTCCGCCGGGTCCTTGACGTCGAAATAGGGGCTGGACTTGACCAGAGTATCGAGCGCGGCGACGCGATCGGCCGGCATCGGATGCGATTGCAGATAAGGATCGATAAAGCGCGAGTTGAACAGGGAGTCGCTGCTCAACCGTTTGAACAGGTCGAGCATGCCGCGGCCGGATTGCCCGGTGGCGTTGAGAAACTTTGCGCCGGCATGGTCGGCCTGGTCTTCCTGAGTGCGGACATAGGCCAAAAGCGAACGCTGGATCGCCGACTGCGGCCCCAGGACCGCGGCCGCTGCATTGCCACCGCCGGAGCGCGAGGCGGCCACCGCCGCGCCGACGCCGAGCAGCAGCGCGACCACGGAGGCGGTCTGCGCCGTCGCCAGTTGCTCGCGCAGCTTGAGCAAATGGCCGCCGGCCAGATGCCCGGTCTCATGCGCGAACACGCCAATGACCTCGTTCGGCGTCTTGGCATCGAACAGTGCGCCGGCATTGACGAAGATGTGCCGGCCATCCATGACGAAGGCATTGAAGGCGCGGTCGTTGAGCACGACCACCTTGACGTTCTGCTTGGCGAGGCCGGCGGCCTTGAGGATCGGTTGCGCGTAGTCGCGCAGCAGTTGCTCGATCTCGGTATCGCGGATGATCGGCATGCCGGTGGTGGCGTCTTGCGCGCGCGCCGGCGTCACGGGACCGGCGCCGGTCAGGGCGACAGCCAGCGCCGTGGCTACGGCAAGGCCGCGCATTACTGGCGCGTTGCGCCAGCCGCTGGTAGATGGTTTGACCGGTGCATGGGGCTCGATTTTACCGATATCTGTCACGTATCAACCCGTTAGACTGAACGCTTGAAGCGGAAAAGTGGACTTAAACAGGCGCGTCGGCCGCCGGTCAACGCAACTCAATATCACGAACGAGTCATGAAACCCGCCAGTGCTCAACAAACTGCCAATAGCCTTGCCGTAAACAAGCATTTTGAATGCGGCGACAGCGGGGCGAGGGCCGGCGCGGGGCGGGGACAAGCCCATGCTTGAAACCGTAAAAGGCCTGCTCAGCCCGTCAAAACGCAGCGACGTGCCGCCCTTTATCGTCATGGACGTGATGGCGGCGGTGGCGGCGCTGGAGGCCAAAGGCCACCACATCGTCCATATGGAAGTGGGCCAGCCGGACCGGCCGGCGCCGGCCACGGCGCTCGCGGCGGCGCAGGCCGCGCTGAAGGACCGCATCGGCTATACCGAAGCCCTCGGCATTCCCAGCCTACGCCAGCGAATCGCCCGGCACTATCGCGACGCCTATGCTTTCGACCTCGACCCGGCGCGTGTGGTGGTCACCACCGGTTCCTCCGGCGGCTTCATCCTGGCGTTCCTGTCGCTGTTCGAGCCCGGCGATCGGGTGGCCTTGGCCAATCCTGGCTACCCGCCATACCGGCATATTCTGAGCGCGCTCGGCTGCGAGCCGGTGCTGATCGAAACGTCGGCGGCGACGCGGTGGGCGCTGTCGCCGGAAGCCTTGATCGCGGCGCATCGAAAAACGCCGCTTGCCGGCCTGCTGGTAGCGAGCCCGGCCAATCCGACCGGCACGATGATGGAAGCGCCGGCGCTGGCGCGGCTGATCGCGACCGCCGAGAGTCTCGGCATCAAGGTGATCTCCGATGAGATCTATCACGGCCTCGATTATGCGTTCGCCGCCGAGACCGCTGCCAAACTGTCGGACAAGACCGTCGTCATCAATTCGTTCTCGAAATATTTCTGCATGACCGGCTGGCGCGTCGGCTGGATGGTGCTGCCCAACGAACTGGTGCGCACGGTCGA
Source organism: Bradyrhizobiaceae bacterium (assembly GCA_947479905.1). Lineage (GTDB taxonomy): Bacteria > Pseudomonadota > Alphaproteobacteria > Rhizobiales > Xanthobacteraceae > Pseudolabrys. The sequence goes on from CANKBJ010000129.1 coordinate 5,257, forward strand.
GCGGCTGCAACAGAACTTCGCCATCTCGGTGCCGACCTTGTCGCAGATCGCGGCGGAGGCGGCGTTCGACGGCAAGGCCGAAATGGATGAGGTCAAGCACGGCTACGAAGAGAACCGCCGCATTCTCACGGAAGGCCTGCCGAAAGCCGGCCTCGACAAATTCCTGCCGGTCGATGGCGCGTTCTATCTCTACGCCGACATTTCGAAGTTTTCCGACGACAGTCTCGATTTCGCCAAACGCATGCTCAACGAGGCGCATGTCGCGGCGACGCCGGGCCTGGACTTCGATCCGATCGATGGCCGCCATTATCTGCGCTTCTGCTATTCGCGCTCGGCCGCCGACATGCATGAGGCCGTCGGCCGTATCGGCCAATGGCTCAATCGCTGATTCAAAACTCCACGTCCAACTCGACCACTTCGTCCGGTTCGCCGAGCGCGGCTTCGCGCCATTCCTGCATCGCCGGGAGCGCCATGATCGCCTTGCAATAGGCGGTACAATCGCTGTCCAGCTTGACGTCGTAGGTGATGAAGCGTGTCACCACCGGCGCGAACATGGCGTCGGCCATGCCGGGCGTCTTGCCGAACAGGAACGGGCCTTTGCTCGAGGCGAGGCATTCGCGCCAGATTGAAATGACGCGGTCGATGTCGGCCTGCGCGCCGGCCCAGATCTTGAAGCCGGGATGATGCGCTTTGAGATTCATCGGTAGGGCCGAGCGAAGATTGGTAAAGCCGGAATGCATCTCGCCGCAGATCGAGCGGCAATGCGCGCGCGCGACTTTTTCCTTCGGCAGCAGTCCGGCCTTGGGCATGGTCTCGTCGAGATATTCGGCGATGGCCAAAGTATCCCAGATCTTGATGCCGTCATGGGTGAGGCAGGGCACCAGGAAGGACGGCGACAGCAGCAGAAGCTCGGCGCGCGTCGACGGGTCGTCGCTGGCGACGCTTTGTTCTTCGAAGTCGAGGCCGGCGAGCTTGCAAAGCAACCAGCCGCGCAGCGACCAGGAGCCATAATTCTTGCTGGCAATCGTCAGGGCAGCTGTGGCCATGGGGCGATCATGTCCCTCTTAGTAAAAGCGGCCCGGCAACCCCAGCTTAGACGAAAGTTCAAATTAATCAATACCTTCCCGTGCCGCAAAAGAGCGAAACGCCTATTTTGTCCCCAGTGCCTATTTCCGAGGCAGTCAGGCTCAGATTATTATCTCGCAGTGCAGCATAAAACCCGCTAGCCTATGATTTGCGGCCTGCCGGGGCCGACCGGGGATTGAATGCTGTATCAAGCCTATCAGGCGCAATCGGACATCATGGATCCGGTGCGCAAATTCGCCAGCATGGCGGCCGAGACGGTTGGGTCACGGCTCAACGGCTCGCCGCGGCCTTCGGGTCTGAGCAATCTTACCGCCGCCTATGAGATGATCGCCCGCATCGGGCTCACCCATACGCGGCCGGACTACGGCATCGACAGCGTCATGGTCGGCAACCGCGAGGTGGCGGTGACCGAAGAGGCGGCTTTGGTGACGCCGTTCGCGACGTTGCGGCATTTCAAGAAGGACGTCGAGCAGGAGCAGCCGCGCGTTCTGTTGATCGCGCCGTTGTCGGGCCATTTCGCGACCTTGTTGCGCGCCACGGTGCGCACCATGCTCGCCGAACATGACGTCTATACAACCGACTGGCACAATGCGCGCGACGTGCCGCTTGCCGACGGGCCGTTTTCATTCGACAGCTATACCGCGCACCTGATCAAGTTTCTGGAAAAGATCGGTCCCGGCGCGCATATGGTGGCGGTTTGTCAGCCCTGCGTCAGCGCATTGGTGGCGGCGAGCGTGATGGCGATGGGCGATCATCCGGCGCAGCCGCGCTCGATGACGTTGATGGCCGGGCCGATCGATACCCGCGTCAATCCGACCAAGGTCAATGAGCTTGCCAAAAGCAAGCCGATGGAATGGTTCGAGAAGAAGATGATCGCCACGGTGCCGGCGCGCTATGCCGGCGGCGGCCGCAGGGTCTATCCGGGGTTCGTGCAATTGTCCGCCTTCATGGCGATGAACATGGATCGCCATGTGAAGGCGCACCGCGAGCTTTACGAAAACATCGCCAAGGGCGAGACTGCGAAAGCCGAGACCACCAAGGCGTTCTATGACGAATATTTCGCTGTGCTCGATCTCGCGTCCGAGTTTTATCTCGAAACGGTGAAACTGGTGTTTCAGGATCATGCGCTGCCGCTCGGGCAACTGACCTACGAGAACCGTAAAGTCGAGCCGGCGGCGATCAAGCGCACCATGCTGTTCACGGTCGAAGGCGAGAAGGACGACATCTGCGCCGTCGGACAGACGCTCGCCGCGCACGATCTGTGTACGTCGCTTCGGCCCTATCGCAAGCGCCATCACATGCAGGCCGGCGTCGGCCATTACGGCGTGTTTTCCGGGCGAACCTGGCAGAACCAAATCTACCCGATGGTCAAGAACGTCATTTTACAGAGCGATTAAACGCTCGTCTCAGCGTGCGCCGAGCAGGCGCTGAAACAAAGTGCCGCCGAGAAATCGCCGGAAGATGATAAAATACAAAATCACAATCGCGAAGACGACGAAAGCGGGCGCGCCTTTTAGTTCAAAACCGCCTTCGGTGGTGCCGCCGGTGAACTGAGCGACGCCATAGCCGGCGACGATAAAGATGAAGAAGAAATCGAGGATGGCGGCGAAGACCTTGCGCGCGGTCGATGCGGGCTTCGGCTGCGAAACTTCCGGCTGCGACATGGGACCGTCCTTTGGCGTTTCTATCATAATACGACGCGCCTTTAAGTGCGGCGCTACGGTTTCTTGACGTTGACGTGGATCATGATCGGCTTCCATTCCTCTTCAGAGGGGACGAAATCAAGTTCGTAAATGACCCTGCTCGGCGCGGTGTCGAAATAGCCGCGGACGACCAGCGCGCCGCGCTTATCGATTGACGAGGGCGTCGTGGCGACAGGTTGCTTCGCGACGATTATGCCGAGATCGACCTTTTGGTCGGCGAAGCCCTTGAATGCCTGCTTCAGCTTTTCCGGATTGAACTGGTCGCGAAACGGCTTGGCCAGCCTGGCGTGCAGCACGCTGTAATTGCCGGTCAGATTGGCGTCGTTGAATGTCAGCAGATAGGTCTTGATCAGCTTTTCCTGAAGCAGATCGTTCGGCACCGTGTTTTGCGCGAGGGCCGGAGTGCTCAGAAAAAACGCGCCGATAATGGCGGCTAGAAAGGGCAATCGCACGGTATTACTCCCACTTCGCAAAATACGAAGTGCCAGTCTCGATCATTGGCCGTGGCCTGCATTGCGTTAGATCAACGGAACGCGTCCCACTGGCCGTTTGCGGGGAAGGGCCGGGCTTAAACGCCCCCTTTCGCTGGCGTCGCCGAGAGGTCTATCATCCACCCCAAGGCGCGCGAGACGCCTTTTGGGGGGTGACATGAAAAAGCTGGTTGTCGCGGCAGCGTTCGTTGCCGGAATCGTTTCCGTGGCCGGCATCGCCGGCGCGCAGGCGCAAAACTATCCGAACAAGCAGATCACCTTGATCGTTCCGTTCCCGCCCGGCGGCTCGACCGATGTCGCCGCGCGCATTCTGGCCGAGCGCATGCGCGCGCCGCTCGGACAGAGCGTCATCGTCGAGAATGTCGGCGGCGCCGGCGGCTCGATCGCGGTCGGTCGTGTCGCGCGCGCCGCGCCGGATGGCTACACGATCGACATCGGCCAGTGGGACACCCATGTAGGCAGCATCATCTACAAGCTCGATTACGATCTGCAGAAAGACTTCGAGCCGATCGGCCTGATCTCTAACAATCCGCAGCTCATGGTCGCCAAGAAAGACCTGCCGGCCGACAATCTCAAGGATCTTGTCGCCTGGATGAAGGCTAATCCCGGCAAGATCAATTTCGTCAATCAGAACGCGGCGGCAAACGTCTCCGGCGTTCTGTTTGAGAATTTGACGGGTCAGAAGGTGCAGTTCATTCCCTATCGCGGCGCAGGTCCGGCGATGACCGATCTGGTGTCGGGCCAGGTCGATCTTCTGGTGGTGCAGGGCGCGGTGGCGCTGCCGCAGATCAGGGGCGGCAAGATCAAGGCGATTGCCAATCTGTCGCCGCAACGCTCGGCGTCGATGCCGGACATTCCGACCGCCGACGAGACCGGGGTGCCGGGCCTGTATATGTCCGGCTGGTTCGGCTTCTTCGCACCGAAGGGCACGCCGAAGCCGATCATCGACAAGTTGAATGCTGCGATGGTGGAGGCGCTCGCCGATCCGAACGTAAAGGCGCGCTTTACCGAACTCGGCCTCGACGTCGCCTCCCGCGAGCAACAGACTCCGGCGGGTCTGGCCAAATTCCAGCAAATCGAAATCGAGAAATGGTGGCCGATCATCAAGGGCGCGAACATCGGCGCGCAAGCGCAATAGACAAACCAGGACGCCTCGGCGCAGCTAAATGACGACAACAGAACCTGCGGCGCCGAGGCATAGCCTCATCGAAGACGTCCTCGCCATTCTGATCGGCACCTTGTTCGTGTCGTTCGGGCTGGCGCTGTTTAAAGCAGCGGGGCTTTTAACCGGCAGCACCGCCGGGCTGGCTTTTCTGGTGTTTTATCTGACGGGCGTGCCGTTCGGCGCCGTCTTCTTCGTCATCAACATGCCGTTTTACTATCTCGCCTTCCGCCGCATGGGCTGGCGGTTCACGGTGAAGACTTTCGCCGCGGTGGCATTGGTATCGGCGATGACCGAACTGCATCCGCGCTTTATCTATATCGCGGCGGTCGATCCGTTTTACGCGGCCGTCTTCGGCGGTGCGCTGATGGGCGTCGGCTTTATCGTCTTGTTCCGTCATCAGGCCAGTCTCGGCGGCGTCAATATTCTCGCGCTGTATGCTCAGGACCATTACGGCATTCGCGCCGGCAAGCTGCAG
>CANKBJ010000130.1 GCA_947479905.1 Bradyrhizobiaceae bacterium
CCGCCGCGCGCGCAATTGATGATGCGCACGCCCTTCTTGGTCTTGGCCAGCGCCGCGGCGTCGATGATGTTCTTGGTCTTCTCGGTCAGCGGCGTGTGCAGCGTGATGAAGTCGGCGCGCTTCAGGAGATCGTCGAGTTCGACCTTCTCGACGCCGATGTCCCTGGCGCGCTCCGGCGACAGGAACGGATCGAAGGCGATCACCTTCATGCGCAAACCGAGCGCGCGATCGGCGACGATCGAGCCGATATTGCCGCAACCGATGACGCCGAGCGTCTTGGCGGTGATCTCGACGCCCATAAAGCGGTTCTTCTCCCACTTGCCGGCCTGCGTCGACGCGTCCGCCGCCGGGATTTCGCGCGCCAGCGCCAGCATCAAGGTGATCGCATGCTCGGCGGTGGTGATCGAATTGCCGAAGGGCGTGTTCATGACGATGACGCCCCGCGCGGTCGCCGCCGGAATCTCGACATTGTCGACGCCGATGCCGGCGCGGCCGATCACCTTGAGGCGGGTCGCCTTCTCGAGGATTTTCGCAGTCGCCTTGGTGGCGGAGCGAATCGCGAGACCGTCGTAATTGCCGATGATCTCGGCAAGCTTGTCTTTGTCCTTGCCGAGGTTCGGCTGGAAATCGACGTCGATGCCGCGGTCCTTGAATATCTGCACGGCGGCGGGGGAAAGCGCGTCGGAAATGAGAACTTTCGGGGCGGTCATGATGATGTTTCCGGGGGTAAGGTGAAATGCTTTTCTTCACCTCTCCCCGCGTGCGGGGAGAGGTCGACATTCGAGCGAACGCGAGAATGTCGGGTGAGGGGGACGTGGAGATTCCTGCGACTGCGTCGAGGCCCCCTCACCCGGCTCACCGTTTCGCGGTTCGCCACCCTCTCCCCGCAAGCGGGGCGAGGGAAGGAAGGGTTACGCCGCCTTGGGTAGCGCGGCCTTGGTCTCGGCGAAGGCCCAGTCGAGCCAGGGCGTCAGCGCTTCGACGTCCTTGGTCTCGACGGTGGCGCCGCACCAGATGCGCAGGCCCGGCGGCGCGTCGCGATAGAAGGCGATGTCGTAGGCGACGCCTTCCTTCTCGAGCAGGCCCGCGAGGTTCTTGGCGAATGTCGCCTGCGCGTCGAGCGGCAGCGCCGTCACCGCCGGATCGGTCACGACGAGACAGACCGAGGTGTTCGAGCGGGTCGCTTCGACCTTGGCGAGATGACCGACCCAAGGCGTCTTCGCCACCCAGTCGGCAATCACTTTCCCGTTGGCATCCGAGCGCGCGACGGTGGCATTGAGGCCACCGACCGACTTCGCCCAGGCGAGCGTGTCGAGATAATCCTCGACGCACAGCATCGACGGAGTGTTGATGGTCTCGCCGACAAAAATGCCTTCGTTGAGCTTGCCGCCTTTGGTCATGCGGAAGATTTTCGGCAGCGGCCAGGCCGGCTTGTAGGTCTCGAGCCGCTCGACCGCGCGCGGCGACAGAATCAGCATGCCGTGGCCACCCTCGCCGCCCAGCGCCTTCTGCCAGGAGAAGGTGACGACATCGAGCTTGGCCCAGTCGAGCTTCTGCGCGAATGCCGCCGAGGTGGCGTCGCAAATGGTCAGGCCTTCGCGGTTCGCCGCGATCCAGTCGGCGTTCGGCACGCGCACGCCGGAGGTGGTGCCGTTCCAGGTGAACACCACGTCGGTCTTGAAATCGACTTTGGCAAGATCGGGAAGTTCGCCATAGGGCGCCTTCAGCACGGTGACGTCTTTCAGCTTCAACTGCTTCTCGACATCGGTCACCCAGCCTTCGCCGAAGGATTCCCAGGTCAACATGGTGACGGGGCGCGCGCCGAGCAGCGACCACAGCGCCATTTCAACGGCGCCGGTATCGGACGCCGGCACGATGCCGATCTTGTAGCCGGCCGGTACGCCGAGAATTTCACCGGTCAGATCGATGGCGCGCTTGAGCTTCGCCTTGCCGATCTTGGCGCGGTGCGAGCGGCCGAGCGCCGCGTCGGTGAGAGCTTGGAGGGACCAGCCGGGGCGCTTGGCGCAGGGGCCGGACGAAAAATGCGGGTTTGCCGGCCGCACGCCGGGCTTCGTCGCTGTCATGTTCTATCCTTCCAGATAGCAAGCCTCTCGTTGGGGAGAGGTGTCCCACTGGCGGGAATAGTCGAGTTGGCGATTGGGGTCAACTACGGCTTTGTGCGTAATTGGGACGAAAGCGAGCGTTCACTGCGATACCGTCGCGTCCGCGGGATGCCGAATTGCGATGAGAAAAGGGCCGTTAGCGCCCCAGCGGCTGATCTTCGAAGTTCCAGCGAAGACCGACGCGCACTTCCTGCGCCGTGATCTTGCTTAGCCGCATGTTGCCGAACGCATCGCTCGAGGTCATGACGTCGCCAAGGTTGAGGTAACGATAGCTGACGTCGACCATCACATTCTGCGACAAGGCGTAAGCGACACCTGCCATTCCGGCCCAGGCAAAATTCGTCTGGCCGCGCGCCTTGACCGTGCCGAACGGCGGCGCCACGGTGCTCTGATAGTCGGAGATATTCAAATTCGCAATGCCGGCGCCGGCGCCAATATAAGGCGTCATGCGATACCAACTGCCAAGATCGAGATAGCCATTCAGCAGGAGCGTCGTTGTCGTCACTTTCGCGGCGACATCGCCGGGCGTGACTATCTGGCCGGAGTAATTCGCCGGCGGGGTAAAATCGACCGTCAGGTCGGAACGGAACCAGCCGCTCTTGTAACCGGCGCCCAAACCGGCGGCGACGGTGCTGTGGAGATCGTTATTGGTCGGCGACGCAAAGCCAGACGCGGCGTCTGGTGCTTGAGATTTCTTGCAAGCGGTAGCCGACATCACCGCGCAAATACCAGCCGGCAAAGGGTTCGGAATGGCGCGGCGAGAATGTCGAGGGCGCTACGGGTTCCGGAGAAGGAAAATTCCGGACGCCGGGCGCATCGGCGGCCAGGGCGCCGGTCGCCGACGCGATAAATATCGCACCACCGAAGACAGACTTGCGCAACAGACTCATGACTCGTTCCTTCACAACGCAGAACTCAAATCTCGCGCAGAGTATGCCCCGGTTTGGTTAAACGGCGATTAACCAAGATTTTTCACCATACCTGTGCGGCGATTAACCTCTGCTGCGCAGCGGCGGCTGCACATACATCGGCGCCGGCGCATAGACTGGCGGTTGCTGATAAACCGGCGGCGGCGCGTAATATGGCGCCGGCCGGGAGTCAAAGACGTCGAAGCTGAAGCGCATGCCGAGCTTGAAGTCGTGCGATGTCAGGCGCTTGAATTCCATCGGGTTGTAGATCGTGTTGCCGCCGAGATTAGGTGTAGAGATCCCCCGACGTGGCATCGCCGAGATCGGCATAGCGATAGGCGAACTCGACGGAGAAATTTTTCGTTACCTTGTAGGCAACGCCGGCGTGCAGCGCCCAGGCCAAACTCCATTTTGAATTCGTATCGCCGAAGGCGACGCCCTGGGTCGGCGTGTTGATGTCCTGGAGGCTATGTATCGTGTTGCGCGACGCGCCGATGCCGGCGCCCACGAACGGCGTAAATCCGCTCCAGGTGCCAAGATCGGCATAGGCGTTCAGCAGGAACAGCCATTCCGACTTGCTGCCGGTGTATTCGTCGGTGTAGGTGGAACCGCCGCTTCTGATGATCTGGCTGCCGTGCAAGTTCGCCCGGGAACGAAATTCGCCGGTCAAATCGAAGCGCAGCCAGTCGTTATAATAATAGCCGATACCGATGCCCATCAACGGCGAGGCATCGAATCCAAGGCCGATATTGCGCACCGAATTGTTGACGTCCTGAACATTGGTCAGATCGCCCACCGACTGATTGGTGAAGCCGATGTCACCGCGCAAATACCAGCTGGAGAATTCCTCGATCACCGGCGCGACATAGCAGGGCACGGCGCCGTAAGGCGCGCGACCGCTCGCGATCAGCGCGGCGTCATAGCATGGCGGCGCATAGTCGGCTGCCCGCGCGGCGCTTGTCGCGATCGACGCCAACGCCGCCAACGCCGCCAGAACCAAGAACTTGCAACGCAAACCGATCATGTCGGCATCCCTCGAAAATTCTCCGTCGTTCGCCGAAGCGACGGAATGTTCGAGGACGATGGCAGGAAAACCTTAAGTGGCCCTTAACCGTACTTTTTAACCACGTCGATTAATCAATGCGGGATGCGCGCGTAAGCGCACAGCGCGCGGCCGGCCGCGGAAACTGATTTTTAAGAAATCTTTTACCAAAGCCGCGCGCTGCCGCCCCAAGGGTGCCGCGAATTGGGCGCCACGCCAAGGGTGCCGCGAATTGGGTGCCACGACTTGGCGGCATCCCGTCACTTCATTTTGCGGACCCAGTCAAAGCTGACCAGCTGCTCGGCCAGGGTCACCAGCGCGCTGCGCGCGGCGGCGTCTTCGATCGCCAGGAAGGCTTGCGCCAGCCGCATCGCCTCCTTGACCCGCGCATCGTTCGGCGGCGCCGCGCTTCCTTCCCCGGCCTTGGCGACGCCTGCGACCGACCCTTCCGCGGTCGACTTTTTCTTGATCGGCAGTTCGACGACGTTATGACCGGGCTTTCGCGGCGGTTTGCTGCTGGATTTCATATCTGCTGGAACTCGCGAGTCGGGGGCCAGAAGCGGTAACCGATTACTCCGGTTAGCGAAAAATGGCACCAAGGCAACTTCGCGTTGAACATCGTATTTGACGGCCGCGAAGTCATTAGCGGCGTTATGGCTTTTTATGAGGTTTCATCGCATAATCACTTAATGGAACTCCGCCACCTCAGATATTTCACCGCGGTCGCCGAGGAACTTCATTTCGGACGCGCCGCCGAGCGGCTCAATATAGCCGCGCCGACGCTGAGCCACCAGATCGGCGCACTCGAAACGATGCTCGGCGCCAAGTTGTTCACGCGCAAGACCAAGTCCGCGGTCGCGCTCACCCATCCCGGCAAGCGTTTTCTGGTCGAAGCGCATGCGACGCTGAAGCAGGCTGCCCAGGCCGAAATGGTTGGACGGCAAGCCGCTCGCGGCCATACCGGGTCGATCGCGGTCGGCTTTATTCTATCGGCCGGGTTCAGCGGCCTGATCTCTTCGACCTTCATCAAATTCAAGAAGACGCATCCGGACGTCACGTTTCAGATCAGTCGTATGCTGACTTTCGCCCAGTTCAAGGCGATCGCCGACGGTTCGCTCGATGTCGGCTTTTCGCAGGCGCCGCAGCGCTATCCTTCCGGTCTTAGCGGGTTCGTTATCAGCCGGAATCCGTTATGGGCGGTGCTGCCGGAAGGACATCACCTCGCCGCCCGCAAGAAAATCGCGCCGGCGCTGTTGCTGCGGGAACGATTTGTCGCGATGTCGATGGAATTGGAAACCGGATTTTGGGGAAACATCGCGGCCATTTCACCGCCCGGTGTTTCGGCGCACATCGTCGACCGAGCGCCCGATGCCTTCACCTTGTTGACATTGGTGGCTGCCGGAGTCGGCGTCAGCGTATTGTCGGAACCGTTCACCCGCATCGCCATGCCGGGAATTGTCTTCCGCAAGCTCACCGACACGGTCGCAACCGCCGACCTTGCCGTCGTCCATCGCCGGAACGAAGCAGCCCCCGCGGTTCTGGCCTTTATCGAATCGCTGCGGCCGCAGGCGCGTTCAGCCTGAGCGAGCGAGCTGGCGCTCGAACATGGCGAATATCTCGCGCCAGTCGGTTTCCGCCGCGGCGGAATCGTAAACGTCGCGATCCGGCAGGCTGTAGCCGTGGTTGGCGCCGTCATGCACATTCCAGCGATAGCTGACATTGTCGCGGCCGGCGAAGGCCTGATCGAGCGCCGTGCGCGTCGCCGGCGGCGTCAGACCGTCGCGGTCGCCGAAGCCGCAATACATTTCGCCGCGCATCGTGCCGACCAGACGATGCGGCGAGTCCGCCGCGTCCGATACCAGCCGCGTGCCGTGCAAACACGCATTCGCCTGGAACCGGCCGGGAAATTCCTGCGCCGCCTGAAATGCGAGACGCCCACCCATGCAGAAGCCGACCGACCCGGCGGCGGCGGCGGCATCGACTGGCCGATCGCGGCAAAAGTCGAGAATAGCGGCAATATCCGTGGCCGCGGTTCGCCGGTTCAACGCCAAGGCGTGGTTGCGCATTTCCTCCTGCAACGCACTTGGCAAGGTGTCGTACGAGACCATTCTGCCTTCCGCGTTGCGCCGCTCGTAGCGGATCCTGCCCTCCCGATAGAACAGATTCGGCAAGACGCAATAATAGCCGTGCGAGGCAATGCGGCGCGCGATCGCGAACAATTCCTCGCGCAAGCCCCAGATATCCATGAACAGAACGACCAGCGGAAACGGACCGGCGCCAGCCGGATGGGCCGCGTAGCCGTCCATGATTCCATCCGGCGTGGGAATTTCGATCGGCTCTCCGGTCACGCCGCGATTTGTGTCAACCGATATGCCGGTCACTTGGAAAGATCGATATTCACGCTTTTGATGATATCCGTCCACTGGGCGCGATCGGCGGCGATGCGCGCGGTCATCTTGTCGGGCGCGCCGCCAATGATCCGCAAACCGATGGGGTCGAATTTTCCGCGGGCGTCGGGCTTGCGCAGATAGGCGTCGATCGCGGCGTTGAGTTTTGCCACGATCTCCGGCGGCATATTCGGCGGCCCGAAAATGCCGACCCAGGTGGAACAGACCACGTCGATGCCGCTCTCTTTCAAGGTCGGCACATTGGGCTGCGAAGCCATGCGATGATCGCCGGCGACAGCCACGATCAGCGGGTCCATGCCGGGCCCAAAGGCTGGCGTGCCCATGTCGACCTGACCGCCCGTCAAGTCGAGAAGAATTTGCTGGGCGCCGCGATAGGCGATGAAGTTGCCTTCGATCTTGGCTTTACGCGCGAGCAGCACGCCGCAGAGATGTCCCATCGTGCCGGGCCCGGGATGGGCGATATTGAGCTTGCGGTCCTTGGTGTCGGCATAAGCGAGCAAATCCTTGATCGACTTGATGCCAACCTTCGCATTCACCAGCACCGCGTTCGGCGTATCGCCAACCAGGGAAATCGCGGTGAAATCCCTGTCGGCGTCATAGGTGACGGTCTTGTCCATCATCGGGCGAAACACCATCGGGCCGGTATTGGTCTGCAACAGCGTGTAGCCATCCGGCTCCGCCTTGGTGACCGTCTGCTGGCCGATGACGCCGCCGCCGCCCGGCTTGAATTCGACAATGACCGGCTGGCCGAGCGATACTGACAGATCCTGCGCGATCGAGCGGCTGATGACGTCCATCATCCCGCCGGCGGTGGAAGCAATGACCAGCGTGATCGGCCGCTTCGGCCAGTCCTCGGCCGAGGCCGCGCGCGGCCCCGCGGCGAAAATCGCGGCCGCGGCATAAAGGACAAGGGCGGGACCGGAAAAGGCTCGGCGCGGCGACATGGGCGCTAACTCCAGCGATGTCATGGAACTCGACTCTCGCCCGGATTGCGCCGGCAATCAATATATACGAACGGCAGAAGGCACAATTTTTCCGGGCGCAACCGGCCCCGCGCGTCGGATCAGTCCGCGTCGCCCTCGCCCATTTCGCCGATGTGCTTCTGCGAATAGAGTTCGACGCCGATTTTCGACACCAGATCGATCTGGGTTTCGAGGAAATCGATGTGGTGCTCTTCGTCCGACATCAGCTTCTCGAACAGATCGCGGGTAACGTAATCCTTGGCGCCGTTGCAGAAATGCGCGGCCTCCTGATAGAGCGCACGCGCGGAAATCTCGGCGGCGAGATCGCAGTCGAGAATTTCCTTGACGTTCTGCCCGATGTGCAACGGGTCGAGCACCTGCAAATTGGGAAAGCCGTCGAAGAAGATGATGCGCTCGATCAGCTTGTCGGCGTGCTCCATCTCCTCGATGGATTCCTTGCGCCACTGCTTGGCGAGATCCTTGAGGCCCCAATTGTCGAGCAGACGGTAGTGCAGCCAGTACTGATTGACCGCGGTCAATTCGTGACGCAGCGCCTTGTTGAGGTATTCAATAACCTTGGCATCGCCCTTCATGGCGCGGATCCTTTTGACGGTTCGATATCGGCCGAGGCCGATCGCGCTACTTATGCGCGGAAGGATGCGCGGCGCAAGCGCAGCCGCTCGGGCAGCCGGCGCCGGCCAGGGCCTCGTCCATGATCTTGCGGATCGAACGGGCGCAGCGGCCGCACTGCGCGCTGCAGCCGAGACAGCCATAGACCTGGCCCGTCGTGCGCGGCGCCGAAGTGGCGCAGGCGGTGCGGACAGCGTGGTCGCTGATGACATTGCAGGAGCAGACGATCATCGAAAAAACCGGCGGCCTTGGACAGTTGCAGATCGCACTATGCCGGTTTGGGTACCGGCTTCATTGCGCCAAGTCAAAGGAAAACGCAGTTTAAAACTTGTCTAAAGTGTTGAAATATATAGGCTTTTCTTGACAATACCAGTTTGGAATTCCTCTACGCAACTAACAATTCCACATGTTTGGAAGGGGTTAGATTGCATCCATAGCTTTGTCGCCGGGCCGGCGGCCACTTCTATTGATTGATCTCGGGCTCGACGAGCCTCGCAAGATTTCGCAACGACTCCTGCCAGCCGAGATAGCAGGCTTCCGGCGGAATGAGATCGGGGATGCCTTCCTGCACGATACTGACGTCGGTGCCGACGGAGGCCTTCCTGAGCGTCACCGTCACCTGCATTTCGCCCGGCAGGTTGGGATCGTCGAACGTGTCGGTGTAGCGCAGGCGCTCGCCGGGCACGAGTTCGAGAAATTTGCCGCCGAAGGAATGGCTGTGGCCTGTGGTGAAGTTGCGAAACGACATCTTGAACGTGCCGCCGACCTTGGCCTCGAAGTGATGCACGGTGCAGGTGAAGCCGTTCGGCGGAATCCATTTTGCCATCGCATCGGCCTCAGTGAAGGCGCGATAGACCTTGTCCGGCTTGGTCGCCAGAACGCGGTGCAGTCGGACGGTGCCGGGCATGGTCGAACTCCTTGAGAACACGCTTGCGGGAACGCAAGGGACCGGCACCTTATACCTTTCGGTTTGGCATTTTAACGGCAAGGGTCCGCGTCAAATCCGGTTTGTAGCCCGGGTGGAGCGAAGCGGAACCCGGGTCAGCCTCTCCGCTCGCCGAAATCCATCGTGGATTCTGCGACGTCACCCGCCCAATCAACCGGCAGCGCATCACGCCTGACATAGACGTGAAACGACGAATGCGGCCAATCGCACACCCGGCTCACCAGTCCGTGCTTGACTGGGTTAAAGTGAATGTAGTCGACGTGTCGCTCGAAGTCGGTCTCGTCCCGGATCGTATGCTCCCAAAAGCGAGATTGCCAAAGCGCGTATTCGCTATTGCGGCGGCGCTCGACCGACACGCCAGCGCCAACAAGCCGATGCGTAAAATGCGCCTTGATACGCCTCCAGCGACCGGGGAAATCGGAATCGTCTACAGGTAGCGTCCAGATCGTGTGCAGATGATCGGGCAGGATCACAATAGCATCGATAGCGAAAGGACGCTCTTGCCGCGCGATACGGAACGCCGCCCGCAAGGCGTCAACGTGTTTCACCAACGCCGAGGATGTACGGTCGGCGAGCGTGGCTGTGAAGAAATAAGTGCCGCCTGGAACGAAATTGCGCCGGTATCGGACCATCGGCGCATCTTATCCCGGATTTCGCTGCGCTCCATCCGGGCTACCGAAGAAATTGGCCGACAATTCGTAGCCCGCATGGAGCGAAGCGGAATGCGGGAATGGCATTGCAATTCGGACAGGCCGCCCCGGGTTTCGCGGAGCCTGTCATCGGGCGGCGCTTCGCGCCGACCCGTTGGCTCCACCCGGGCTACGAATATCTACGCCGCCGCCTTGGTCAGCGCGTCGATGACATCGTCCACCGCCGCCTCGACCAGCGCCTTGTCGTCACCCTCGCCCATGACGCGGATGACCGGCTCGGTGCCGGATGGCCGCACCAGCAATCTCCCGCCCTGCCCGAGTTTCTTCTCGGCGCTGGCAATCGCGGTAATGACCGACGCGCTTTCCATCGGCTTGCCGGCCTTGTAGCGCACGTTCTTGAGGATCTGCGGCAGCGGCTCGAA
>CANKBJ010000131.1 GCA_947479905.1 Bradyrhizobiaceae bacterium
ACGAAAGAGGAAAACACTGAGATCAGAAACAGCATCCAACGGCACCGTCACGCACCCACGTCACACTGGTCGCGATGCGCTGGAATGACTGGTCGCGATCGTCGGAATGCGCAGTCGAAGAAATCGTCATAGGCGTAGTCCCAGTAGCTGTCTTCATAGCCGCTCGGGAAGAACGTGTAATCGAAGATGTCGGAATAGGCGTAGGGCCAGAACACCGGGCCGTACCACGGCACGAAGGCGGCGCGCAGGCCATTCTGCCAGGCGCGGCGCGGCGCGTAGCGGGCGGTGCGGGCCTGCGGCGCCGCGGCGGCGCGGGCATTGGCATTGAGACCTTGCGCATTCTGCGCGCGCGCCGCGGCGAAGCGGCCCTGACGCGCGACCTGTGGCGTGATGCGGGCCTGGCCGTTGCGACGCAGGCCGCGATTGGCATTGGCGGCGTTGCGCGCGTTCGGCGCGACAAGCGCGTTCGGTTGCGCTTGCAGCGTGCGCTGTGCATTCGGCTGGATGCCTTGCCTTTGCGCGGCGCGATCCTGACGCTGCTGCTGGATCTGCTCACGCCGTGCGGCGCGTTGCGCCGGCGGCAGTGCGCGCAAGGCGCGGTCTTCGCGCCGTTGCAGCAGGCGTTCCTGGCGCTGTTGCACGCGCGCCTGCGCCGGTGTGACGGCGCGCGCGGCAGCGGCAGGTGCATTCGGCTGCACGCCCTGCCGCTGCGCGGCGCGATCCTGACGCTGCTGCTGGATCTGCTCACGCCGTGCGGCGCGTTGCGCCGGCGGCAGCGCGCGCAAGGCGCGGTCTTCGCGCTGCTGCAGCGTGCGTTCCTGACGCTGTTGCACGCGCGCCTGCGCCGGGGTTGCTGGGGCAGGCGAGCGCTGTGCCGCATTGGGCGCGGCCGTTTGAGCGGGTGCATTGCGTTGCGCGCGATTGGCTGCTGGCGGCGTGCCAGGCCGCGGACGTTCCGCGTCGCGCTGGCGCTCGGGGCGTTGCGGCGCGACACGCGCGGCGGCGGGCGCCTGCTGCGGCGGTGCAATGCGGGCGGCGGGCGGTTGCGGGCGCTGCGGTGCGACGCGCGCGGCTGGTGGTTGCGGGCGTTGCGGTGCGACGCGAGCGGCTGGTGGCGGGCCCGCCGGACGGGCGGCCGGTGCCGGACGTGCGACAGCCGGCGGCGGTGCCGGTCGTGCCGCGGCTGGCGGTGGCGGCGCCGGGCGTGCCGCTGGCGGTGGCGCTGCCGGCGCCGGCTTTGCCGGAGCAGCCTTTTTCTTGGCCGCTTCGATCTCAGCCGGCGTTTGTGCGCCGGCATAGTGTGGTGCGGCAACCGCCAACAACAGGGCGATCACGCTCAGACGTGCAAAATGTTTTTTCATGACAAATGTCGACTCCGTCGGCTGAATAAAGTTCCATTATTCATTCAACGGATGTGTGGCGGCATTCCGGCAGCCGATATACGCCGATCATGCGTTTGTGATCGCCGATGAACGTCCGTTTATTTTGCGGCGGTGCAGCGCTTGCTGCCGCTCAAATTATAAGCAGCCGGAGGGCTCAGCGTTGCGCTGTCGCGCCCTGCAAGCGAGTGATCAGGTCGAGCGTCGGATAGCCATCCGCCGGCAGGCCCAGCTTCAACTGCGCCTTTCGCACCGCGGCGCGGGTGCCCGAGCCGACCTTGCCGTCGATGTCGCCGACACTATTGTCGCCGGCCTTGATCATCAGTCGTTGCAGCTCCATGACCTGCGGCGCCGTCAACGGAATGACGACCGTGGCGCCGGCATGGTTGACCACCGGCGCGCCGGCAATGCGGGTGGCGTAATAGGCCACCGTGGTCGAATAGACGTAGGCCGCATTCCAGCCGAGGAAGGCCTTGAAGTTCGGATAGGCGAGAAACGCCGGACCCAGCCGTCCCATCGGCAGGATCAGCGAGGCCGGCAGATCGGCGGCGGCGAGATTGCCGTGCGCGGCTTTCACGCCCCATTTGACCCATTGCGATACCGGATGCTGGACGGCGTTGTCGGCTTCCTGCCATGGCATGTCGGCCGGAACGTTGACCTCCTGCAGCCAGGGCTGGCCGCGTTGCCAGCCGAGGCTGACAAGAAAGTTGGCGGCGGAGGCGAGCGTGTCGGGAATGCTGTGAATGAGATCGCGGCGGCCGTCACCGTCGAAGTCGACCGCGTTTTTGAGATAGTCGGAGGCGGTGAACTGCATGCCGCCGAATTCGCCGGCCCAGTCGCCGACCAGATCCTCGACCCGCTGATCGCCGCGCTGGATGATGCGCAAGGTGTCGAGCAATTGCGTGCGGAAGAAATCCGAACGGCGGCAGTCATAGGCCAAAGTCGCATTGGCGCTGAGGATTTTGTATTTGCCGAAGTCGGCGCCGAAATCGCTTTCCAGCCCCCAGAAGGCGACCAGCACCGCCGCGGGCACGCCGTACTGCTTGTCGATGCGCGCGAAAATGTCGGCGTGCTGTTTGATCTTGGCCAGGCCGTTCGGAATGCGGCCGCCGCCGGTCATGCGGTCGGAGAATTGCAGGAAGGTCTGCGAGAACACCGACTGGGCATGGTCGCGCTTGATGATGTTGGGATCGAAGGTCATCGACGGCGCCGCGTCGTCGATGACGCGCCGCGAGATGCCCTGCGCCAGCGCGTCCTTCTTGAACGCTTCCAGCCATTTGTCGTAGCTGCCGGTGTTCTGGCAGTGCGAGGCGAAGGCGGGCGATGCGACGGCGATCGCGACAAACGCAACTGCGAATGCTTTGCGCATGATTGAGCCTTGTTGCTTCCGCTCCCCTCCCCCTTGTGGGGAGGGGTTGGGGGTGGGGTTGTATGGCGTTGACTTATCGTCGTTACCCCCCTCCCGGTCCCTCCCCCACAAAGGGGAGGGAACGCTGGAGGCGAGGCTAGTGAGTTTTTCCTCAGCCGCCTTGCAGGCGGGCAATCAACTCGGTCGTCGGCCAGGAATCGGCCGGCAATTTGTATTTGAGCTGCGCCTTACGCACCGCCTTGCGGGTGCCGGCGCCGAGTCGGCCGTCGACCTGGCCGACATCGTGGCCCTGTTTCTGCAACAGGCGCTGCAATTCCATCATCTGTTCGGTGGTCAGCAACTGGACCTTTGTCGCGCCGTCGTCGCTGACCGGCGGTGCGCCGCCGAGCCGCGTGGCGAAATAGGCGACCGTGGTCGAATAGACATAGGCCGAATTCCAGTCGATGAAGACCTTGAAGTTCGAATAGGCGAGGAAGGCCGGACCCAGGCGTCCCATCGGCAGGATCAGCGCCGCCGGCATATTCGCGTTGGACGGCAATGCGCCGTGCGCCGGCTTGACGCCCCAGGCCTGCCATTGCGACAGCGGATGCTTGATCTCGAGGTCTGCCTCCTGCCACGGCATGTCGCGCGGCACGGTGACTTCCTGCAACCACGGCTCGCCGCGCTGCCAGCCGATGCTCTTGAGGTAATTGGCGGCGGAAGCGAGCGTGTCGGGCGTGCTCTTGATCAGATCGCGGCGGCCGTCGCCGTCGAAGTCGACGCCGTATTTGATGTAATTGGTCGGCGTGAACTGCATGCCGCCGAACTCGCCGGCCCAGTTGCCGTTCATTTCGTCGAGCCGCTGATCGCCGCGCTCGATGATGCGCAGCGCATCCATCAGTTCGGGACGGAAATGATCGCCGCGCCGGCAGTCATAAGCAAGCGTCGCCAGCGACGGCAGAATCTTGAACTTGCCGAACAGCGCGCCGTAATCGCTTTCCAGGCCCCAGACGGCGGTGATGACCTCCGCCGGCACGCCATAGGTCTTCTCGATGCGACCAAACAGCGCCTGATGTTCTTTCATCTTGGCGATGCCGTTCGGGATGCGGGCGCCGGCGAGCAGGCGCTTGGCGAAATCGAGGAAAGTTCGCTGGAAGACGCCCTGGCCGGAATCGCGTTTGATCACCGACTCGTCAAAGGTTAATTCGGGGGACGCCGCGGCCACCACTTTCGGCGAAATGCCCTGGGCCAGCGCGTCCTTCTTGAATTGCGCGACCCAGGCGTCGAAATTGCCGGTGTTCTGGCAGCGCGGTGCGGCCAAAGTCGAGCCGGTCATCAACCCGGCCCCGAGCAGCCCGGCCGCCACGAAAAGTGCTGTTTTGCTCATCTTTTTCGCCGCCTTTTGGGAAAATCCCAGGGGGCCGAATCTTCCCAATCGACGGCAAAGGTCAAGGCCGATCGCCGATCTGCGTTAAGATCGAAGAGGGCTGACGGTTTCTTGTGCAAACGGCGGTTTACCTTTAATGCCGTTCGCCTTGGTCCCACTTCCGCGGACACCGCTCGAGACAGAATCCCATGCAAGCATTGGTCATTGGCGCCGGGGTCGTCGGCCTGGCCGTGGCGCGCGCCATCGCAACGCGAGGCCACGACGTCATCGTGGCGGAAGCCGAGAACGCCATCGGCACTGGCATTTCCTCACGCAACAGCGAGGTCATTCACGGCGGCATGTATTACCCGACCGGGTCGCTGCGGGCGCGCCATTGCGTGAACGGACGGCGGCTACTCTACGCCTTCTGCGCCTCGCACGGCGTGCCGCATAAGAAGTGCGGCAAGTTCATCGTCGCCACCGATGCCGACGAGACCGCCAAGATCGAAGCGATCGCGGCGCAGGGCAAGATCAACGACGTCGAAGGGCTGGAGATGATGACCGCGCAGGCGGCGATGACGCTCGAGCCGCGATTGTCCTGCACGGCGGCGCTGCATTCGCCGGAGACCGGCATCGTCGATGTGCATTCCTACATGCTGGCCTTGCGCGGCGACATCGAGGACAAAGGTGGCGCCATTGCCTTCAACACGCCGGTGACGGCGGCGCATCGCAAGGACAGTCAGTGGCAGGTGACATTCGGGGGCGCCGACGGCGGCGCCTTTGAATTCGACGCCATCGTCAACTGCGCGGGTTTAAGCGCACAGAAGGTGGCGCGGACGATGGCAGACTATCCGCAGGACCGCGTGCCCAAGCAGGTTCTGGCCAAGGGCAATTATTTCACCTTCACCGGCAAGCCGGCGTTCTCACGGTTGATCTATCCGGCGCCGGTGCATGGTGGGCTTGGCGTGCATGTGACTTTGGATCTGGCCGGCCGCATGCGCTTCGGGCCCGACGTCGAATGGATCGACCGCGAATATTACCCGGTCGATCCCAAACGCGCCGACGTGTTCTACGAGCGCATCCGCACCTATTTCCCGGCAATGCCGGATGGCGCGCTGGCGCCGGACTATTCCGGCATCAGGCCGAAGCTCACCGGTCCCGGCGAGCCGGCGGCGGATTTCCTCATCGACGGACCGGCGCAACATAACGTGCCCGGGCTGGTGCAGATGTTCGGCATCGAATCGCCGGGCCTGACCAGTTCGTTGTCGCTGGCGGAGGACGTGGCCGACCTTATTGCGGCCTGAGATTATCGCGCTAACTGTACGCGGCCGCGGTTGGGATCGCGCGGATTGTCAGTGACCGGCGTGATCGACGCCGTGATATCGGACGCCGCCGCTGCGCCCGGCGTCGGCGGCATGATCTTGGTCTCGGCCAGTTTGTCGCGCGTCGCCTTGGACAGGCGCGAATAATTCTCGATCGGTGTGAAATTGGCGACATTGTTGCTCGCGCCGGTGAAGGCGACCAGTCCGGTCTTGGTTGCGACGATATCGCCCTGGCGCAAAGTGGGATCGCTGCCGGCGTCGAGCCGGGCGAGGCCGAAAGCGTTCCGGCCGTTGCAGGTGCAGCCGGCGACCATCGCCTTGCGATAGACGAAGGCGTTCGGCAGATCGGCGTAACGGCCGCCGTCATTGGCGGTGGCGCTGTCGATATTGCTGCCGCCATAGAGTTTGGTCTCAGAAGCCGGGCAGAACGAGCGGCAGCTTTCGGCCGCGGTCACGCCGGCATGCGCCTGCACCGGAAAGAAGTGCCCATCGCAGGTGCGCACGCAGAAGGCTTTCGCCGGACCGCTATTGTCGGCGCGTAATTGTTCGCGCTCGGGGGCCTGCTGGCTGAGGTGATTGGCGATGCTGGTCAACGGATCGAGAAAAGGCAGCGGCGTCGATGGCGGGCGCGGCGATTCAATCGCACGGCGCACGTCGCCGAACAGCCGGTCGAGAAAGCCGGCCGAGGCTGTTTGCGGCAGGAAAGCGCCCAGCGCGAGACCCATGGCCAGCGCAGCGACGCCAAGCCTGAATTCCGGATATCGGCTTCGATAGACCATCGCACGCCCGCCTGACTGCCCGGCCGGCCAGGATGTGGGCGGCCATTTATCAACGCCCGGGCAGGCGGAAGGTTGCCGCCGCCATTCGGCGATTCGTCCGGCGAGCTAATCGCAGCGAAGTAAACGATCGGTTAGCAAATGCGGCGGGCAAGCGGCAGACAAGAAAACGGCGCGCAATGGGGTGGATTGCGCGCCGCCGCTTAAAGCCTTGTCAAAGCTTCTCAGAAATAGCGCCACCACACATAGACGTGACTGATCGCCACCGACACCAGCATCATCGGGAACGCATAGAGTGTGTAGGTGATGAAGCGGAACGGCACGCCGTTGCGCTCGGCGATGCCGGCGACCGTCAAATTGGCCGAGGCGCCGATCAGGGTGCCGTTGCCGCCGAGACAGGCGCCGAGCGACAGGCACCACCACAAAGGCAGGATGTGATCGGGTCCGCCAAAGGACGGCGCCATGCTTTTGATCAGCGGGATCATGGTGGCGACGAACGGGATATTGTCGACGATGGCGGACAGGATCGCCGATGCCCACAGGATGGCGTAGCCGGTGTGCGCCATGTTGCCGCCGGTCGCGGCGACCAGCTTGCCGGCCAGCAACGTGAGCAATCCGCCGACTTCGACGCCATGCACGACAATGAACAGGCCGACGAAGAAGAAAATGGTGATCCACTCGACGTCGCCGAAGGTTGAGTGGATGTTGTGCGCGGCTTTCTCGCTGTGATGCGCCCAGTTGTCGAGCAGCATGAGAACGGCGGCGCCGAACATGGCGATAGTGGCGGGTTCGAGGTGCAGCGGACGCGCCAGAACGAATCCGACCATCACCAAAGTCAGCACCACCAGCGCCTGCTTGAGCAGCGTCCAGTCCGCGATCGCCGCTTTGGCATTCATTGCCATGACGGCGGCTTGCGCTTCGGGCGTCGAGCGCAGGTCTTTGCCCCATACGATGTGGATCATGATTGTCTGAACGACCATGATGACGACGATGATCGGCGCCAGATGAATGACGAAGTCGTTGAAGGCGAGATCGACCTGCGAGCCGATCAGGATATTGGGCGGGTCGCCGATCAGGGTGGCAGTGCCGCCGATATTGGAGGCGAAAATTTCCGCGAACAAATAAGGGTAGGCCGGCACTTTCAGCGTGCCGCAGATCGCCATGGTGACCGGCACGACCAGCAGCACCGTGGTGACATTGTCGAGAAAGGCCGACAGCACGGCGGTGGTGATCTGCAAAATAAACAGAATACCGGCGGGATGCGCCTTGGCGGCCTGCGCAGACCAGATGGCGAGGTATTGAAACATCCCGGAGCGGCGCGAGATCGAGACCAGGATCATCATGCCGGTCAGCAGGCCGATGGTGTTCCAGTCGACGCCTTTGATCGCCTCTTCCTGATCGAGGACGCCGACCACGATCATCAGGCTGGCGCCGATCAGCGCCACGATGGCGCGATTGACCTGCTCCGACATGATAAGGGCGTAGGTGGCGGCCAGAATGCAGGTCGACACCCACATCGGATTGAGGCCGAAAAAGACATTCGACACGGCGTGCGCGGTCATCGACGATCCCCCAAAGTCATGGGGCTTTGTTTTTTGGTCGTTGCGGCCGGCCCCCGACGCGAAGCTCTTTCAAGGACCGCGGCGAGTCAAGCCCGGGGACTGTCAACGCGAAAGCCCGCGTTGTACAATTTCAGTCAATGCGCCGAGGGCGCGAACAATGCGGGGGAAACAAGCGATGACGAAAATCCGGCATCTCAATCCGGCGACCCTGGCCAAACCGCCCGGCTACACCTACGTGGTGGAAACCACCGGCCCCGGCCGCACGGTCTATCTCGCCGGTCAGTTGGGCCTCGATCTCGACAACAACCTCGTCGGTGCGCCGGGCGACTTTCGCGCGCAATGTACGCAGGCTTTCCAAAATCTTGCCTTCGCGCTCGCCTCGGTCGGCGCGACGTTCGACGACGTGGTCAAGATCAACAATTACCTGACGGACATTTCGCACATCGGCATATTCCGCGAGGTGCGCGATACGTTCCTCAACACAAAGGCGCCGCCGGCCTCGACCACCATTGCCATTCCGGCGCTGGCGCGGCCCGGCGCGCTGTTCGAGATCGAGGCCGTCGCGGTATTGGCGAGCGAGGCTTGAAAATATCAGAACGGTTTGAGGATCGGTGAGATCGGCAGCAGCGTCAGCAGCAGGAACACTGGAACCAGTACGCAGGCCGCCCACATCACGTAGGCGAAAAAGCTTGGCATCCGCACGCCCTGTTCGGTGGCGATGGCGTAGATCATCAGGTTCGGCGCGTTGCCGATGTAGCTGAGCGCGCCCATATAGACCGCGCCCATCGAGATCGCCGCCAGAGTGCCGGATAACGGCCCCATCAATTCTCGGGCGTCGCCGGAGGCGAGTTCGAAGAACACGAGATATGTCGGCGCGTTGTCGAGGAAGCCCGACAAGGCGCCGGTCAGCCAGAAATAGGCGGCCTCGTGCGGCGTGCCGTCCCGTGCGGTGACGGCTTGCAGCAGGAAGGCGAAGGTGCCGTCCGATCCTGCCTGCAGCATCGCCAGCACCGGAATGATGGCGACGAAAATGCCGGCAAACAGGATGGCGACTTCGCGGATCGGCTCGAAGGTAAAGCCGTTGGCGGCGCGGTGTTCGTCGGGCGTCAGCCACATTGAAGCGAGCGCGATGACGATGAGCGCTGCGTCGCGCGCGAGATTCTGCAATTCGACTTTGGTGCCATGGATATCGAAGGCGATGCCCGGCTGCCAGGCGGCCGAGAGCAGAATGGCGGCGACGATCAGGACGATCAACGCGATATTGCGGCGGCCGCGAACGGCGAGAGCGACGCTGGCGCCAGCGTCCGGCGCCGGCTCGGCGCGGAATTTCAAAGTGTCGACGACAAAGAAAATCGCCAGCACCAGCACGGCGACGATCATAGTCTGCATCCACAGATGCTGCGCCGTCCAGAAGAAATCGACGCCGCGCAGGAAGCCGACGAACAGAGGCGGATCGCCGAGCGGCGACAGCGCCCCGCCAATATTGGCGACGAGAAAGATGAAGAACACCACGACATGGGCGTTGCCGGCGCGCGCGGCGTTGGCGCGGATCAGCGGCCGGATCAGGATCATCGACGCGCCCGTGGTGCCGACGACGCTGGCGATCAACGTGCCGAAGGTGAGGATGGCGAGATTGGTCAACGGCGTGCCGCGCAAGGTGCCGGTGACGAGAATGCCGCCGGCCACGACATAGAGCGCGAACAACAGAATAATGAAGCTCATATATTCGGCGAGCGCGGCATGCACGAAGGCGGCGAGCGCGGCCGAGGTGCCGAAGAAGGCGGCGATGGCGACAAGCGTCACGACCGCCCAGCCGAGCGCGATCTTGCCGTAATGGCCGTGCCAGATTTTCGGGACCAGCAATGGGCATAGCGCGATCGACAGCAGGATGCCGGCAAACGGCAGCGCCCAATACCAGGCCATTTGCGCGCCATCCAGCGTTGCCGCCTGCGCGGCGGAGGGGATGAGCAGCACGCCGCCTGCGATAACCGGCCTGAGGATGATCATTGCATTTGGCTAGCAGGCATGCGTTGAGGCGACAACTGCGACAAAAGGCGCTGGCAGCGACGGCGTTCCGGGTTTAAGGGTACGGGCCAATTCGACAAGAGAGTGCCATGCGCATCACCGCCATCCGCGACATCGTCGTCCCGATCTCGTCGAAAATCGCCAATGCCTATATCGACTTCTCGACCATGACGGCGAGCGTGGTGGCGATCTTCACCGACGCCGTTCATGACGGAAGGCCAGTTGTCGGGTTCGGCTTCAACTCGAACGGCCGCTATGCGCCGCAGGGTCTGCTGCATGAACGCTTCATTCCGCG
>CANKBJ010000132.1 GCA_947479905.1 Bradyrhizobiaceae bacterium
ACAGGCTGGACATCAGGAATTCGTCGCCGAGTTTGATCTCGAACACGTCGACGCCGAGCCGCAATTCGCGGCGCCGGCGCAGGCTGAGCCCGCCGATCGGCGTGTCGCGGTAGTCCAGCTCTTCAAACAACGCGGTCATGCGGGCGACACTCTGGTGAGGGGGACTTCAATCGGACGCGAGGGCACGCTATCACCGATGCGCGCCGGCGGCGCGCAACTTTGAGAAAGACGAACGATGCTGACCCGTGATGCGCTCAAGAGCTATCTGCTTGAAATGTCGTCCGGCCACATCTTCGATCTGACCTATGGCCTGTTCGCCGATGCTTTCCCGCCGGGCGAACCTGACCCGCTGGCGCGCGCGGCTTTGCATACGTTCGCGAAAGAATGCAATTGCGATCTCAAGAACAATATTCTGGAAGCCCGCTACGAACTGACCCGGCGATAGCCGGGCCTAGTCAGCTTTGATCGCCCCAGCGGTCGAAAACCGCTTCGGCGATGAAAGCCTTGCGGCCCTGTCGCCCGGTCGTCGTGCCATGGGCGGCGCACCAGCCGGCGAAGGTTTCAGGATCGATGCGCACCCGCATCACCGGGTGACCATAGGCCTTCAGCCCGGTTTCCATCTCGATCGCCACCTTTTTCCACTGGGCCCATTCCGGCGGCAAAGTCGCGCCGTCCTCGAACAGCGCTTTCATGGCGGCGTAATCGGCCTCGTCGATCCAATAGACCCCGACGCCGCGAAGCGGCTTGTCGTCCTGATGTGTCATGGAACCGATATAAGGGCCGCGCCGGTGCGCGGCAATTCGGTTCAGAACCGGCGGCTGACCAAAACGTCGCGCCTGGTGCGGCGGACATCGTCTTCCAGGCGCTTTATTTCGCGCGTGAGTTCCGCGATAGCCTTGATAAAGCTGTCATTGATGTCTTTTTGCGAGATCTGCTCGCGCGCGTTGCGCAGGAAATTCTCGGCGGTGGACAGCGACATTTTACAAACCTAAAAAACTGTAAATCCGGGCGGAATTCCTCCGCCGGGCGGCCGTGCGACCGATAAAGAGGCTAGGCCGAATAAGTGAATTTTTCCGAAAAATCCGCGATAAAACGCAATCCAGTATTTTGCCAATATTTCCCCGGTATTTCGCGGCACCGCGTTCTTGCGAGACGCGGTTCCGGCCAATGGCCTGTTGCATGCAGGGCCGATGCTCAGCACAATCAAGCCAAAATAGAGAGAGAAAGATATGCGTCAGCACCCTGGTAAGAATTCTGCTCCTTCGGAACTTTCCGTCCTCACGCGGCGAGCGTTCATTGTCGGCCTGCCGCTGGTGACGGCCGGCTGCGGCGCCGGCTATGGCGTCGTCCATGACGGCGGGCACACCATCGCGCCGGTCGATATTACAACGCTCGATCCCGGCCTGATGCGCCAGGAAGTCGCCTGGAGCGGCAAGGAGAAGCCGGGCAGCATCGTCGTCAACGTACCGGAGCGGAGGCTTTATCTGGTGCAGGGCGGTGGCCGCGCGATGCGCTACGGCGTCGGTGTCGGGCGCGCGCCGGGAGTTACGTTCCGCGGCACGGCGATCGTCGGCCGCAAGGAAAAGTGGCCGCATTGGACGCCCACCGCCAACATGATGGCGGCGATTCCGATGTACCGCTCATATTCCGGCGGCATGGACGGCGGTCCGAACAATCCGCTCGGGCCGCGCGCGCTCTATCTCTACCGTGGCGGCAAAGACACGTTATTCCGCCTGCATGGCACCACCGAGCCGGAGACCATCGGCACCGCCGTCTCGAGCGGCTGCATCCGCCTGTTCAATCAGGACATCATCGATCTCTATGACCGCGTGCCAGTCGGAACCCAAGTGACGGTGATTTAGCGCTGAACGAAACGGCGGCGGAAACCGGCTCTCATCGATCGCTTGAGGTGTATAAAACAGCTCACAACGCGTTTGCGCGCAGTTGATATACGTCAACGACTCGCTGTGTCCGAGCTGAAAGGTTCTATTGTAGTCAGTGCGACCACGATGGAGAATTCAAATGTTGAAAATCATTGCTGTGGCTGTCATGGCCTTGACGCTGGCGGGCTGTGAAACGGCCCGGCAGGATCGGCAACTCGGCGGCGCCTTGATCGGCGGCGGCGCTGGTGCCTTGATCGGCGGCACTGCCACGCGGTCGGCCGGCGGCGCCGTAGCCGGTGGCCTGATCGGCGCGGCAGCCGGCGCCATTATCGCGGATTCGACCCGGCCCGGCCGTTGCTATCGCGTCGACCGCTACGGCAATCGCCGTTACGTGCGCTGCCGGTAGGACGGGACAGCGCCATGACGTTGAATCGGAACGCACTGTATCTCGTCATTGCTGTGCTCGCGGTTGCCGCGGCGGTCTTTGGCTATCAGCTCTATCAGGAGCGGCAGAAGACAACCGGTATTGAGATCAATGTCGGCAAAAGCGGCATTACGATCGAGAAGAAGTAGCGTAGTATTCCGGATGCCGCCCCACGCCGGGCGGCATCCGGCGCGCCGTCAGATGTCTGCGCGACCATAAGGCTGTTTTGGCTCTATTCTGATGCTACTTGGGCGGATTTGACCTGACAGGCAACAAACGCGGATGAGCCGGCTTCGCCTGCATCGGGAAAATCACTTCGTCGACCGGATCGGCTGGCTGCGCGCCGCCGTGCTCGGCGCCAATGACGGTATCATCTCGACTGCAAGTCTAATTGTCGGTGTGGCCGCCGCCGCGGCGACGCAGGGCGATGTCCTGATCGCCGGTGTTGCCGGACTGGTGGCTGGCGCCATGTCGATGGCGGCTGGCGAATACGTATCGGTCAGCTCGCAGTCCGACACCGAATGCGCCGATCTCGCGCGCGAGCGCAAGGAGTTGAGTGAAAGCCCTGAAGTCGAACTCGATGAACTTGCCGATATCTACGTCAAGCGCGGCGTCGATCAGGCCGTTGCGCGGCAGGTCGCCCAGCAATTGACGGCAAAGGATGCGCTGACCGCGCACGCGCGCGATGAACTCGGGATTTCGGAAATCACGACGGCGCGTCCGGTGCAGGCGGCGCTGACGTCCGCGGCCACATTCTCGGCCGGTGCCGCCATGCCGCTGCTCATGGTCGTCGTATCGCCCGGCAGCATGCTAGTTCCTGTTGTCTCCGTTGCGTCATTGGCCTTCCTCGCCGTTCTGGGTGCGATCGGCGCAGGAGCCGGCGGCTCAAACATCCTCCGCGCCACAATTCGGGTGACCTTCTGGGGCGCCCTGGCGATGGCGCTGACCGCGGGCATCGGCAAGCTGTTCGGGACCGTCGTCTAAGCCAAGGGCCGAACATTATTTTCTGCCCTTCGGTTCGCTCACGGGAATCCAAACAGTCTTGAGACAGACCTCCGCCAGACCGGCGATACCAAGGTCGCGTGCAGCGATCTGTGAGACATCGATAATTCTTCCGGCGATGAACGGCCCGCGATCGGTAATCCTTACGATCGTTGAGCGTCCGTTATTGCGGTTGTCGACGCGGACGAGACTGCCGAAGGGCAACGTCCGATGCGCGGCGGTATAGTTCTCCGCCAGAGTGTCTTCTCCGCTCGCAGTCTCCTCGCTAGTCGATGAATAGACCGAAGCCAGGCCGCATTCGTCCGCTGTTTGGGCGATTGCATTCGCTGCCCCCGATACTAGCAACCATGCGACTGCGAACAGGCGGACTTCGCTAGTCACATTCTGCCCCGCTGAACCGCCTGCTTTAGGCGCCATCGATCAATATGCCACGTTCCGGGGAACCCAAATGCTCTTGTGGAGTTAGACACATCGGCGACTGCCGCATTTTCGCCCATCTCGCGGCACCAATTGGGCAAACCGTTGCGCATCAGGGAGAAAACGAATGAAGAAGATTATTGTGGTGGCCGTTATGGCCTTGACCCTCGCGGGTTGTGAAACCGCACGCCAGGACCGGCAGCTTGGCGGCGCCCTGATCGGCGGCGGCGCCGGCGCGCTGATCGGCGGGGCGGCGAGTAACTCGGCCGGCGGCGCCGTCGCCGGCGGCCTGATTGGCGCGGCTGCCGGTGCCCTGATCGCCGACGCGACCCGGCCCGGGCGCTGCTACTACTACACCCGCTCCGGCCACCGGCGTTATACGCGCTGCTGACCCTGTTGGCCGCCGGACCCGGCAAAACGACAAAGGCCGCCCAACCAGGCGGCCTTTTTCGTTCCAGCGGTGGCGGCTCATTGCCTTACGGAAGGTTCCAGAAGTTCGCGGCCGGCGGCACGATAGTCACCGTCGCGGCGCGGTGGGCGAGCATCAGATATTCACGGCCAAGAGCGGCGTATCGCTCGACTTCGTTCTGGGTCGCCGCCTTGGCGGCAAGACAAAAGGATTTTCGAGCGTCTTCCAGAAAACATTCAGAATTATTGATTGGGTTGCCCCTCGGGAGTTGATGAATTGAGGTGATTGCCGAGACAACGCCGCCGGCAACTAATCGTTGCAATTTTTAGCCACCTAAATGAAAAGGAGCGGTATTAGCCAAGAAAAGCTCCCGGCCGGCCCCCTTTTTGCACCGCCGCCCGCGACCCCCTATATGTCTGCTCCAAGGAGCCAAGCCCACCTATGACCGCCCCCTCTAGCGCCGAAAAAATCCCCGTCACCGTGCTCACCGGCTATCTCGGCGCCGGCAAGACCACGCTGCTCAACCGCATCTTGTCCGAGCCGCATGGCAAGAAATACGCCGTCATCGTCAACGAATTCGGCGAGATCGGCATCGACAATGAGCTGGTCGTGAACGCCGACGAGGAAGTATTCGAGATGAACAATGGCTGCATCTGCTGCACAGTTCGCGGCGATCTGGTGCGCATCATCGACGGGCTGATGCGCAGGAAGGGCAAGTTCGACGCCATCATCGTCGAGACGACGGGGCTGGCCGATCCGGCGCCGGTGGCGCAGACCTTCTTCATGGACGAGAACGTCGGCGCCAAGACGCGTCTCGACGCCGTCGTGACGGTCGCCGACGCCAAATGGCTCAAGGATCGTCTCAAGGACGCGCCCGAGGCAAAGAACCAGATCGCCTTCGCCGATGTCATCCTGCTCAACAAGACTGATCTGGTCACGCCGGGCGAACTGGCCGAGGTCGAGGCGCGCATCCGCGCCATCAACCCATACGCCAAATTGCACCGCACCGAGCGCTCGAAGATTGCGCTCGATGAAGTGCTCGGCCGCAATGCCTTCGATCTCGACCGCATTCTCGATATCGAACCGGAATTCCTGACCGCCGACGATGGCCACGATCACGATCATCATCACGATCATGACCACGATCATCATCACCACCATGGCGGGTTGAAGCACTATCATGATGAAGACATGCAATCGATTTCGCTCAACACCGCCAAGCCGCTCGATCCGGACAAGTTCTTTCCCTGGGTGCAGGACCTTGTGGCGACCGAGGGCAAGGACATTTTGCGCTCGAAGGGCATTCTCAACTTCAAGAATGACGAGGAGCGTTTCGTCTTTCAGGGCGTGCACATGATCCTTGACGGCGATCATCAGCGGAAATGGAAAGACGGTGAGGCGCGCTCGAGCCGGATCGTTTTCATCGGCCGTCATTTGCCGGAAGAAAAAATCCGCAAGGGGTTTGAGAGTTGTATTGCGTAGTTGTCGTCCCCGCCAACGGGTCGGCGCAAAGCGCGGCCCGATGGTAAACTCCGGCCGGGACCCATACGCCGTGTCGTTGCGATTAGGTGATTTTAAGTTTCCTGACTGATTTAAATAGCGAGGTTCGGGGCTATGGGTCCCCGCCTTCGCGGGGACGACATCTTCAAATGACCGACTTTGCTGCTCCTCTCCCTTCGCTCGCCGATCGTGCCCGCCTCGTTCAGGCGGAAAGCACCATCGTCAGCATGCATTTTTTCCGGCAGACGCCCGTGTTTGTGCTTGGCGAGGAAGCGCTTCTGTTCGCCGCGCCTGAAGGCGGCAAACGTGTTGCCATCCATGGCGGCGCCATTCTCGCCAGCGCCGCCGACGGACAGCGCATTGTCACCGGCGGCGACGATGGCAAACTGATCGCGACGAACCGCGAAGGCGAACACGAAGTCCTCGCCACCGACGACAAGAAACGCTGGGTCGATCAGGTCGCGCTCGGTCCCGACGGTGCCGTCGCTTGGGCCGCGGGCAAGGTCGCGCATGTGCGCACCGGAAAGGGCGAGCAGCGCGATCTCGACCTGCCATCGACGGTGGCCGGGCTCTGCTTCTTTCCGAAAGGCTTTCGCCTGGCCATCGCGCATTACAACGGTGCGACGCTCTGGTTTCCCAATGCCGCCGGCGCCAAGCCGGAAGTACTTGAATGGAAAGGTTCGCATCTCGGCGTCACCGTAAGCCCGGACGGCAAGTTCCTCGTCACCACCATGCAGGAGCAGACGCTGCACGGCTGGCGCATCGTCGATGCCAAGCACATGCGCATGTCCGGCTATTCGGCGCGCGTGCGGTCGCTGTCGTGGACGCACGATGGCGGTGCGCTCGCCACCTCTGGCTCCGAGCAGCTCATTCTGTGGCCGTTTACCGGCAAGGATGGCCCGATGGGCAAGCAGCCGACGCTCCTCGCGCAATCGCCGGCGCGCTGCTCGGTGGTGGCCTGCCATCCCCGCCAGCCGGTGGCGGCCGCGGGCTTCGCCGACGGCTCGGTCCTGCTGGTGCGGCTCGATGACGGCGCCCTGATCCTCGCCCGCGAAGCCGACGGCGAGCCGGTCAGCGCGCTCGGCTGGAGCGCGGAGGGCCAAGTGCTGGCCATGGGGACCGAGAACGGCAGCGCCAGCGTCCTGACTCTTTAACCGTTAAGCTTGACGGCAAATGGTTGTCGCAGCCGATTGCCCCGGCTCCGCAAGCGGCGATACCTTGCCGCCGATATCGAATTCGTAAACAGCGGACTTGCGGGGCGTCCTTATGAACTGGCGAACGATCATCGGCCTTGCGGCCGCAACTTCGCTCGGCCTCGTGCCGCTTGGCGCGGCGACGGCCCAGACCGCCGCCGAGGCACAGCCGCCGCAGTCGCGGCCGCAGCGTCCATTCGTGGCGCAGACCCCGCCGCCGCCGCTGCCGGTCGTGACCGCCACCAAACCGGCGACGTCGTCGGCGGCCATTGCGCCGGCGGCAAAGCCCGGTCAGAAACCGGACACCAACAAGAAAATTTAGTATTCGCGCACCGCGCAAACGAAACGGGCGGCCTTTGCGGGCCGCCCGTTTTTATATCTATCCGAATTAATTTAGCGAACCAGCACGTTCTTGAACTGCCATGGATCGCTGGTGTCGAGTTCTTCCGGGAACAGGCCCGGGCGGCCGTCGAGCGGTGTCCAGTCGGTGTAGTAGCCCTTCACCGGCCCGAGATACGGCAACTGGATTTCCAGCAAGCGGTGGAAATCCATCTCGTCGGCTTCGACGATGCCTTCGGTCGGATGCTCCAGCGCCCAGACCATGCCGCCGATGATGGCCGAGGTCACCTGCAGACCGGTGGCGTTCTGATACGGCGCAAGCTCCCGCGTCTCCTCGATGGAGAGTTGCGAGCCGAACCAGTAGGCGTTCTTGCCGTGGCCGTAGAGCAGCACGCCGAGCTCGTCGATGCCGTCGACGATCTCGTTCTCGTCGAGGATGTGATGATTGTCCTGCATCTTGCCGGCGCGACCGAACAATTCGTGTAGCGACAGCACCGCGTCGTCCGCCGGGTGATAGGCATAGTGACAGGTCGGCCGGTATACCGCCTTGCCGCTTGCGTCATAGGCCGTGAAGTAATCGGCGATCGAGATCGACTCATTGTGGGTGACGAGAAAGCCGTATTGCGCGCCGCGCGTCGGACACCAGGTGCGCACGCGCGTATTGGCGCCGGGCTGCATCAGATAGATGCCGGCGCCGCAGCCGGTGTCATGCGTGTGCGCATTTTCCGGCATCCACTTTTCGTGCGTGCCCCAGCCGAGTTCGGCCGGCTGCATGCCTTCCGACAGGAAGCCCTCGACCGACCAGGTGTTGACGAACACTTCCGGCGGCTTCGGCGATTTGGAGCGCTGGGTGTCGCGCTCGGCGATGTGGATGCCCTTGATGCCGGCCTGGCGCATCAGGTCGGCCCATTCGGCCCTGGTTTTCGGTTCGGGAACGTTGAGCTTTAAATCGGCGGCGACATTGAGCAGCGCCTGCTTGGCGAAGAACGACACCATGCCGGGATTGGCGCCGCAGCATGACACGGCCGTGGTCGAGCCAGGCTTTCGCGCCTTCTTGGCGGCGAGCGTCGTCTCGCGCAGCGCATAGTTCGAGCGCGCTGCCGCGCCCTTCGTTTTGTCGAAGTAGAAGCCGAGCCACGGCTCGTTGACGGTGTCGATGTAGAGCGCGCCCAGTTCGTTGCACAGCTGCATGATGTCGACCGAGCCGGTGTCGACCGACAGGTTGACGCAGAAGCCCTGGCCGCCGCCTTCGGTCAAAAGCGGTGTGAGGATTTCGCGGTAATTGTCGCGGGTCAGGCCCTTCTGGATGAACTTGACGTTGTGCTTGTCGCACAGCGCTTTACGGCCCTCGTCCTTGGGGTCGAGCACGGTGATGCGCGATCTGTCGTAATCGAGGTGCCGCTCGAGCAGCGGCAGCGTGCCTTTGCCGATGGAGCCGAAGCCGACCATGACAATGGGGCCGGTGATCTTCGCGTAAACGGGCCAATCGGTCATCGCTCAAGCCTCCAAACGAATTTTTCGTATTGTGGGGTCATATCCGCCGCCTGTGACGAACGGAAGGGCGGACGCCGCGTTTTACCCGCGGCGTCCACGATTTTCCAAGATTTTAAGGCTTTTTAGGCCGCGCGCGGACGATGGCCGCGTCCGCGCGGCGCGGTGGCCTGCGCCACCAGCGCGGCGAGGTCGGGCGTCGGTTCCAGCCGTCCGGTGGGCGCGATCATGCCGCGCGCGCCATCGAGGCTGCCTGCTTTCAGTTCGCGGCCGAGCAGGCGGTGGCGCTCGAACGGCCCCGGCATCCACAGCGCGCCGGTCTTCTCACCTGAGAAACCGAAGCGATTGTAGTACTCCGGGTCGCCGACCAGAACCAACGCGCCATGGCCGAGCTTGCGCGCTTGCTGGATCGCGCGGCGCACTAGCGCCCCGCCGAGCCCGCGCGAGCGGCAGTCTTCCGCCACCGCGACCGGGCCGAGCAGCAGCGCCGGCTGTCCATTGCCCAAGGCAATGTCCCACAGCCGCGCCGTGCCGATGACGCGGCGGCCCTCGGAGGCGATGAAGGACAGGCCTTCGGCCGGCAGGCGGTCCTCGCGCAGCCGTTCCGACGACTTGCGGTAGCGGGTCTCGCCGAAGGCGTTGTCGAGCAGCGCTTCGCGCGCGTCGATGTCGGACAGGCGTTCGTGGCGGATCTGGATCATGGTCGTCGTCCTTCCCCGCTTGAAACACGCGCGCAAGCGCGCGCACTCAAGCGCCGTGAGTTCTAAGGATTTAAGGAAAGGGGGAGGCGGCGCACCGCCTCCCTTAACCGTCAGACGGGGAGAGCCGTCAGATGTGATACGTCTTCAACGGCGGGAAGCCGTTGAACGCCACCGCCGAGTAGGTCGACGTGTAGGCGCCGGTGCCTTCGATCAGCACCCGGTCCCCGATCTCCAGGCTGACCGGGAGCGGGTAGGGCTGCTTCTCGTACAGCACGTCGGCCGAGTCACAGGTCGGACCGGCGAGCACGCACGGCGCCAGGGCGTCGCCGTCCCGCGTCGTCTTGATCGGGTACCGGATCGACTCGTCCATCGTCTCGGCCAGACCGCCGAACTTGCCGATGTCCAGGTAAACCCAGCGCACGTCGTCTTCCTCGCTCTTCTTCGAGACCAGGACGACTTCGCTCTCGATCACGCCCGCATTGCCGACCATGCCGCGGCCCGGTTCGATGATCGTTTCCGGGATGCGGTTGCCGAAGTGCTTCCGGAGCGCCTTGAAGATCGCGTTGCCGTAGGTCTTCACCGTCGGCACGTTCTTCAGGTACTTGGTCGGAAAGCCGCCGCCCAGGTTGACCATCGACAGGTTCATGCCGCGTTCGCCGCATTCCTTGAACACCGACGCCGCCGAGGCGAGCGCACGGTCCCAGGCATG
>CANKBJ010000133.1 GCA_947479905.1 Bradyrhizobiaceae bacterium
ATAACACGCAGGAAGTCCTCGCCAGTCTGAGCGAAGCCAAATCCGGTATTACGCGCTCGGAAGACTTCGCCGCGCACGGCTTCCGCTGCCAGGTGCAGGGCATGCCGACGCTCGATCCGGCAGGCTCCATCGACCGCCGCGCCATGCGTTTCCTAGGGCCCGGTTCGGCGTGGAATCACGTCGCCATGGAGCAGGCAATCCGCGACTCGGGCGTCGAAGAGAAAGACATCGTCAACCCACGCACCGGCATCGTCATGGGCTCGGGCGGTCCGTCGACCAGCATTCTGGTCGAAGCCGCGGATATCACCCGCAAGAATAATTCGCCCAAGCGCATCGGACCGTTCGCAGTTCCGAAAGTCATGTCGTCGACCGCGTCGGCGACGCTCGCCACATGGTTCAAGATCAAGGGCGTCAACTATTCGATCTCGTCGGCCTGCGCGACTTCCAATCATTGTATCGGCAACGCCGCCGAGCTCATTCAATGGGGCAAGCAGGACATGGTGTTCGCCGGCGGCTCGGAAGAGCTGCACTGGACACTGTCGAACATGTTCGACGCCATGGGCGCGATGTCGACGAAATACAACGACACGCCACAGACCGCGTCGCGCGCCTACGACGTCAGCCGCGACGGCTTCGTCATCGCCGGCGGCGCCGGTGTTCTCGTTCTCGAGGAACTTGAGCACGCCAAGGCGCGCGGCGCGAAAATCTATGCCGAGATCGCCGGCTATGGCGCGACCTCGGACGGCGCCGACATGGTCGCTCCATCGGGCGAAGGCGCGATGCGCTGCATGAAGATGGCGCTGGAAACCTGCAAGGTTCCGATCGACTACATCAATCCGCACGCCACCGCGACGCCGGTCGGCGACGCCGCCGAGATCGGCGCCATCCGCGAGGTGTTCGGCGACAAGTGCCCGCCGATTTCGGCGACCAAGTCGCTCACCGGCCATTCTCTCGGCGCCGCCGGCGTGCAGGAAGCGATCTACTCGCTGCTGATGATGAACAACGGCTTCCTGTGCAAGAGCGCCAATATCGAAACCATCGATCCGGACTTCGCCGACATGCCGATTTTGCGCGAACGCAAGGACAACGTGAAACTTGGCGCCGTGCTGTCGAATTCCTTCGGCTTCGGCGGCACCAATGCCTCGATCGTCCTCAAGCACGTCGACGCCTGATCATTTTCTCACGCACGAATTTGGAAGCGGAACCATGCCGGGATTGATGGACGGAAAACGCGGCCTGATCATGGGGGTCGCCAACGACCACTCGATCGCCTGGGGCATCGCAAAGATGCTGAGCAACCATGGCGCCCAGGTCGCTTTCACCTATCAGGGAGATGCGCTGTTGAAGCGCGTCAAGCCTCTGGCCGAATCCGTCGGCTCGACCATGCTCATGCCCTGCGATGTCGAGGACATTTCGACCGTCGACGCGGTTTTTGCCACGCTGAAAGAGAAGTGGGGAACCATCGACTTTTTTGTCCACGCGGTAGGCTTCTCGGACAAGAACGAGTTGAAGGGCCGCTTCGCCGACAACACCCGCGAGAACTTCATCCGCACCATGGTGATCTCCTGCTTCTCCTTCGCCGAGAGCGCCAAGCGCGCGGCCGAGCTGATGCCCAATGGCGGCTCGCTGGTGACGCTCACCTACAATGGCGGCGATCGCGCCATGCCCAATTACAACGTGATGGGTCTGGCGAAGGCGGCGCTCGAGTCCTCGGT
Organism: Bradyrhizobiaceae bacterium; assembly: GCA_947479905.1. Lineage (GTDB taxonomy): Bacteria > Pseudomonadota > Alphaproteobacteria > Rhizobiales > Xanthobacteraceae > Pseudolabrys. The sequence continues at coordinate 1,716 of CANKBJ010000133.1, forward strand.
GCGCTATCTCGCAGTTGACTTCGGCCACCAGAAGATCCGCGTCAACGCGATCTCGGCGGGCCCGATCCGCACTTTGGCCGGCGCCGGCATTGGCGATGCGCGCTATATGTTCGCCTTCCAACAGAAATACTCGCCGCTCGGCCGCGGCGTGACATTGGAAGAACTCGGCGGCGCGGGGCTTTATCTTTGCTCGGACCTGTCGACCGGCGTGACCGGCGAAATCCACTTCGTCGACAGCGGCTACAACGTCATTGCCATGCCACAGCCGGATGCGCTGAAGGCCGCGCATGGCGAAGTGGATGGGCAGTCGTAAGCTTGTCGTCCCCGCGAAAGCGGGGACCTAGCTCTTATTTATAAATTAGCAAGTGCTGGATGCCCGCCTTCGCGGGCATGACGACAGACATAAAAAACGGCCGGGAAATTCCCGGCCGTTTTCTTTTGTCGTTAGCCCGAAGGTTATTCCGCCGCCTCGAGCGCCGGCTGCGCGGCGATGTCGAAGCGATCGTTGTTCATCACCTTCGCCCAGGCCTTGGCGAAATCCTTGACGAACTTCGCCTTGGCGTCGCTCTGGGCATAGACCTCGGCGAGCGCGCGCAGCTGCGAGTGCGAACCGAAGATCAGGTCGACGCGCGTGCCGGTCCACTTCAGTTCCTTGGTCTTGCGGTCGCGACCTTCATAGACACCCTCACCTGCCGGCGACCACACCGTCGACATGCTGAGCAGGTTGACGAAGAAATCGTTCGTCAATTTGCCCGGCGTCTTGGTGAACACGCCATGCTTGGAATCGGCGGCATTGGCGCCAAGAACGCGCAGGCCGCCGATCAGCACCGTCATTTCCGGTCCGGTCAGAGCGAGCAATTGCGCGCGATCGACCATCGCTTCTTCCGGCTTCATGAACTGCTGCCGGCTGCCGATGTAGTTGCGGAACGCATCGGCGCGCGGTTCGAGCGGTGCGAAGGAGGCCACGTCGGTCTGCTCCTGCGACGCATCCATGCGGCCCGAGGTGAACGGCACCGTCACATCGACGCCGGCATCCTTGGCTGCCTTTTCGACCGCGGCATTGCCGCCGAGTACGATCAGATCGGCAAGCGAAACCTTCTTGCCGAAATCGCGCTGGATCGCGGCGAGGTTGTTCAGCACGACCTCGAGCTGCGCCGGCTGGTTGACGTCCCAGTCCTTCTGGGGGCTAAGACGAATGCGCGCGCCATTGGCGCCGCCGCGCTTGTCGGATTTGCGGAAGGTCGAAGCCGAGGCCCACGCCGTCGAGACAAGCTGCGGCACCGTCAGACCTGAGCCAAGAATTTTCGCCTTGAGCGCGGCGACATCCTTGGCGTCGAGCGTGTAATCGGAGGCCGGGATCGGGTCCTGCCAGATCAGGGTTTCCTTCGGCACGAGCTTGCCGAGATAACGCACGGCCGGGCCCATGTCGCGGTGGGTGAGCTTGTACCAAGCGCGGGCGAAGGCGTCGGCGAACTGATCCGGGTTTTCATAGAAGCGGCGCGAGATCTTCTCGTAAATCGGATCGAAGCGCAGCGCGAGATCCGACGTCAGCATCGTCGGCAGCTTCTTCTTCGACTTGTCGAAGGCGTCCGGGATATCGGCCGGCGCATTCTTGGCCACCCACTGCTTGACGCCGGCCGGGCTCTTGGTGAGTTCCCATTCGAACTTGAACAGGTTGTCGAAGAAGTGGTTGCTCCACTTGGTCGGCGTCTGCGTCCAGGTCACTTCTGGACCGCCGCCGATGGCGTCGGCGCCCATGCCTGTGCCATGCTTGCTGTGCCAGCCGATGCCTTGCGACTCGATGTCACTGGCTTCCGGGTCCGCACCGACCAGCGACGGATCGCCGGCGCCGTGCGTCTTGCCGAAGGTGTGACCGCCGGCAATCAGCGCCACAGTTTCCTCGTCGTTCATCGCCATGCGGAAGAAGGTTTCGCGGATGTCGCGCGCCGAGGCGAGCGGATCGGGATTGCCGCCGGGGCCTTCCGGGTTGACATAGATGAGGCCCATCTGCACGGCGCCGAGCGGCTCCGCCAGTTGACGCTCGCCGCTGTAGCGTTCGTCGCCGAGCCACGAGCCTTCCGGACCCCAGTAAAGTTCTTCCGGCTCCCACACGTCGGCGCGGCCGCCGGCGAAACCGAATGTCTTGAAACCCATGTCTTCGAGCGCGACGTTGCCGACCAGCACGAACAGATCGGCCCAGGAAATCTTGTTGCCGTATTTCTGCTTGATCGGCCACAGCAGGCGGCGCGCCTTGTCGAGGTTGACGTTGTCCGGCCACGAATTGAGCGGCGCGAAGCGCTGCTGTCCGGCGCCGGCGCCGCCACGGCCGTCGGTGATGCGATAGGTGCCGGCCGAGTGCCAGGCGAGACGGATGAACAGGCCGCCGTAGTGACCGAAGTCGGCCGGCCACCATTCCTGCGAGTCGGTCATCAAGGCCTTGAGGTCCTTGATGACGGCGTCGAGGTCGAGGGTTTTGAATTCCTCGGCGTAGTTGAAATCCTTGCCCATCGGATCGGCCGACGGATGCAGCGTGTGCAGCACGCCGATGTCGAGATGGTCCGGCCACCAGTCGCGGTTTTTGCGGCCGGTGCTGTGCGAAACCGGGCACTGGCCCGCGTTCTTGTCGTCGGTCTTGGCGTCCATGATTCGTGTCCTCCACTGAGACTGCGCTCGCAGAAAGAGCTAGCGCGCGCTTGTGGCGCTTATAGGCAGCCGTCTCGATAAGGTCTAATCGTATTGTATGGCCCCTATTATAAGTATATCTTATCGGCAAGGACCGAAAAGATGATTACTTTGCGCCAGCTCCGCTATTTGACCTCGCTCGCCCGGCACAGGCATTTTGGCCGGGCGGCGCAGGATTGCGCGGTCAGCCAGCCAGCTTTGTCGATGCAAATCCGCGAACTGGAGCGGGAAATCGGCGCCGAGCTGGTCGAGCGGCGGCCGGGCCATATCGGACTCACCGAAATCGGCGAGGAGGTGACACGCCGTGCTGAACATATCCTCACCGGCAGCCGCGATCTGGTCGATTTCGCCCGGCACCGCGACGTGCTCAGCGGCCGCCTGGTGCTCGGCATCATCCCGACGCTGGCGCCGTTTATTTTGCCGCGCGTGCTGCCGTTGCTGCAAACGCGGTATCCATCGTTGCGGCTCGAAGTCCGCGAGACCCTGACCCGGCAGTTGCTCGACGAACTCGCTGGCGGCGACCTTGATTGCGTCATGCTGGCGCTGCCGGCGGAGGCCGCCGACGTCGAAGTCTTGCCGCTGTTCACCGATGCTTTCCTGTTGGCAGTGCCGGCCGGCGACCCGCTACCGCTTCTCTCCAGAGTCGATATCAGCGATGTCAATCAGCGCCGTCTCATACTGCTGGAGGAGGGCCACTGCCTGCGCGATCAGGCTTTGGCCTTCTGCGCTACCAAGCGGCGCGATGCGGCGGCAGGTCTCGGTGCGACCTCGCTGGCGACGGTGATGCAGATGGTGGCGAACGGCTACGGCGTCACTCTGGTGCCGGAAGTCGCCATCGATACCGAATTGCGCGATGCGCGTGTCAAGCTGTTGCGCTTCTCCGAGCCCGAGCCGGGCCGTTCCATCGGGCTGGCGTGGCGGCGCACCTCGCCGCGCGACAAGGATTTCGCGGCTTTGGGCAAGGTAGTGCAGGCGGCGTTGGGGAGGTGAGGTTCTTTCTTATCCCTCCCCGGCTACGGGGAGGGTGGACGCGAACCATAAGCGCGTGGACGCGCGTCTGCGACGCGCTATGGTGAGCGGCCGGGTGGGGCGAGGTTTGACGCTTTCGTTGGCAAAACCCCACCCGACCCGCCTTCGCCATTTGCTCAGGCGGGCCACCCTCCCCTTTCAGGGGAGGGATAAGACAGCGTTCACACATCGATCTCGCGCTGGAGCTTCTTCGGGTCTTCCAGGCAGTAATAGCCGGATAGCCTTGTCACCACCTTGGCGCGGATCCATTCGTTCATGATGCGGCTGACGTTTTCGCGGGCGATGCCGGCCATGCTGGCGAGATCGGTCTGGCTCAGTTTCTGCCGGATGACGATGCGGCCAGAGCCGACGTCATTGCCGAAGGCGTGCGCGAGATCGAGCAGCGCGCGCGCGACGCGGCCCTTCAGCGGCAAAAAGCTTCCCGCCGCGACGATCGCATCGGTGTCGCGCAAGCGCGCCGCCATCACGTTCAAGAGATATTTGTAGATCGCCGGCTCGGCAGCGGCGAATTTTTCAAACGCGGCGCGGCTGAGGAAGCGTAGCTTGCAATCGCGCAACGCCGTCACCGTGGCCGAGCGCGGCAGCCCGTCGATAATGGCGAGGTCGCCGACAATCGACCCGGGTCCGAGAATGGCGAGGATGCGTTCGGCGCCGCTGGCCGAGGCGATGCTGACTTTCAGCAGTCCTTCGTCGACGCGGTAAAGCCCGTCGCCCGGATCGCCGGCCATGAAAAGTACTTCGTCGGCGGCAAGATTGCGTGCCGTCGCGCCGGCCAGAAGCGGCGCGGCCAGCCGGCCGGGCAGGTCGGACAAAAGATTGGTGCCGGCGGGGCGTGCGGATGCCATGCCTGCTTTTCTAGCAGAAAGATGGGGCGGTTCGCGGAGTCGCGGCAATGGCTTCTTCTTCTAATTTAATGCGGTCTTAATGGTGAGCGGTCCGAGCGGATCAATGCCGTTAAGCGGTTGTGGATGATAGGTCACCAGATCGATGGCCCAGACGGCGCTGGCCAGCACAAAGAAGGTGAGGCCGATCAAGATAATGCTTCGCATGATGCCGCTCCCTTGTTTGTCGCGCCGGGCCGGCCTATTGGCCGGTTTGCCGTGGTTAATCACTTACGAATATCGGCGAGCGGAGACTGTGACCCGGGTCACAAAAGGTCGCATTTGCGCACCGCCCGCTTGGCAAAAGAAAAGCGGCCCGCGAGCGGGCCGCTGGTGAAGTTGGGGTGGGGTTCAAGACGAGGGGCCTCCTGGGGGAGAGGCCCCTCGGCGTCAGGGCCCCCCTGGGGGAGGAAGCCCTGACGGGGTTAGAGCGATCTGAAATCCAAAGCGAGCGACGCCTGCAACGTCTGAACACGGGCGGGCGTCCGCAATGGCGCCCGGACCGGTTGCGGCGTCTGGAGCTGAGTCGGGGTCGCCGAGGCGGCGCTGTTGACGGCGCCGGTATAGGCGCTGATGACGTTGGTCACGAGCGTGGCAACCGCCAGAAGCAGGGTGAAGATCGCGAGAATGATGGTCTTCCGCATTGTCGTCCCTCCTGTTGGCGGCTGTGGCAGCCCGTTTCCGATGTTTGGAAATTAGGCCGCCGGGCGGGGCGCCGCTGTGACCGGGGTCACAGAAAGGCGGATTGGGGAAAAGTGCCGAAAACCCAATAAAAAAGGGCGGCCCGAGGGCCGCCCTTAATTTTCTTATCCCGCTCGCCGCGCAGCGTGAGCACCGCGAACGATGCGCTGCAGAACCGGGACCGTCACGAATTCAGAGTTTGCGACGATCCCGGGTCAGCGGCGCATCACTTTGTGCTGCGCCGCGCCCGGGAAAGGTAGCTTACTCCGCCGCCGGGGCCTGATCGCCACCCTGCTTGGCTTCGAGATCTTCGCCGGTGGTCTGGTCGACCGCCTTCATCGAGAGGCGGACCTTGCCGCGATCGTCCATCCCTAAGAGCTTGACCTTGACCTTGTCACCTTCCTTGACGACGTCGGTGACCTTGTTGACGCGCGCGGCTGCGAGCTGGCTGATGTGCACGAGGCCGTCCTTGGCGCCGAAGAAGTTGACGAAGGCGCCGAAGTCCATGGTCTTGACCACAGTGCCTTCGTAAATCTTGCCGGGCTCCGGATCGGAGGCGATCGACTTGATCCAGTTGATCGCCGCCTTGATCGACTCGCCATCCGACGAGGCGACCTTCACCGAACCGTCGTCCTCGATGTTGATCTTGGCGCCGGTCTTCTCAACGATCTCGCGGATCACCTTGCCGCCGGTGCCGATCACTTCACGGATCTTGTCAGTCGGTATCTTGAACATCTCGATGCGCGGCGCGTGTTCGCCGAGTTCGGCGCGCGCGGTGGTCAGCGCCTTCGCCATTTCACCAAGGATGTGCAGACGGCCTTGCTTGGCCTGGCCCAGCGCGACCTTCATGATCTCTTCGGTGATGCCGGCGATCTTGATGTCCATCTGCAGCGAGGTGATGCCTTCCTCGGTGCCGGCGACCTTGAAGTCCATGTCGCCGAGATGATCTTCGTCGCCGAGAATGTCGGAGAGAACCGCGAAGCGCTCGCCCTCAAGGATGAGGCCCATGGCGATGCCGGCGGTGGCGCGCTTCATCGGCACGCCCGCGTCCATCAGCGCCAGAGAGGCGCCGCAGACCGAGGCCATCGACGAGGAGCCGTTCGACTCGGTGATCTCCGAGACGACGCGGATCGTGTACGGGAAGTCTTCCTTCTTCGGCAGCACCGGATGGATCGCGCGCCAGGCCAGTTTGCCGTGGCCGATTTCGCGACGTTTGGTACCGCCCATGCGGCCGGTCTCGCCAACCGAATAGGGAGGGAAGTTGTAGTGCAGCAGGAACGATTCCTTGTAGGTGCCCTGCAGCGCGTCGATCCACTGTTCGTCCTCGCCGGTGCCGAGCGTGGTGACCACCAGCGCCTGGGTTTCGCCGCGGGTGAACAAAGCCGAGCCGTGCGCGCGCGGCAGAACGCCGGTCTGCACTTCGATCTGGCGCACGGTGGTGAGATCGCGGCCGTCGATGCGCTTCTTGGTGTCGAGCACGTTCCAGCGAACGATCTTGCCTTCGAGTTCCTTGAACACGGCAGCGACGCGCAGCTTCGGGATTTGCGGGTTTTCGACGCCGCCCGGCGCGTAGTGCTCCATCACCTTGGCCTTGACGGCGGCGACGGCGTTCTGACGCTCCTGCTTGGCGGGAATCGAATAGGCCGCGCGGAGTTCCTTCTCGGCGATGCCGAGCATTTCCTTTTCCAGCGCGGAGTCATCGGCGACGACGTGGTCGCGTGGCTCCTTGGCGGCTTTCTCGGCCAGCTGGATGATGGCTTCGATCACCGGCTGGAAGTGGCGATGTCCGAACATCACGGCGCCGAGCATGACGTCTTCGTTGAGTTCCTTGGCTTCCGATTCGACCATCAGCACGGCGTCGGTGGTGCCGGCGACGACCAGCTCAAGCTGGGTCTCGGTCATCTCGTCGAGCGTCGGGTTGAGGACGTATTCGCCATTGATGAAGCCGACGCGCGCGGCGGCGATCGGACCCATGAACGGCGCGCCCGAAAGGGTGAGCGCGGCGGAGGCGGCGACCATCGCGAGAATATCCGGATCGTTTTCCAGATCGTGCGACAACGTGGTGACGATGACCTGCGTTTCGCAGCGCCAGCCATCGGCGAACAGCGGACGCACCGGGCGATCGATCAGGCGGGAAACCAGAGTTTCCTTTTCGGTCGGACGGCCTTCGCGCTTGAAGTAGCCGCCCGGAATGCGGCCGGCGGCGTAATACTTTTCCTGGTAGTCGACGGTCAGCGGCAGGAAGTCGACGCCTTCGCGCGGCTTCTTGGCGGCGACGACGGTGGCGAGCACGGTGGTCTCGCCGTAGCTGGCGAACACGGCGCCGTCGGCCTGACGGGCGACGCGGCCGGTTTCGAGGATGAGCGGACGCCCACCCCAATCGAGTTCGACTCGATGAACTTTAAACATTGCGGTTTTCTCTCATGGTTTCGGCCAGAGCCTCAAAGCCATGAGCAAGACGGCGAGAGACTGTACCGCACGCCCACATGGAAAGCGGGGTGCGAACAGCGTCTGGCGATCCTGCCATGACTTTAAAGAACATTGGCGTTGTATGACCGGACGCCTATCGCCCGGTCCCTGATTGTCCGGTGGCGCCATCGCCGCCGGACTTAAATGACGGACACTAAGTTTCGCGCCCGCTTCGCATGCAAAAAACGCGCGAGGCTTGTGAGCCCCGCGCGCGCTACTATTTTAACGGCGAATGCCGAGCTTCTCGATCAGCGCCTTGTAACGCGCCTCATCGGTCTTCTTGAGATAGTCGAGCAGCGAACGCCGCGTCGACACCATCTTGAGCAGACCGCGCCGGGAATGGTTGTCCTTGGTATGCTGCTTGAAGTGGTCGGTCAGCGTATTGATGCGTTCCGACAGGATCGCAACCTGCACTTCCGGCGATCCAGTATCGCCGCTCTTGGTCGCATTGGCCTTGATCACTTCGGCCTTGCGTTCGGTCGTTAGCGACATCGGTTATCCTCTCTTGCGTCCGGCGCTGCCCAACAGCCCGGCCAGGTTAAAAACACGCTTGGG
>CANKBJ010000134.1 GCA_947479905.1 Bradyrhizobiaceae bacterium
CTGCTGGCGCCGGACTATCTGTTCCTCGACGAGGCCACCGCCTCGCTCGACGAGGAGGCCGAGGCCGCCGTCTATCGGCTGATCGAGCAGCGGCTGGCCAAGACCACCATCGTTTCGATCGGCCACCGCTCGACTTTGGCCGCGTTCCATCGCCGCCGTTTGAATTTCAACCGGGAGGGCGACCGATTCTGGCTGCGCGACAGCGGCGAAATAGTCTCGTAAGGGCGCACGATCTTATCCGAAAACCGGTTCCCACCCACGGGTCCAGCCCGAGGGCATGCTTTTCGGGATCATGCGCATTACCACCAGCGCGTCGGCCAGTCGAAGCGGCGCACCGCCAAATGCCAGCAATAGGCGAATAGCGCCAATGCCAGCGCGCCGGCGGCCACCGGCACCAGCAGGAACGACCACGGCATGGCGTTGACCACGACGAGCAGCGGATCGATGCCTGCCGGCGGGTGAAAGGTCCGCGTTGCATGCATCGCGACCATGGCCAGGCCGACGGCGAGTGCGGCGGCCCAGGGCGTCGGCCCCGCCACCCACAGCACCAGCAGTCCGACGATGGTCGAGATCAGGTGGCCGCCGATCAGCGCGCGTGGCTGCGCGGCGTCGACTTCCGGTGAACCAAGGACCAGGACAATGGCGTTGCGAAAGGCACCGCCATCACCGGCATGGTGTTGCGCGTGGCGAAATATTCCATCGCGCCGATCGCGACCGTGCCGCCGGCCGCGCCTGCCAGGACGGCGAGCCATTCGCGCCGGTTCATCATCGGAATTCCATTTAACGAATGCACGGCTGGACAGACGCGCGGCTGGACAGAAAGCAAAGCCCAGAACGCAACAGGGCGGCGGTCCTTTTAGGAACCGCCGCCCTTTGCAGCCGAATTTACAGAATTCGGCCTAAGCGATCATCAGCCTACTTGAGGGCCGAGAAGGTGGTGTCGAACTTGAGGGTAGCGACATAACGATCGCCGCAGAGGTTCGGTCCGCCAGTGGTGGTGTTGCCGCACTGGTTGCCAGCAGCCGACGGCTTGGCATTGGTGCCCCAGTAGCGCAGGTCGAGAGTGGCGGCCTTGTAGTTGAGGATCAGGCCAACATCCCAGAACGTGTCGCTGACGCTGCCCTGGTTGAGAGTGACGCCGGAGCTGTACACTTCGCGACCGATCTCGGGATTGACCGAGACGGTGAGCCCGGCGGGCTGCCACGGCAAAGTAATCATGGCGTTAACGGCGTAGAAGGAGTGACGCGCATCGCCGACCCACGCAGCGCCGCCGCCGATGACGGAATTGCGCTTGGCGTTGAAATCATTGAAGCCGGTTTCGTAGATGCCGCCGATGGTCAACATGTCGTTAAACTTATACGACGGCTTGATGTAGACTTCACCGTAGCTGCCATTGTTAAGCGTCGCGGTGACGCCGCCCGGGTAGCCGTAATAGACGTAGCCGACATCGAGGCCGAAGTTGCCGAGGGCCAAACGCACGCCGGCGTTCGGGTCGACTTCAGCATTGGCCAGACCGGTCCACAAGCTCGAACTCCAGACACCGGCATAAAGCTGCCACATATCGTTGATGTTGTAGCGAACTTCAAAATAGCCCTGCACGGCAGGACCATGGTTGGACTGCGACACGCCGCGCAGGACATAGTCGCTGGTGAGCGCGGTGCCGAAGGCGATATCCCATGGCGACGGTGTCGCGACGACGACCTTCTTCGCCTTCACCGGCATATCGGCCGCGAAGGCCGGCGCGGCCGCGGTAACCGCAAGCGCCGCGATAACTGACAGCATAACTTTCTTCATAGGACCCTGCCCCTTTTTTCTTAGGTTCGATCGACTTGCAGCCGATACAAAAAGCTCGTCACATTTGCGCACTAACCATTCCCAACACCGGCTTGGCTGCGACCGACCCGTACGCAAAAGGGCGTGCATTACCGAATAATCTACATCCTTGCAGGGCTTCCCCAGCAAGGCGAAAACATCAGCAACTGCTGCCTTTTTGGGCGATTCAGCTGTTTATTCAAAGAAACTGTCACAGTGTTGCGCGGATATCGCATTTCTAGCCCGAGAAACGGTGCCGAAATGCCGTCGGCTGCCGCCCCATTGAGCGGTTAACGCAAGGCTTCCGGATCGGCTTATGACCCGATTCTCCGGGCCCAGAACGCGGAAAGGACCGGCTTGCCGCGCTGGCAAACCGGTCCCCCGGACATTTTGACGTTCTGGATTGGCGTTAGCCGTCGGTCCGCAACCCCGTTTCGCGATGGCTCAGGCGGCTGCTTTCTTGCGGTTGGCCTCAAGGCGGGCATCGACCAGCGCCACTTGCGCGTCGATCGCCGGATTGCTCAGGCCTTTCTGCTTGGCGATGAGCTGCACCAGCTTGTCGGCGCGTTCGATATATTGCGCGCCATTCTGAAGCGCGCGCGCCGCCGAGGCCGGACGCGACAGGCTTTGCGCCGCGGCGGCGTATTTCTCGAACGGCACCAGATCGGCCGGATTGGCGCCGAGCTTGACGCAGAGATCGAAGACGAAATTGTACACCGACTTCGATTCCTCGATGTTGGTATGCACGGCTTCCTGCGCCGTGCGCATGCCGTCCTTGGTGATGCAGCGGTAGTTACCGGCGAGCAGCATCGACCACTTGGCCAGCGGCACGAACAGCGAATCATAGACGCGCAGCTTCACCGGCAGTTCGATCTTGCCTTCCGGCACGTCGAAACGAACCGCTTCGATGTCGGCTTCCAGATTGCGCAGAATTTGCGTGTACGAATCATTGTCAAACTTGGCGACCTTGAAGTTGGTCGGCAGGGTGACCAGCAGTTCGTTGGCCTTGCCGTCGGGCGGACGAATCGCTTGCGGGTCCGGGCTGCACAGGGTCAGCAGGCCGGGATCGAAATTGTCCCACACCGTCGGGTCGGTATAGGCCGGCTTGAGCGCCTCGTAATCGAGACCGGGGATGCGCTTCACATAAGGCAACGGCGGCATGTTCATGATCGACATGCACGGCACCTTGGATTTTGCCACCGCGTCGAGCAGTTCGCGCACGCCGGGCGAGCGGTACTGCGGCTCCTGCATCGCCAGCGCGACCAGGTCGTAATCCTTCGGGTTGACGCCTTGCGCGCCGCCGGCGGTGACCTTGCCAGGCAGTTTTTGCGAATCGAGCAGCACCGGCTCGGCGCGGCCGCGCACCGGCAGCTTCACCTTGAAGCCCTCGGCATTGATCAGGTCCGCCTCCGCCGGTAAACAGACGTGATGGATCTTGTGGCCGCCGAACAGCATTTTCGACGCCAGCAGCGACCCATAGGCGGCGCCCAGGACCAGGATGTTATAAGGCATAGTGAATGGCTCCCTCTCGCTCAACGCGCGAATTCTTATGTATTGCGACCTGACCGGACCGCCAAGTTACGGCCCGCGAAGGTCATCGTGGCGGCATGCTATGCGGCCAGCCCAGGCGATGCAATCGGGGGTGCAAGCGGCGCGGCGTCACGGCCGCGCAACGCAAATTACGGTTCGGAAATCAAGACGACATCTAAAAAAAACGGCTGCGCGCGAGGTCTCGCGGCAGCCGCCATTTTCATCCAGCAGCCCGCAAGGCTGGCTGTCGGTCTTTTAGTTCTCGGTCTTGCCGCCGCCAAACAGGCTTGAGAAACTCGGCATCACCGAGCCGGAACCGGCCGGCGGTGGAACCGGGGCAGCCGCCGGCTTCGGCGCCGGCTTTTTCGCGGACTTCTTCTTTGCCTTCTTGGCGGGCGCGGCCTTCTTCTTGGCCGCTTTCGCCTTCTTAGTTTTCTTCAGCGCCTTCTTTTTCGCAGGCGCTGCCTTCTTCGCTTTCTTGGATTTAGACGCCTTCTTACGCTTCTTCGCCATGATCGACCTCCCGATCGGTTCAGAAAAAATTCTAGCCCCTCGAAGCCTCGGCCACGCGCCGCGACCTTCCGTCCTTTGCACGCCACCAACTCACCACTGACGGCCTTGTAGCCGCAGCCTGCCGCCTCAGCCGGCGCGGCCTTCACCTTTGCGGGCGAGCTGCTCCGGTATCGGACCGCCGGTCGCCCAGTCGAGTAGCTCGACCGTATGGACCACCGGGATGGCAGTACCGGATGCGATCTGAGTCATGCAGCCGATATTTCCGGCCGCGATCACATCCGGCTTCAGCCGTTCGATATTGGCAACCTTGCGGTCCCGCAGCCGGTTCGCGATATCCGGCTGAAGAATGTTGTAGGTGCCCGCCGAGCCGCAACACAAATGGCCTTCCGCCACATCTTTGACGACAAAGCCCAACTTGGAAAGCAAATCTTTCGGTGCATGCACTACCTTCTGTCCGTGTTGCAGCGAACAAGCGGCGTGATAGGCGACCGTCAGGCCCGGCGACGTGGCGCCGGGTTGCATGGAAAGCGTGGCGAGATATTCGGTCACGTCCCTGGCCAGCGCGGATACGCGCGCCGCCTTGACGGCATAGGCCGCATCGTTGCGGAACATGAAGCCATAGTCCTTCACCGTCGTGCCGCAGCCGGAAACGGTGACGAGAATCGCGTCGAGGGCGCCGCGTTCGGCTTCCGCTGTCCAGGCATCGATCAGACTGCGCGCCTGCGCCAGCGCCTGCTCCTCGCGGCCCATGTGATGCACCAGCGAGCCGCAGCAGGCGTCGCCTTCGGCGATCGTCACCTCGATGCCGTGCCGGTTGAGCAGGCGAATCGTCGCCTCGTTGGTCGAGGGACGCAGCACCGGCCCGATGCAGCCGGACAAAAGCGCCACCCGGCCGCGCCGCTTGCCCGTCGCCGGAAATACCTTGCCGGTGAAATCGCCCACTGAGGCCGGCAGCCGGCCCGGCGTCAGGAGCAGCATCGCCGCCAGGCGCTTTAAACCCAGCGCCCGCAGCGCCGGCGCGAACGGCTTGCCGAGCCAGCCGCCGACCGCCGCCAGCCGAAACAGCGCCGGGTTCGGCAACACCCGCGCCAGCAGGCCGCGAATCAGGCGGTCGCCGAGCGGGCGCTTGTAGGTCTGCTCGATGTGGTCGCGGGCGTGATCGACCAGATGCATGTAATGCACGCCGGACGGACAGGTCGTCATGCAGGACAGGCAAGACAGACAGCGGTCGATGTGTTTGACGACCTCCTTGGTCGCCGGCCGCCCCTGCTCGAGCATTTCCTTGATGAGATAGATGCGGCCGCGCGGACTATCGAGTTCGTCGCCGAGCAACACATAGGTCGGACAGGTCGCGGTGCAGAAGCCGCAATGCACGCAGGCGCGCAGGATTTTTTCCGACTCCGCGGTCTGCGGGTCCATCATTTGCGCGAGGGAGAAACTGGTTTGCATGGCGCTACACCCCCGCCCACATGCGGCCGGGATTGAGCACGCCTTTGGGATCGAAACCGTCTTTCACCCGCTTGCTGAGCGCGGCAAGCCCGGCGCCTTGCGGCTCGAACACCGCGACCGAGGCGCGCAACGCGGCCGGCGCCCGCACCAGAGTGGCGTGGCCGCCGAGTTCGGCCACCGCGCGGCGGATCGAGCCGGCATCGGGTTCGTCGGCAAAAGGCATCGCCACCCAGATCAGCCCGCCGCCCCAGTCATAAAACATCTGCGCCGCAGGCGTGATCGCCGCCGCGACCTCAAAGCCCTTGCCCGGCGCGGTCGAGATGCGCCACAGCGGCCGTTCCTGCGACACCGCGAACGGCTTCACCTGGCGGACGCTGCGCCACAGCGCCCTGGAATTGGCCTCATCTAGCAGCGCGACCGGCCCGAACGCCTTCATCAGCGCGGCCAGAGTTTCCTTGCGATGCGCGACCGAGGGCGCGACGCCTTCCAGCCGCAGCGCGGTGGCCGCTTCCGGCCTTGGCAGGCCGTCGAAATAGGACGCAACGTGATCGGGCAGATGCGCCGCCGCCGACACGTCGCAGGACGAGCCCATCGCGGCGGACATGGCCGCGCAGGCGCGCGCATCGTCGAGGCCTTCGACGACGACGGTCGCCTCGGTCTCCGGCTTGGGCAGCACCTTGATGGTAATGTCAGTCATCGCAGCCAGCGTGCCCCAGGAGCCGGCCAGCACCTTGCACATGTCGTAGCCGGTGACGTTCTTGACCACGCGGCCGCCGGACTTGATGGTCTCGGCGCGGCCGGTGACGGCCGTCACGCCGAGGAAGTGATCGCGCGCCGCGCCGGCCTTGATGCGGCGCGGCCCGGACAGGTTGGTGGCGATGGCGCCGCCGAGCGTTCCCTGCCCCGCCGCACCGCCGAGCAGCGGCCCGTAATCCATCGGTTCGAAATCAAGCTGCTGGTTGTTCTTCTCCAACAGCGCTTCGATCTCGGCCAGAGGCGTGCCGGCTTTCGCCGACAGCACCAGTTCGGCCGGTTCGTAGAGCGTGACGCCGGACAGCCCTGAAAGGTCGAGCGTGATGTCGGTTTGGCTCGGCCGGCCGAGCGCACGCTTCGAGCCCTGCCCGAGCAGTTCCAACGCCTTGTCGTTGCCGAGCGCCCAGCGCACGGCCTCTTCGACTTGCTTGGTGTCGTTTGGCTTGAGAATGTCGGTCACAGGTTTTCCCAGGGCTTATCGCGCGCGCCGTGGATGACCCTGACGACGACAGCTTCGTTTTTTTTCAAAATGTAGAAAAGCAAATAAGGAAACCGGACAAGTGCGGCGCGGTGAATTCGGGGGCGATTTGGCAAACGCTGGAAGGCCGACGGAAACATCCTGATTTGATCTTCAATTTGGAAGAGCCGATCTGCAAAGCGATCCGCAGCTTGTGGATTAACCCGGTTTAGATCGTCATAAATAGATTCCAACTCGGCAAAAGCCAGGTCGGTGTAGCTGACTTTCATGAGCGGCGGAATTTCGCGAAAAGAGCCTTAACCTGTTGGTCGCTCGCGATCTCACCCCGGTCCGCCGCCGCCACGCCCTCATCAATCGCCTTCAATTGCGCCGGCGTGAGTTCATCCGACATCAACAACTGAGCTTCAAGTTCAAGAATAACCTGCGCCAGTTTTTCTTGATCCTGTTCGGACCAAGTCTCTACGCGCTCAAGCACTTCTTTGAGGTGGCTTGTCATCCCATCACCCTAGCATGATCGTCGATACCGTTAAAACCTCGGAATATCCGGGAACGGCAGCTTGCCGCCGGAGATGTGCATGCGGCCCAGTTCGGCGCAGCGGTGCAGCACCGGAAACACCTTGCCGGGATTAAGCAGGCCCTTGGCGTCGAAGGCGCATTTGACGCGCTGCTGCGCGGCAAGATCGATCTCGGAGAACATCACCGGCATCAGGTCGCGCTTCTCGACGCCGACGCCGTGCTCGCCGGTCAGGACGCCGCCGACCTCGACGCACAGCCTCAGAATGTCCGAGCCGAAAGCCTCGGCGCGGTCGAGTTCGCCGGGCTTGTTGGAGTCATAGAGAATGAGCGGGTGCAGATTGCCGTCGCCGGCGTGAAACACATTGGCGACCGAGAGACCATATTTGGCCGACAATTCCTTCATGCGCTTGAGTACCAGCGGCAATTGCGCGCGCGGAATGGTGCCGTCCATGCAGTAATAGTCAGGCGAGATGCGGCCGACCGCCGGGAACGCCGCCTTGCGCCCGGCCCAGAACAGAAGCCGCTCCTGCTCCGAGGTCGAGACCTTGCACGACACCGCGCGGTTCTCATTGGCGATCTGCTCGACGCGCGCGATCAGATAATCGACTTCCGTCCCCGGCCCGTCCAGTTCGACGATCAGCAGCGCCTCGACGTCGAGCGGATAACCGGCATGGACGAAGGCTTCGGCCGCTTTGATCGCCGGGCCATCCATCATCTCCATGCCGCCGGGAATGATGCCCGAGCCGATGATTGCCGACACGCAGGCGCCGGCATCTTCCGACGAGGGAAAGCCGACCAGCACGGCGCGCGCCGTCTCCGGCTTCTTCAACAGCCGCACCGTCACCTCGGTGACGACGCCGAGCAGGCCTTCGGAACCGACGATCAGCCCGAGCAGATCGTAGCCTTCCGAATCCAGATGCTTGCCGCCGATGCGCAGCACCTCGCCGGTGATCAGCACGATCTCGCAGCCGAGCACGTTGTTGGTGGTCATGCCGTATTTCAGGCAATGCACGCCGCCGGAATTCTCCGCCACATTGCCGCCGATGGTGCAGGCGATCTGCGACGACGGATCGGGCGCGTAATAGAAGCCGGCATGCGCCACCGCGGTCGAGACCGCCAGATTGGTGACGCCCGGCTCGACCACCGCGACCCGGTTGTCGAAATCGATTTCCTTGATCTTATTGAACTTGGCCATGCCCAGCAGCACCCCGTCGGCGAGCGGCAACGCCCCGCCGGACAAGGATGTGCCCGCCCCGCGCGGCACCACCTTGATACCTTCGGCATGGCAATAGGCCAAAACCTGCGACACCTGTTCGGTGGTTTCCGGCAGCACCACGACCATCGGCAACTGGTGATAGGCTGTGAGCCCGTCGGTCTCGAACGGCTTCATTTCCCGCTCGGACGCGATGACGCCTTCGCCCGGCACCATGGTGCGCAGCGCCTTGACGATCTGCGCGCGCCTGGCGAGGACCGCGCCATCCGGCTCCGGCATGCGAACTGACATCTTATGGTCTCCCAGCCGTTGTCATAGGCGACGATACCAGCCATTTGATGGTTGACACAGGCCGCCGCCGGAAGCATTCACAATTTGGAATATTGTGGAACCGATAGCCAAAAGACGGCAGACTAACCGGATTGAAGAGGGAGTGACGTGATGAAATTTGCTTTCCTTGTCGCGGCGGCGGTTGTCGCCGTGACTGCGCAAACCGTACAGGCCCAGGACGTCGCCGCCGGCGAGCAGTCGTTCAAGAAATGCCTGCCCTGCCACGCTGTCGGCGCCGACGCCAAGAACAAGGTAGGTCCGGTGCTGAACGGCCTCGATGGCCGCCATTCCGGCAGTATCGAGGGCTACAGCTACTCAGACGCCAACAAGAATTCCGGCATCACCTGGGATGAGGCGCAATTCCTCGATTACATCAAGGACCCGCGCGCCAAGATCAAGAACACCAAAATGATCTTCCCCGGCATCAAGAACGAGACCGAAGCCAAGAGCCTGTGGGCCTACCTCAAGCAGTTTGGCGCCGACGGCAAGCCGAAGTAGCTGGCACGCTCTCGCGCCGGCAAACCGGCGCGGCAGACATTTGACTTCTGTCAACGCCAAGGCAGGCGCGGCCGGGCATTGTCCGCTCAACCGGGCGCGCCCGGCCCATCAGGAGGAATGCTGTCATGATCAAGGATATTGTCGTCAGTCTGGGCCTGGGCGCGCGCGATCCCGCCGGCGAATTCGCCATTTCGATCGCCGATGCCTACGCGGCGCATGTCACCGGTCTCGCCTTTTCCTACGAGCCGATCATTCCGGGCGCGGTGATGGGCGGCATTCCGCCCGAGTTCATCGAATCGCAGCGCGTCGAAAGCGACAAAAAGGCGCGCGACGCGGTCGCCCGCTTCGAGGCCGCCGCCAAGCGTACCGGCGTGTCGGCCGAGACCCTCGTTCAGAGCGCCAGCGTGTCCGGCGCCGCCGACCGGCTGGCGCATATCGCGCGCCGTTTCGATCTGGTCGTGGTCGGCCAGGCCGACCGTGACGAAGGCTTGCCCGATGAAGTGCTCGACGAGGCAGCTTTGTTCGAATCGGGCCGTCCGGTGATTTTCGTGCCGTTCATCCAGAAGGCCGGCCTGAAGCTCGACCGCGTCATGGTGTGCTGGGACGGCAGCCGCGCCGCCACCCGCGCCGTCGCCGACAGCATGCCGCTGTTGAAAAAGGCCGGGCTGGTGGAAATCGTCATCGTCGCCAGCAAACCGGGCAAAGGCGACGAGATCGCCGGCGCCGATCTCGGCCAGCATCTTGCCCGTCACGGCCTCAAGGTCGACGTCAAGCGCATAACTTCGACCGAGATCGACGTGCCCTCGACCATCCTGTCCTATGCCGCCGATTCATCGGCCGACATGATCGTGATGGGCGGCTACGGCCATTCGCGCCTGCGCGAATTCATCCTCGGCGGCGTCACCCGCAGC
>CANKBJ010000135.1 GCA_947479905.1 Bradyrhizobiaceae bacterium
AGCCGGAAGCACCGCAATACCCGCCCGAATCAGCAAGGCGATTGGAATCGATGGCCGCTGATTTGTCGAGAGTCCGCAGGAGTCAATTATGAAAAAATCGTTACCCACTGAAACATGAGTCCGCTCAAGGGCTAAGCGGCAGGTGTTTAAGCCGTGGCGCGTTCGATAATGTCGGAAAGATCGCGCGACAGGCCGGAGGTAGCTTTGATCCGGCGCAGCGCGGCCAGCGCCTTGCTCTGCCGGCCTACTTCCAGCGTCCGCCACGTACGGAAGGCCGTCGCCAGCCTCGCCGCCAGCTGCGGATTCTTCGGATCGAGCGCGAGAATGGTATCGGCGAGGAATTCGTAGCCTGCGCCATCGGCGCGGTTGAACTGGGTGTGATTGCCTTGCGCGAAGGCGCCGATCAGCGCGCGGACCCGGTTCGGGTTGGCGAACGAAAAAGCCGGGTGGCCGGTGAGAGCGCGGACATTGGCCAGCGTATCGTCCTGGGGCGTCGCCGCCTGCAGCGAGAACCATTTGTCGACGATGAGCGCATCGCCGGCATAGCGCTTGTAGAAGTCGGCGAGCGCCGTGCTTCTTTCCGGCGTGCCGTGTTGCGACAAGGTGGCGAGCGCGGCGAAGCGGTCGGTCATGTTGTCGGCTGTCTGGTATTGGCGTGCCGCCCGCGCAATCGCATCCGGCGCGCCTTGCGCCGCCAGCAGATCGAGCGCGGTATTGCGCAAGGCGCGGCGGCCGGCGCTTGTCGCGTCGGGAGAATAGGGTTCGCGCGTCGCCATACGCTCATAGACGGCGGCAAGCGCAGCGCCGAGATTGACGCCGATATCGCGGCGCAGCCCGAGGCGGGCGCGGTAGATCGCATCGGGATCGATATCGCGGCCGATTTCGCGGGCAATATCGCTGTCGCCGGGCGGGGTCAGCGCCAGCGCGACGAAGGCCGGCTCCAGGGTGGCGTCATCGAGAATGGCGGCGAGCGCCGCGCGCAGGCCGTCGTCGCTCTTCGGCGTTTCGCCGTCGCGCAGCCGCGTCACATTATCGATCAACAACCGCATCGCCACGGTTTGCAGCGCCTGCCAGCGATTGAACGGGTCGCTGTCATGCGCGGCGAGGAAGGCGAGGTCGGCGGCGTCGATATCGCTCGACAGCTTGATTGGCGCTGAAAAACCGCGGTTGATCGACAGCACCGGGCGCTCGGCGATACCAGTGAAGGTGAATGTCTGCTCGGTATCGTCAAGAACGGTGACGCCGCGCTCCAATGTGGTCCCATTGGCGAGTGTGAGCGGCAGATCGCGGCCGTCCTTGCCGACCAGCCCGGTGACCAGCGGAATCACCATAGGCAATTTGATCGGCTGATTGGGCGTCGGTGGTACGGTCTGTTTCAGATTGAGCGTGTATGTATTCGCCGCCGCATCGTAGCGCGCGCCGGCCGTGACGACGGGCGTTCCGGCCTGGCTGTACCAGAGCATGAACCGGGTCATATCCCGGCCGCTGACGTCGGCAAAACACTGGATGAACTGTTCGACGGTGGCGGCTTCGCCGTCATGGCGTTCGAAATAAAGATCCATGCCGGCGCGGAATTTCTCCGCTCCGATCAAGGTGTGGACCATGCGCACCACTTCCGAGCCCTTCTCGTAAATGGTGCTGGTGTAAAAATTATTGATTTCCTTGTATT
The DNA here is from genome assembly GCA_947479905.1 of Bradyrhizobiaceae bacterium. GTDB lineage: Bacteria > Pseudomonadota > Alphaproteobacteria > Rhizobiales > Xanthobacteraceae > Pseudolabrys. Next base: position 1,670 of record CANKBJ010000135.1, read on the forward strand.
GATCGGGCCGGACAGGATGCGCCAGCGGTCCTGAATCCTCGATGAACTGCGCGGCGCGCAACCCCCGCACATCGCCGATGCGCTTGACCGGGCGCGAGCGCATGTCGCTGGAAAATTCCTGATCGCGGAAAACCGTCAGGCCTTCCTTCAGGCAAAGCTGGAACCAGTCGCGGCAGGTGATGCGGTTGCCGGTCCAGTTGTGGAAATATTCGTGGGCGATGACGGCCTCGACGCCGGCAAAATCGCTGTCGGTGGCGCTGTCGCCCGACGCCAGCACGTATTTGTCGTTGAAGACGTTGAGGCCCTTGTTCTCCATCGCGCCCATGTTGAAGTCGGACACGGCGACGATCATGAAGATGTCGAGGTCGTATTCGCGGCCGAAGGCGTCCTCGTCCCAGCGCATCGAGCGCTTGAGCGCGTCCATGGCGTAGCCGCAGCGATCTTCCTTGCCGTGCTCGACATAGATGCGCAGCGTGACGTCGCGGCCCGACATGGTGACGAATTTATCTTCCACGCGGGCGAGATCGCCGCCGACCAGTGCGAACAAATAAGACGGTTTCTTGTGCGGATCGTGCCAGACCGCGAAATGCCGGCCGCCGGGCAGGTCGCCGCTGTCGGTCAGATTGCCGTTCGCCAGCAGCACCGGCGCTTGCGTTTTGTCGGCTTCGATGCGTGTGGTGTAGATTGCCATCACATCCGGGCGGTCCGGAAAATAAGTGATGCGGCGAAAGCCCTCGGCCTCGCATTGCGTGCAATAAGTGCCGCTGGAACGATAAAGCCCGGACAATTGCGTGTTGGCGGTAGGGTCGACCAGCGTCTCGATCTCAAGCGTGAACGGCCCGTTGGGCGGCTGCGGAATGGTCAGGCTATCCGGACCGGCGATGTAGCCGTCGGCAAGCAATTGCGCGCCATTGAGCTTGAGCGAGATCAAGGTCAGGCCGTCGCCGTCGAGTACAAGAGGGGCCGCGGCGCTGTCCGGATTGGGCCGCAGCGCCAGCGTCGCGCGCACCCTGGCCGCTGTTGGATGCAGGGCGACGTCGAGATGGACCGTGTCCACCCACCAGTCCGGCTGACGATAATCTTTGAGGCGGATCGGCTGGGCAATGTCTGTGCGCATACAATTGATCTAAGGGGTCCGGTGGCGAATTGGAAGCAGGTCAATTGCTTCTGTTGCGACCTTTAGCAACAGGCGCCTGCGCTCGCCGGTGGCTGCGTGCCGTGGTATCAATTCGCGACAAGAGAGCGGTTTCTAACCCGCTTGTTTTTTAAGGGAGGTTCTTATGGGCGTTCACTTGAGTATTCATCGCCGCACACTATTGGCTGTGGCGGCGTCGGCCGTTGTGAGTTTCGCGTCCGGCGGGCAGGCATGGGCGCAGGCCTATCCGAGCCAGACGGTTCGCATTGTCGTGCCATTTTCGGCCGGCAGTTCCACCGATATCCTGGCGCGCATCGTCGCCGACAAGCTGACGACCGCCTGGGGCCAGACAGTGCTGGTCGAAAACCGTCCGGGGATTCCCGGCACGACCTCGGTCGCCAAGAGCGCGCCGGATGGCTACACGCTGATGATGACCTCCAACGGTCACACCATCGCAGGGGTCATCAACAAAAGTCTGACTTTTGATCCGGTGAAAGATTTTTCCGGCGTAACGCCCGTCGCGTCGGTACCGGTCGTACTGATTGTGCCGCCGGACTCGCCGGCAAAGTCGGTCAAGGAATTCATCGACCTCGCCAAGGCCAATCCGGGCAAGTTTAATTTCGCGTCGCCGGGGCCAGCGAGCGCGACCTTCATCGCCGTCGCCATGTTCAAGGAGGCCGCTAAGATCGACCTCGTTCATGTGCCGTATAAGGGCGCGCCTGAGGCCGTCACCAGCGTCATGCGCGGCGACACGCAGATGTATTTCACCCCGATCAATGTCGGTGCCGAATTGGTGCAGGCGGGCAAGGTTCGTGCGCTGGCGGTTGCGACCGCGACGCGCAACCCGACCATGAAGGATACTCCGACCATTGGCGAAGCCGCGCTGCCGGGGTTTAAATACGACTCATGGTTCGGCCTGCTGGCGCCGGCCGGCACGCCGCGCGAGATCATCGCCAAGGTGAATCGCGACGTCGCCGAAATTCTCAAGACCGACGACATCAAGGCAAAGTTCGCGGCGCAAGGCGTTGAAGCGATGGCGTTGGCGCCGGATGCCTTCGATGCGATCATCGCCGCCGACACGGCCAAACTTGCCGACATGTTCAAGGACGGCGTCAAGTAGCGGCGCGTTCACGGTGTTGCTCGGTCAGCGGCAATAAATGACGGCGCCACGCGGCGCCGTCACCGCATCGGCTCGGCGTGGCCAATCACGCGCTTGATCAGCGAGGAATGCAGCTTAAGTGCGCGCTCCAGCGCGTCGACTTTCTCGTGCACGGTCTGCACGCTCATCGCCGGGTCGACGTGGCAATGGAAGTTGACGATTTCGCCGTCGTCGGTTTCGCGCACGCGGACATCGTGGATATTGCGCAAGGCGCGGTCCTGAACCGCGAGTTCCACAAGCGCCGTTTGCACGGCGTGGACGCGCTCGGGCGGCGCTTCCCGGCCCAGCGCATCGACCGGCTCAAGCGGCTCGATATGAGTCTCGACCTCGACCCCGGTGCCCAGTTCGCTGGCAATGGCGCTTTCGAGCCCGTCGGCCATTTCATGCGCGGCCGCAAGCGACAGCTTGCCATCGACCTCCAGGTCGAGGGCAATCGCCAGCCGATCCTGAAGATTGTGCACGGTGACGTGGTGCACGGCGAGCGCGCGGTTGCGCGCGATCACCATGACGCGGTCCAGGACTGTCTCGCTGTCGAGCGCCACGGGGGCGGTGGTGATACTCGGCTCCGCGCCCGGCATCTGACTGCTGAGCGCATTCTCGACCGCGCTCTTGATCGCGCTGACGCGGTCGAGCGGCAAAGTGCGGCTAACCGCGACAGTCAGATCGATGAAGGTCTTGTCGCCGACGCCGCGCGCGCGCACCTGCTCGACAGCGACGACGCCGGCGACCTTCTCGACAATGCCCGTGATATTGGCGACGGCGCCGACCGGCGCGGTATCGGTTAGTGTCTCGATAGTCCGACGCCCGAGCCGCCAGCCTGCGACGCAGACCAGAAGCGCAACCGTTAAAGCCGCCGCGGAGTCCGCCCACCATAGGCCGAAGCTGACGCCGATCAATCCGCCGATAACGGCCAGCGAGGACCATAGATCGGACGAGAAGTGCAGGGCGTCGGCCTCTAGCGCCTGGCTCTGTGTCGCCTTGGCAACGCGCGTCAAGGCGCGGGCGCGGAAGAAATCGATAACGACAGAGGCCGCCATGACGACGAAGGCCCAATTGGTGGCGACGACGATGTGAGGTTCGTGCTCGACCAGTCGCTTGACCGCCTCCCAGATCACCACCCCGGACAAAAGAAACAGAAGCGCGGTCTCGCCCAGCGCCGAGACGCTTTCCACTTTGCCGTGACCGTAGTGATGCTCGTCATCGGCGGGCTTGCCGGAGACGCGCACCGCGACGTAGGTCATGATGGTGGCGCCGAGATCGATCAGCGAATGGCCGGCTTCCGACAGAATCGCCAGCGAGCCGGTGGAAACACCGACAATGCCTTTGGCAATGGTCATCGCGGCCGAGGCGGCGATCGACGTCAGGGCGACTTGTTCTTTTTCGTGCTGCATAAAATCCCTCGGGAAAACGTGGGTGTAGCGCAATAACGGCGCAATTTCGACAGCTGTGTTGCCGCATGGATGTTGGCTCTTGCGTCTCAGTCGCAAGAGCGCAGAATGCCTTGAAATCGCTCGAGGGAGGTTGCCCGGTGGATATTCCGCGCTTCATACGTCTGGCTCAAGACGATAACGTCATCGTCGCCGTGGACCAGATCGCAGTCGGCAATGCCGCCGGCGGGGCGACGGCGCGCCAGCGCATCCCGCGCGGCCACAAGATGGCAATCGCACCGATCGCTCTGAACGAGCCGGTGCGCAAATACGGCCAGATCATCGGCTTTGCCTCGCAGCCGATCGCGCCGGGTGACTGGGTGCATGAACACAATGTCGTCATGCATGACTTCGACCGCGATTACCAATTCGCTGAAGGCGCCAGGAACGACGAAATCTTGCCGCCCGAATTGCGCGAAACATTTCAGGGCTATGTCCGGCCGAACGGGCACACCGGCACGCGCAATTATATCGGCGTGCTGACATCGGTGAACTGCTCGGCAACGGTGGCGAAATTCATCGCCGAAGCCGTCAATCGATCCGACATGCTCAAGGACTATCCGGAGATCGACGGCGTCGTTCCGTTCGTGCATGGCACCGGTTGCGGAATGGCGTCGAAGGGCGAGGGCTGGGATGTGTTGCGACGGACCCAATGGGGCTATGCAACGCATCCCAATCTCGGCGGCGCGCTGATGGTCGGTCTCGGCTGCGAAACCTTCCAGATCGACCGCATGAAAGACGAATATGATCTGGTCGAAGGCGACCATTTTCAGAGCATGACCATTCAGGCGATCGGCGGCAGCAAGAAGACAATTGCGGAAGGCGTTGAACGCATCCGGGCGATGTTGCCGATCGCGGCGAAGGCCAGACGCGAAACGCGGCCGGCTTCCGAAGTCGTTCTGGCGCTGCAATGTGGCGGTTCCGACGGCTATTCCGGCATCACCGCCAATCCGGCTTTGGGTTCGGCGGTCGACCTGCTGGTCAAGCATGGCGGCACGGGCGTGCTGGCAGAGACGCCGGAAATCTACGGCGCCGAGCATCTGCTGACGCGCCGCGCGGTCAATGCCGCCGTCGGCGAGAAACTGGTCGAGCGCATTCGCTGGTGGGAGGATTACACCGAGCGCAATCGCGGCGAGATGAACAACAATCCATCGCCCGGCAACAAGGCCGGCGGTCTCACCACCATTCTTGAGAAGTCGCTCGGCGCGGCAGCCAAAGGCGGCACGACGACGATGCGCGCGGTCTATGAATATGCCGAGCCGGTGCGCGAGAAGGGTTTCGTGTTCATGGATACGCCCGGCTTCGATCCGGTCGGCGCGACCGGGCAGGTGGCCGGCGGCTGCAATGTCATGTGTTTCACCACCGGGCGCGGCTCGGCCTTTGGCTGCAAGCCGACGCCGTCGATCAAGCTCGCCACCAACAATTATGTTTACGAGACCATGACCGACGACATGGATATCAATTGCGGCGATATTCTCGACGGCGTCTCGCTCGAAGCGAAGGGTGAGGAAATATTCAGGAAAGTGCTGGCGGTCGCCTCCGGCGAACACACCAAATCGGAAGACCTCGGTTACGGCGATCTCGAATTCGTACCCTGGCAGATCGGCGCGACCATGTAGGCGGGATTCAAGCGCTGGCGTCCTGCAGGATCATGTCGGCGCCTTTTTCCGCGATCATGACGACGGCCGCGTTGGTGTTGCCGGACACCAAAGTCGGCATGACCGAAGCGTCAACCACACGCAGTCCCGAAAAGCCGCGCAGGCGCAAGCGCTCATCGACGACCGCCGCTGGATCGGCGCCCATGCGGCAGGTGCTGGTCGGGTGGAACACGGTTGTGCCGGTGGCGCGCGCGTAATCCAGAAGTTCGGCATCGCTCGCGCATTCCGGACCCGGCGCGCGTTCCTCGGCGATGTAGTGCTGCATCGCCTTTTGGCCCATGATGGTGCGCAGCAGCTTCATGCCATCGAGCGTGGTGTCGCGGTCGAAGCGGCTCGACAAATAGCACGGCTGGATTGCCGGCGCCGCCGCCGGATCGCTGGATTTGATACGCACGAAGCCGCGGCTCTCCGGCCGCAACTGGCAGATCGAAGCAATGAAGCCGGGAAACGGATGCAGGCTTGCGCCGGTCGTCTCGGCGCTGAAGATGATGAAATGGATCTGCACGTCCGGCGTTTCCAGTTCCGCGCGCGTACGCAGGAACGCTCCGGCATAGCCGGCGCCGATGGTCAGCATGCCTTTACGCTGCAAGACGTAGCGCAGGCCGGCGCCAATGCGGCGATGCCAGCTATTGACGACATCGTTCATGGTGATCGGCTCGGTGCAGCGATACTGCATGCGGACCTGATAATGGTCCTGCAGATCGGCGCCGACGCCGGGCATGTTGGCGATCACCGGAATGCCGAGCGACTGCAGATGCTCGGCCGGCCCGACGCCGGAGAGTTGCAGCAATTGCGGTGAATTGAACGCGCCGCCGGCGAGGACGACCTCGACGTTTGCATGCGCGGTGTGGACGCCACCGTGCTGGCGATACTCAACGCCGGTGGCGCGCGTGCCATCGAATAGAATACGGCTGGCCAGTGCGCCGGTGACGATCGTGAGATTGGCGCGCTGGCGCGCCGGCCGCAGATAGCCGGCGGCGGTCGACTTGCGGCGGCCGTTGCGGGTGGTGAGCTGGAAATAGCCGGCGCCTTCCTGGACCGCTCCATTGAAATCCTCGGTGCGCGGAAAGCCGGCTTGCCCAGCCGCATCGATGAAGGCTTCGCATAAAGGGTGCGGTTCGCTGACATCGGAGACTGCGAGCGGTCCGCCGACGCCGTGCAGATCGTCCGCGCCGCGCTCCTGATCCTCGGCCTTGCGGAAATAGGGCAGCACGTCGTCGAAACCCCAGCCGGCATTGCCGAGCTGGCGCCAATGGTCGAAGTCCTGCGACTGGCCGCGGATATAGAGCAGGCCGTTGATCGAACTCGATCCGCCTAGCACCTTGCCGCGCGGCTGGATAATCTGCCGGTTGTTCAATTCCGGCTCCGGCTCTGTCTTATACAGCCAGTTGACCTTCGGGTTGGTGAACAGCTTGGCGTAGCCGAGCGGAATGTGAATCCAGATATTGCTGTCGCGCGGGCCTGCTTCCAGCAGCAGAACGCGGTGGCGGCCCGAGGCGCTCAGGCGATTGGCCAAAACGCAGCCGGCGGAGCCTGCGCCGACGACGATGTAGTCGAATGTCTGAGTGCCGGCTTTCATGACGTTACGCTCGGCCGTCGCAGTGCCTCGTCTTTTCGGCGCGTCACGGATTTCCCGTCGGCAGACCGGGCTTGGGCTTTGGTAACGGCGTCGCCTCGGCCTTGCGCACTTTGCGCTTGATCGGATGCTGCGGCGAGCGCAGCCCGTCCGGGATGTCGCCGCTATTGACGTAGCGCGGCGTCATGTTCGGGTTCTGGGCGATGGGGCCGGAAGGGACGGTAACAAAGCCGCCGTAGTTACTGGGCTTGCCATCGTTGACACTGGCATCCGACCCGCTATTTCCGGTGATCGGCGACGGCGCGCGGCCCCAGGAATTTTGCGAGTCGGCCCACGGATTTTTCGCATTGCCCCAGGCATTTTTCGAATTAGCCCAGGGGTTCTTTGCATTGCCCCAGGCGTTTTGCGAATTGCCCCAGCGATTTTCGGCGATGGCGGGCTGCGCGGCGCAAAGACTGAGCGCTAGCGTTACGGCGAGGCCGAGCGTCACGGCGCGGCGCGGCGCGCGCTAGCTACCGCGCGCGCACAGGGGCCGCGAGATGATTTCATCGCGGCTGGCCGCGTATCGAATTGATTCATGAGCCCCGAGGGGTGCGATCGATCGCTAACGGCGATTCAGGCTCAATTGTATTGAATGAAACACTGCCCGCCAACGGATTTAAGCTCGTTGCATTGCCGGTCCGCTTCGGCGGCATCGACCGGGCCAATCTGTGCGCGGTAGTAAATACCTTTGTCGCCGAGGTCGGCGCGCCGGATAATCGGCTGCCAGTCGCCCAGGATCGCCGGAAATCGGCCGCGCAGCGAATTAAAGGCGGCCTTGGCCTCGGCTTCGCTGCGCTGCGATGTCACTTGCAGATAGACCGACTGTCCCTTGCGCGCTGGCGCGGCTGGCCTGGCGGCCATAGCGGCCGATTGCCCATTGGCCAGGCGCGAATTTTGGACGAAAGCGGGCTTGTAATCGGTGTTGTAATTCACCGGAACAAACCGCCCGGTCGGCAGCGACGATTGTGCGGCATCGGCACTCCCCGACGCAGCCGGATTGGCGTTGCGGGCGACGGCTGCCGGCGCAGGTTCGGCGACGGGCGCGGCAGCGACCGCGGGTTCATCGGCCCGCGACGCCGAGACCGAGAACTGGTCGATCATCCAGTAGCCGTCGATGGGAAGGTAGTCGATGGTGAAGTTGATGCGCAGCGGCCGCGACGGAAAGATGCCCTTGAGCATCAGCGTGTCCGTCGTCAGATAATTTGAGACAGATGGCGGTGTGATTTACAGGATAGACCGGCTCATCTGATTTTAGTTTAGGCGGCTTTCTTTCGGTGCTGCAAGCGTCGATTTTGGATTGTGTTGCGTTTGATCCTTTCTCTTTCCAGCAGG
>CANKBJ010000136.1 GCA_947479905.1 Bradyrhizobiaceae bacterium
CGCGCCTTGAAGGCTTCCGCTTCCTCGTCGATGCGCGCGATAATCTCGTCGGGCGTCCCGCGCATCAGCCGGCGCGACACCAGCACGCCCTGCGCCGGCAAGGCGGCGATTCTTTGCGCGGCGGCGAGCGCCTGCGCCTCGGTCTCTTCCGCCGCGCAGACTGCATTGACGATGCCGGCGTCCTTCGCTTCCTGCGCGCTCAAGGGCTGACCCATCACCAGCAGCGAAAAGGCGCGCGCATGCCCCATCAGCCGCGGCGCGACCAGGCTGGAGGCCGCCTCCGGTACCAGCCCGAGCGCGACGAAGGGCGTCGACAGTTTCGTCTCATGACCGGCGACGACGTAATCGCAATGCAGCAGCATCGTCGTGCCGACACCGACGGCGTTGCCGTTGACCGCGGCGACGATCGGCTTCTCGCAGCGCGCCAGCGCGTAAAGGAAATTCAGGATCGGCTGGCCGAGCGAGCCTGAGCCCGCCGCCTTCATGAAATCGCCGATGTCGTTGCCGGCGCAGAAGACATTTGGCCCACCGGCGATCAGCAGACATTTGATGGCGTTGTCGGTCGCCGCCGTGCCGATCGCCTCCGCCATCGCCTCGTACATATCGAGCGTCAGCGCGTTCTTCTTGTCCAGCCGGTTCATCCGGATGGTGCGGATCGCTCCGTCGTCGGTGATCAGGATATCGGGCATGGGATAGGCTTCCGTGTGGCCGGCTACCATAGCCCGCTTTGCGGCGGTGTGCAGTCTGTCTTGAATCGGTGCGGCGATCTCAGCCTATTCCCTCCCCCCTTGTGGGGGAGGGTTAGGGAGGGGGGTAATGGCAACAAGTCAATGCCATGCACCCCCCCACCCCCAACCCTCCCCACAAGGGGGAGGGGAGCTCTCAGAGTTCGCGGCGCGCGTATGCATGCGTTGAAGAAACTTGAGCTGGTAAATAGAATGGTGCCAGTGGAGGAATCGACCCCATGCATTTCAAGCACGAGCATTCCAAAGAACGCTCGTGCCGGCTGCTTGCTATTTCAGCCATTTGTCGGCGGCCTGCGCCAATACCGAAATTCCGGCTGTCGCTGCTGCCCAAGCCGCCCAGTGCGACTGCCGTTGTATATCACCAATGAATGCGTCGATGTTGTCGCGCACATCGATTCCGACAGCGGCGTACAAGCCGAGCAGCGCCGACAGGCCGGCTGAAATAAGCGCTACCCACGATGCGATGTCTTTGGCCATACCCAAATCCCCCAAAAGGACCGCGACCTTTTATAAGCCCACGCCCTCACACTTGCTTCGTCATCTCTCTCAATTTAAACTTCTGTATCTTCCCCGTGCTCGTTTTCGGAATTTCCGCGAACACGAAATGGCGCGGCACCTTGTAGCCGGCGAGCTGCGACTTGCACCACTGCATCAGTTCGTCGGCGGTCGCCTGCGCGCCGGGTTTGAGTTCGACAAAGGCGCAGGGCGTCTCGCCCCATTTGTCGTCTTGCTTGGCGACGACGGCGACCGCCAGCACGGCGGGATGCTTGTACAGCGCGTCCTCGACCTCGATCGATGAAATATTCTCGCCGCCGGAAATGATGATGTCCTTGGAGCGATCCTTGAGCTGAACATAGCCGTCCGGATAGATGACACCGAGGTCGCCGGTGTGAAACCAGCCGCCGGCGAAGGCCTTGTCGGTCGAGGTCTTGTTCTTGAGATAGCCCTTCATCACCACATTGCCGCGCATCATCACTTCGCCCATGGTCGCACCGTCGCGCGGCACGGGCGCCATCGTGTCGGGATCGCGCACGTCGAGCGCTTCGAGCGCGCCGTAGCGCACGCCCTGGCGCGCCTTCTTGGCCGCCTGTTCGGCCAGCGGCAGCGCGTCCCATTCCGTGTGCCAGTCATTGACCACGGCGGGGCCGTAGCATTCGGTCAGGCCGTAGAGATGCGTCACGTTGAAGCCGGCGCCTTTCATCGCGGCCAGCACCGCTTCCGGCGGCGGCGCGGCGGCGGTGAAGAACTCGACGACATGCGGCAGCGGCCGCTTCTCGCTCGTGTCGGCATTGAGCAGCACCGACATCACGATCGGCGCGCCGCACAGATGCGTCACCTTGTAGTCTGCAATCGCATCGTACATCGCCTTGGCGCGAACGGCGCGGAGACAAACATGCGTGCCGGCCACCGCCGAGATCGACCACGGAAAGCACCAGCCGTTGCAATGAAACATCGGCAGCGTCCACAGATACACCGGATGCTTGCCCATGGCGCAGGTGACGATATTGCCCAGCGCCAAAAGATGCGCGCCGCGATGGTGATAGACGACACCCTTCGGATCGCCGGTGGTGCCGGACGTATAGTTGAGGCAGATCGCGTCCCATTCGTCGTCCGGCATCGCCCACATGAAGCCGGGATCGCCGGAGGCGACGAAGTCCTCATACTCAATAGTGCCGAGCCGCTCGCCGGCACCTGAATATTCCGGGTCGTCATAGTCGATAACCAGCGGCTTCACTTTCGCCAGCGCCAAAGCTTCCTTCATCACCTTGGAAAATTCGCGGTCGGTGATGACCACCTTGGCGTTCGCATGGTCGAGCGAGAAGGCGAGGATCGCCGCATCGAGCCGAGTGTTAAGCGTGTTGAGAACGCCCTTCGTCATCGGCACGCCGTAGTGGCATTCCAGCATCGCCGGCGTATTGGCCAGCATCGCCGAAACGGTATCGCCGCGTTTGATGCCGGCCTTGGCCAGAGCCGAGGCGAGCTTGCGCGACCGCGCGTAGAAGTCGGCGTAAGTGCGGCGCAGCGGCCCGTGGATGATGGCGGTGCGGTCCGGGAACACGGCCGCCGCGCGCTCGAGAAAGCCGAGCGGCGTCAGCGGCTGGTAATTGGCCGGATTGCGGTCGAGATCGGTGTCGTAAGGCGTTTGCGCCAATTCTTGATTCATGGGTCGCTTCCTCTCTTTCGCTGAGGTTAGCGAATAGGGGCCGCTACTAGCAATGATGTCGTCCCCGCGAAGGCGGGGACCCATACGCCGTGCCTTATCGTGAGCCCGCGGCGTATGGGTCCCGGGCCTCGCGCAACAGCGCTCGCCCGGGACGACAGCTAGCGATGCAACAGAACGATCATGCCCTCGCGGGTCAGCTCGATGGAAATCAGCAGCATGATGCCGAGCGTGATCTTGTAGAAAATCTCCTGCGGCGTGATCCGCACCAGCCAGAAGCCGAGAATATTGGCGGCGATGGCCAAAGGCAGCAGCACCAGGGTCGTGCCAAAGCCTTCGGTGGTGAACTGGCCGAGCGCGAAATAGGGCACAACCTTTAGCCAGTTGATCAGAGCAAAGACGATGGCGTTGGTGCCGACATAGGTCATTTTCGGCAGGCGCAGGCCGAGCACATACATCTGATAGGGCGGGCCGCCGGCCTGGCAGATGGTCGAGGTAAATCCCGACAGCGAACCCCAGAACACGCCGGCGGCGACGCCCGGCTGCGTCGGTTCGCGCGGCACCCGCAGCATGCCGACGACGCTGTAGGCAACGAAGGCGATTGTCGTGACGCCGATGAAGACGCGCACCGCGGCGTCCGAAATATACGCGGCCAGCAGCCAGGCGGCGCCGATGCCGAGGATCGCGCCAGGAATGACGATGGCGACGACGCGCCTGTTCCAGTCCTTGCGATAGACCCAGACCGCGTTGGCGTCCTGCACGATCATGATCGGCAGCATGATGGCGGCGGCCTCCAGCGGCGGCATCACCAGCGCCAGCATCGGCGTCGCCATCTGGCCGAGGCCGGCGAAGCCGCCTTTCGACAGGCCGAGCGCAATCACCGCCGGAATGGCCAGGACATAGAACAGGGGGTCGGTGATGATGGTCATTCTTCGTCATTCCGGGGCGCGAAGCGAACCCGGAATCCAGGGCGGCGACGGGGCAATTTGCGCCGGATCAAAGCCGAGCAGGACCGTATTTGCCAGCCTTGTTTGTGCAAGGCTTGTTTGCATTTGCCCGGCAGGACACAATCGCCGGCAAGGAAGAGTGAGGGGAAACGCCTATGACCGCCAGCCAATATCCCGACATCTATGCGCGCTGGGCGCGCGACCCGGAAGGCTTCTGGGGCGAGGCGGCGCAGGCGATCGACTGGATCGACAAGCCGAAAAAGGTGTTCGACAGGGACGCCGGTATCTACGGCCGCTGGTTCACCGGCGGCACCTGCAACACATGCTGGAACGCCGTCGACCGCCAGGTCGCCGCAGGCCGCGGCCAGCAGGCGGCGATCATCTACGATTCACCGGTCACCAATACCAAGCAGACCTTCACCTATGGCCGCCTGCTCTCCGAGGTGCAGATCCTCGGCGCGATGCTCACCGATTTCGGCGTGCGCAAGGGCGACACTGTCATCCTTTATATGCCGATGGTGCCGGAGGCGGTGTTCGCCATGCTGGCCTGCGCCCGCATCGGCGCCATCCACTCCGTCGTGTTCGGCGGCTTCGCGCCGAAGGAGCTGGCCACCCGCATCAACGACTGCAAGCCGAAGCTGATCCTGTCGGCGTCCTGCGGCATCGAGGGCACGCGCGTCATCGCCTACAAGCCGTTGCTCGACGAAGCCATCGAACTGGCTAAGCACAAGCCGGAAGCCTGTCTCATTCTCCAGCGTCCGCAGGCGGAAGCGAAGATGATCGATGGCCGCGACCACGACTGGCGCCGCGTCTGGGAGCACGCCGTCAATTACGCCAAGACGAGCGAATGCGTGCCGGTCGCCTCGACCGATCCTTTGTACATTCTATACACCTCGGGCACGACCGGGATTCCGAAAGGCGTGGTGCGCGACAATGGCGGCCACATGGTCGCGCTGAAATGGTCGATGAAGAATCTCTACAACATCGATCCCGGCGAAGTGTGGTGGTGCGCTTCCGACATCGGCTGGGTCGTCGGTCATTCCTACATCGTCTATGCGCCGCTGCTGCATGGCGCGACCTCGATCCTCTACGAAGGCAAGCCGGTCGGCACGCCGGACGCCGGCGCGTTCTGGCGCGTCTGCGCCGATCACAGAGCGGTGTCTTTGTTCACCGCGCCGACCGCGTTCCGCGCCATCCGCAAGGAAGACCCGGACGCGAAGCTTCTCAAGCAGCACGACCTCTCGTCGTTCCGCGCGCTGTTCCTCGCCGGCGAGCGCGCCGACCCGCCGACCATTCAATGGGCGGAGGAAGTGCTGAAGGTGCCGGTCATCGATCACTGGTGGCAGACCGAGACCGGCTGGTGCATCGCCGGCAATCCGGTGGGGCTTGGCGCGCTGCCGGTGAAGTACGGCTCGGCCTGCGTGCCGATGCCGGGCTACGAAATCGATGTCGTCGATGAGGCCTGCCACAAGGTGCCGGCCAACAAGATCGGCTCGATTGTCATCAAGCTGCCGATGCCGCCGGGCGCGTTCCCGACGCTCTGGCAGGACGACAAGCGCTTCCGCGAGGCCTATCTCGACGAATTCCCCGGCTACTACAAGACCGCCGACGCCGGCTACCGTGACGAAGACGGCTACGTTTACGTCATGAGCCGCACCGACGACATCATCAATGTCGCCGGCCACCGCCTGTCGACCGGCGGCATGGAGGAAGTGTTGGCCGGCCACCCCGATGTCGCCGAATGCGCCGTGCTCGGCATCAAGGACGACATGAAGGGCGAGGTGCCGTGCGGCTTCATCGTGCTGAAGTCGGGCGTCACCAAAGCGCCGATCGAGATCGAGAAGGAAATCGTGCAGCTGGTGCGCGACAAGATCGGACCTGTTGCCTCGTTCAAACTCGCCATCACCGTCGCGCGATTGCCCAAGACGCGCTCGGGAAAAATATTACGCGGCACCATCAAGAAAATCGCCGATGGCGATCAATGGACCATGCCGGCGACGATCGACGATCCGGCGATTCTTGGCGAGATCGGGGAGGCGTTGAAGGGGAAGGGTGTGGGGTGAGGCAACTATAGAAGCCGGACGCCTATAATCGCGTATAGAAAACTCGGAAAGAAAATGTTCTCTGTCCAACGCCAATCTAAATGACAGAAAAATGATTTGGAAAATAGGGAAACGAAAAGGACATCAGGTCTGGCATTGGACCAAACAGAATCCGGGAGTAATCATCGCTATTATGGCGCTTTTTCTGTCAGCTTATACAGCACTTTCTAGCCATATAAATACCGTTCGAAGCGAGCGTGGCTACGTGGCAGCGAGGGCGGCAAACTTATTTAATTTCGGCAATAAAAATAAAATGCAGGCTTATGTGCTTATTTCAAATAGCGGCAAAACACTGGCACAAATTTCTGCAATTAGTATTGGAATTTCCGTTCTTTCGATTTTGCCGGAAAGATTTGAAGAGTTGAGAAAACTCGAGCCGGAGCCCGGAAGGTTTACCGCATGGCCTAACCAGCCGTATATTACATACCGAACCTTCGGTGTTATCTCTGATGAGGACGTTCAGTCGGTTATGGCCTCGAAGAAGCGGATATTTGTTTTTGGCGTAATTGATTACGAAGACATTTTCGGTTGGCGGAGGCGTACAACCTTCTGTCACATGTATTTTGGTTCAGAAACGGCCGAATTTCCGAGTAACGGCGGGCGAGGGTACGCAGAATTTCAAGCCCGCTATTGTGATAGGCATAATGACGCTAGTTAGCCGTCTTTCGACGGATAGCAAACGGCGGAGTGGCTCGCGAAGTGTAATCCACTCACCGTCATGGCCGCGCTTGTCCCGGCCATCCACGTCTTGCTTAGTCAACCAGTGTTGTTGTGTTGGGATCAGCGAGCGTAGGGTGGGCTAAGGCGCGCAGCGCCGAGCCCACCGCTTGAAAAATGGTGGGCTCGCTTCGCTTAGCCCACCCTACAAGAGTTCACGCCGCCCTCGGCTTGATCGCCTTCAGCTTCTCGCCGATCTGCCGCCGCCGTGCCATCAGGTCGTGATCGGTCTGCAGCCGCAGGAAAAATCCTTCGCTCAATCCGAAATAGCGCGCCATGCGCAGGTCGGTGTCGGCGGTGATGGCGCGCTTGCCGAGCACGATCTCGTTGATACGGCGTGGGGAGACGCCAACCGCACGCGCCAGCGCCGTCTGCGACAAAGTCATCGGCTTGAGGAATTCCTCCAGCAGGATTTCGCCGGGATGCGGGTTCGGCAGCAACTCAGTGATAGTCGACGATTTCGACATCTTCGGCTCCTCCTTCAGTCCAGCGGAAGACAATGCGCCACTGGTCGTTGATGCGAACGCTCCACGCTCCGGCGCGATCGGCCTTCAACCGTTCAAGCTTGTTGCCCGGCGGGATGCGCAAGTCCTCAACCCGTTGCGCGGCATTGACGAGACGCAGCTTGCGCAGGGCAGTGGCCTGAATCTCCAAAGGCAGCCGCCGGCTTCGTTCGCCGTTCCAGACTTTCTCGGTTTCGCCGTCACCAAAGCTGACGATCATGACTGGCTATAACGTATAACGTTATAGGGTTCAATAGCTGCTGCTTGACAGGTCCAAAAACCTATGCTTATTATCCCATCGTTCACCCAATGAGGGGCGTTTCTCGAGGCGTCTTGAAGCGGGGTGGATAGCGGCGCCCGCGGGCGGAAGGGTACGCTCCTTCCGCGCCCGGGCGGTGCCGGGGCTCTGCCCGGGGACACTAGGATCCCCCGCCAGGAGCTGGCTGACGGTGCGTAGCCGTTGGTCTTGCCGGGGCAAAAGGTGCTCGGTGCCCAAAAGGGCCGAGGGCCGGCCGCTCACGGGAAGGCCAATAGCCGCCGGAAGCGCGGCCCGGCTGCCGGAAGACGCCGTTTGTGGAGCGCCGAGAGGCGCCCGCGTGCCGAGAGGCGCGCGGTACGAGACTAAACGGACGCGCCTCGCGGCGCTCCACACCCCTCATCGCATGTCGGGTTTACCCGATATGCGCCTGAAAATGGGCGAGGGGCGAAAAGCTTGTCCGCCGAAGCCCGCAAGGGCGAAGGCGGAGGAAGACGGCGTCCCCGCGCCGCAAACAACAGGGGCGCTTTCGCATGCGCGGGATTTGACAATTCCCCGCCATCGCGCCGACATGCGGCACGCATCACAAAGGACAAACGCAATGGACATCGTCGTCAAGGATTCAAACGGCGCCAAGCTCTCGGAAGGCGACAGCGTCACCGTGATCAAGGACCTGAAGGTGAAGGGCTCGTCGACCGTGCTCAAGCGCGGCACCATGATCCGCAACATTCACCTCACCGACGATCCCGACGAAATCGAAGGCCGCACCGACAAGGTCAAGGGCCTGGTGCTGCGCACCGAGTTTCTCAAGAAGGCTTGAGTCATGCCCGCTTTCATCTGCCGCAAAGTCTTCTGTCATTCCGGGGCGCGGCGCTTCGCCGCGAACCCGGAATCCAGGGGGAAAGACCTCGGAGCGTGCTTCTGGATTCCGGGTCCGCTCGCTTTCGCTCGCGTCCCGGAATGACGGAGAGTTAAATGCCCGCTTTCATCTGCACCGCCTGCGGCACGCAATATCCGGACAGCGCGCAGCCGCCTGCGCAATGCGTCATCTGCGAGGAAGAACGGCAATATGTGCCGGAAGCCGGGCAAGGCTGGACGACGCTGGAGGCTCTGGCAAAGAGTCACGTCAACCAGTTCCGCGATTACGAGCCGGGCGTCACCGGCATCGGCGCCGGCTTTGCTATCGGCCAGCGCGCTTTGCTGCTGCGAACATCCGGCGGCAATATTTTGTGGGATTGCGTCGCCACCTTGAACGACGCAACTGTCGCCGCGATCAAGGCAAAAGGCGGGGTCACAGCCATCGCCATTTCGCATCCGCATTTCTACACGGCGATGGGCGAATGGGCGAAATCCTTCGATTGCCCGATCTATCTGCACGCGGCGGATAAAGACTGGATCATGAATCCGTCGCCGGCGGTGCAGCACTGGGACGGCGAAACGCACACGCTCTGGGATGGCGTCACGCTCATTCGCTGCGGCGGTCACTTTGAAGGCGGCACGGTGCTGCATTGGCAGGATGACAAGCAGCCGCGCGGCGTCATTGGCGCCGGCGACATTCTCTCCGTCACCACCGACCGCAAATGGCTGTCCTTCATGCGCAGCTATCCGAATTTCATTCCGCTCTCGGTGCGCGAGGTCGGCGGCATCGACGCGGCGCTCGCGCCTTTCGCCTTCGACAAGATTTACGGCCATTATTTCGACCGCGTCATTGCCTCAAACGCCAAACATGTGCTGGAGCGCTCGGTCGCGCGCTATATCGCGGCGGTGAATGGCACACGCGGATACTGAAACGCCCGCTTGCGCGGGCGTTTCGACAGAGATGAAAATGAGTCGCGAACGAGCCTACTCTTCTTCCGCTTCGCCCTTGCCGCCGAGCTGCTTGAGCTTGGCGAACACGGCGCTGACGTCGAGGTCGCCGCCGGACTTCTGCTTCTCTTCCGCCGCGGCGGCCACTTCGGCTTCCTTGCGCGCGGTGGTTTCCGATGCCGGCAGCAAGGTCGCGCCGGAGGCGATCGGCAGCGGCTTTTCCTTGTTGGCGCGTGACACTTCGAAATCGAGATCGATCTGCGAGCACAGGCCGAGCGTCACCGGGTCCATCGGCGCCAGCGCCGCGGCGTTCCAGTGGGTGCGGTCGCGGATCGCGGCGATGGTCGACTTGGTGGTGCCGACGAGCCGCATGATCGCCGCGTCCTTGAGTTCCGGATGATTGCGCACCAGCCACAGAATGGCGTTCGGCCGGTCCTGGCGGCGCGACACGGGCGTATAGCGCGGGCCCTTCTTGCCGCCATGCGCCTGGCTCGACATCGCCACCTTCGGCTCGGTCAGCTTCAGGCTGAGCGAGGGGTTGGCTTCGCATTCGGCGATCTGCTCGCGCGACAATTGCCCGGTGGCGACCGGATCGAGACCCTTGATCCCTTGAGCCGAATCGCCGTCGGCGATCGCCTTGATCTCGAGCGGGTGCAGCTTGCAGAATTCGGCGATCTGGTCGAACGACAGCGCGGTATTGTCCAAAAGCCAGACCGCGGTGGCCTTGGGCATCAGGGGGGCGGCTGTCGA
>CANKBJ010000137.1 GCA_947479905.1 Bradyrhizobiaceae bacterium
CTGTGGCAGACCAAAAATCTCACCGTCTTCCCGCATCTCGGCGGCTATTCGGAAGGCTACGAGGACCGCGCCATGCCGACCATCGAAGGCAATATGCGCAAGTTTCTCGGCGGCGATCTTAAAAGCATGATCAATATCGTGCGCAAACCGGCTTCTTGGTAAGTTCTTTGGGGAGTTTAGCTCATGGCCTTTTCGGAACGTCTCAACACGCCGATCTCGACGGCCGAACTGGAGCGCCGCTGGAAGCTCGTGCGCGAGGCCATGGCGCGCGAGAAGATCGACGTTCTGCTGATGCAGAACAATAACGACCACATGGGCGGCTACGTGCGCTGGTTCACCGACATTCCGGCGACCAACGGTTATCCGAACACCGTGGTGTTTCCCCGCGACGATGAAATGACCGTGGTTTGTCAGGGCCCGTTCGGCGGCAATGAGACGCCCTCGGCCGAAGACGGCATCTGGCGCGGCGTCAAGCAGGTGCTGACCACGCCGAGCTACGCCTCGGCGCATTATACCGCGTCGTACGATCCGGAACTCGCCTGCAAGGGTCTCGAGCCCTTCGCCGAGGCAACAATCGGCTTTGTCGGCGATTACCAGATGTCCTATGCGCTCTCGACTTATGTGCGGCGCAAATTCTCCAAGGCGCGCCACGTCGATGCGACCGACATGGTCGACCGCATCAAGGTGTTCAAGAGCCCCGAAGAAAAGGCGCTGATCCAGCGCGCCGCCGCGATGCAGGACGGCGCCATGGCCGCGGCCTTCGCCGCGATCAAGCCCGGCATGCGCGACACCGAGGTCGCCGCGGTGGCGCAGGCCTATAGCCAGTGCCACGGCAGCGAGAACGGCATTTATCTCTGCGCGTCGATGCCGCTCGGCCAGCCGAGCCGCTTCGGCAACCGCCATATGCAGAATCGCACGATCCAGAAGGGCGACCAGTTCGTGCTCCTGGTCGAGGATAACGGACCGGGCGGCATGTACACCGAACTCGGCCGCTCCTGCGTCGTCGGCGCCAAGGTGCCGCAGGCGATGAAGGACGAACTCGCCTTCTGCATCGAGTCGCGCCAGGTGACGCTCGATCTCCTCAAGCCCGGCACGCCGAGCAAGGCGGTGTGGGACGGCTTCAACGCCTTCATGCGCAAGAACGGCCGGCCGATGGAATCGCGGCTTTATTGCCACGGCCAGGGCTACGACCTGGTCGAGCGCCCGCTGGTGCGCAACGACGAGCCGATGACCATCGAGAAGGACATGAACATCGTCGTTCATCCGACCTATATCCACGCCGGCTATCTGAACTGGCTGTGCGATAATTATCTGATCGGCGACAACGGCCCCGGCGAGCGCTTGCACAAGTTCCCGGAGGAAATCATCGAAGTCGGCTAGACCGGCGTCCGCCCGTGTTGCGACTTTTATCGACTTGACCGGATGGACCGGCAGAGTCAGGTTCTCCCCAACATAAAGGGAGGACCTCATGAAAAAGTCATTTATCGCCGCCGCGATCGCCGGCCTTCTGGCGCTGCCGGGCATCGCCGGCGCGCAGGGCTTTCCAGACCGCACCTTGACCATGATCATCCCGTTCGCCGCCGGCGGACCGACCGACGTGCTCGGCCGCATCATGGCGCAGGCGATGGGCGAACAGCTCAAGCAGACCGTCATCGTCGAAAACGTCGGCGGCGCCGGCGGCATGACCGGCGGCAAGCGCGCCGCCGACGCCAAGCCGGACGGCTACACCATGTTGCTCGGCACCGTCGGCACCCAGGCGCAAGGCCAGACGCTTTATAAAAAGCCGCTGTACAACGCCATCACCGACTTCACCCCGGTCGGCCTGATCGCCGAAGTGCCGATCGCGCTGCTGGTGCGCAAGGACCTGCCGGCCAAGGACCTCAAGGAATTCGTCGCCTATTCCAAGGAGAACCAGAAAAAGATGCAGTTCGGCTCGGCCGGCGCCGGCTCGGCCACGCATCTCGGCTGCGTCGTCCTCAACACCGCGATGGGCACCGACATCACCCATGTGCCATATAAAGGCACGGGTCCTGCGATGCAGGATCTGGTCGCCGGCCGCATCGACTTCCTGTGCGAGATCATCTCGACCGCAAAGCCGCAGATCGACGGCGGCACGGTGCGCGCGCTGGCGATCATGACCGCGGAGCGTTCGGCGGTGCTGCCGAGCCTGGCGACGACGAAGGAACAGGGCCTCGACGTGCAGGCCTATACCTGGAACGCGCTCTATCTGCCGAAGGCCACGCCGGCCGATGTCGTCAAGAAGCTCAACGACGCCATGGTCGCAGCGATGAACACGCCGGCTGTGAAGGAACGCCTGGAAGGTCTGGGCGCGACCATTGTCGCACCGAACCGCCGCGGCGCCGACTATCTCGGCAAGTTCACCGCCGACGAGATCAAGAAGTGGGAAGCGCCGATCAAGGCGAGCGGCGTCTCGATCGAGTAGCCTTACAACTATCAATGCAAAACGCCGCGGCTTTCGAACCGCGGCGTTTTTTATGCCGGTCGACAAATTTATTTCGGCGGCTCCATCAGGCTGACGTGGGCGGCGACGACGCGCCAGCCTTCCGGGAATTTCACCCAGGTCTGCATCTGCCGGCCGATCTTGCCGGCCGCCGACGGCCGCTCGTACAAAGTCGAAGCGGTGGCGAAGTCGCGGCCGTAAGTTGTGATAACGGTCTGCGAAATCGTGCGGCCGAGGCCGACCGGCGAGCGCGCGACGCGAAACGATTTGATCGCGTCATAGCCGTAGAGAACTTCATTGACGCCATAGCGGATGGTGCGCCGGTCGTCGCGGAACATGCGGTTTAGCGCATCGACATCGTTGTTCACCAGCGCCACTTCGTAGGCGTCGAAGGCTTTGCGCACCTCGGCCACGACCTCCGGCAGGTCGATTTCCATTTTTGTTTCTCCCTTGATTTTAAAGATTTGGCCGCGGGGCGGAAACCGCCCCCATCTGCTCCAGCGCGAAGGCGACGCGCAAGGCCACCTCCTCGCGCCACGGCGCGGCGATGATCTGCAAGCCGATCGGCAACGGCTTGAGCGCCACCGGCACCGCCACCACCGGCAGGCCGATGAACGAGATCGGCTGCGTATAGAGGCCCATGTTCGGCCGCACCGGCATCTCGACGCCGTCGAGCATGAAAGTCTGCTGGCCGAGCTTCGGCGCGGTCACCGGCGTCGATGGCGCCAGGATCACGTCGCAGTCCTTGAACAGAGCCAGCACCTGGTCGCGGTACCAGCGGCGGAAAATTTGCGCTTTCACCACGAGCGTTGACGGCACCATGGCGCCGGCGATCAGCCGGTCGCGCACGGCCGGATCGAAATCGTTGGCCTGCTTGCGCAGGCGCTCAAGATGCAGCGCCGCGCCCTCGGTCGCGGTGATGACGTAAGCGGCGGCGCGGGCGCGATGCGCTTCGGGAATTTCCACGGCGCGGGCGTTGAGCGCTTTGGCGACGCCGTCGAGCGCGCTCAATGCCTCGGGCGAGGCTCCTTTTCGGAAATAACCGCCGGCGACGGCGACACGCAGCCCATCGAGCCCGCGCGTGAGAAAGGGCGAAGCCGATTCCTTCGGCCGGTCGGCGCAACCGGCATCGTCGGCGTCATAGCCCTGCATGACGTCGTAGCTGACGCTAAGGTCGCGCACCGAGCGCGCGAAGGGCCCGAGATGATCGAGACTGCCGACGAAAGGAAACGAGCGCGCGCGCGTCAGCCGGCCATAGGTCGGCTTGAGACCGAATATGCCGCACAAAGACGACGGCACGCGGATCGAACCATTGGTGTCGGAGCCGAGCGCGATCGGCACCAGGCCGCCGCCGACCGCCCCGCCGGAACCGCCGGACGAGCCGCCGGTCATGCGCGTGATGTCGTGCGGATTGCGCGAGGGCCCGTCATGCACGTTCTCGCCAGTGAAGTCGTAGGCGTATTCGCCCATGTTGAGCGCGCCGACCAGCACCGCGCCGGCCTTCTCCATGCGCTCGATCAGTTCGGCGTCGCGTTTGGCTGGCGCATGCGCGCGGTTGATCTTGGAGCCGGCGACGGTGGCGAGGCCTTCGATGTCGAACAGGTTCTTGACGGCGAAGGGTACGCCGGCGAGCGGCAATTTCGTCTTGTCGGGTGAAGCATCGACCGCTTTGGCCTTGGCGCGCGCCCGTTCGGCGGTCACGGCGGTGAAGGCGTTCAATGTCGGGTTGCGCGCGGCGATCACGGCCAGCGCCGCCTCGGTAACGGCGAGCGCGGTGGTCTCGCCGGCGGCCACCGCCGCCGCGATCTCGGACCCGGTCGACCAGGTAAAATCCTTGCTCATGGGTCAGGCCCTGAAAACCGGGGCCGGCTCGGCCTCGTCCGGCAGCGGAAATTCCGCGACCGTGGCGGCGTGGCGCAGAGTGACCTCGAGATTGGCCTTGATCGACGCCTGCCAGGCCGGATCGAGCGGCAGGTCGAGCGTAGCGGCGGCGGTGGCGATGAAATCGTCGAGCGGGGGGCTAGGCATAGCAGGTCCTTTGGGCGGGCGATCTCCGCCCAGTGTAGATGCAAATTTGAAGCCAGAAAGCCCTAATCGACGAACGCCGCCGTTCGCTTCTCGCGCGCATATTTCACCAGCGCCAGATAGCGATAAAGCCCGTGCACGAATTTGCCGTAAGGCAGGCTGAGAAACAGCGCCAGCACGACGCCGAGATGCAGCGCCAGCAGAAGGCCCATCGCGCCCGTATCGCGCAAAGCCATCAGCGCGAAGCCGGTCAGGCTGACGAGAAACAGCATGGCGAGGAACGCCGTATCCATGCCCCGGCGCGGCGCGTCGGTGAGAATGGCGTCGCGCCTTTGCGCCAGCACGAACAGGCCGGCCGGGCCGATCAAAAGGCCGAGGCCGCCGGCAATGCCGAGCAGCACCGGCAGGCTGGTCAAGGCATAAGGCGCGTGCCAGCCGAAGCCGTAGTGATAAATCGTCGCCACCGATGTCGCTGCGAAGCAAAGCAGGAAGCCGTAGAAGGTGAAATGATGAAAGACACGGCGCTGCGCCGACGGCCTTTCATTCTCGGATGTGCAGCCGCCACCGCCGCCGCCAAGATAAGTCAGACGCGCGGCGTCACCCGTGGCCTCGACGACGGCGCGACCATCGCCTTCGCCGTTGATATCGCGCCAGTATGCGCGCAGGCTCAAAGTGAGCGCGGCGATGGCAAAGACGAACACCGCGCCGAACAAGATTACCATGGCATTGTGCGGCATCACTTTATAAAAATCGCCGGCGTGCCTTGCGAACAATACCGCCGGATCGCGCCAGGCGACAAAACCGACGATGAAAGCGGCGACGCTTGCCGCCGCCGTCAGGGCGATGAACAGGCCGTTGCGGGCGAAGGCCGGCGCCAAAGCGCGCGGCCAGGCGTATTGCGCGTATGAATCGTTGCGCAAAGTGGCGAGCGCCGCCGGCACATTGACATTGAACTCATGCGGCCGCGAATACTGGCAATCGCTGTAGCAGGCGCCGCACTGGTGGCAGAGATTGGCGAGGTAATTGAGATCGCCGTCGGCGAAGGTGCGGCGCATTTCCATCGCCGGAAACACCGCGCACAGGCCCTCGCAATAGCGGCAGGCATTGCAGATCGTCATCAGCCGGTCGGCCTCGACCAGAGCGGCGCTGCGCGGCAAATCAGTTGCGGGCATTTTTGGCCGCTCTCTCGCCGGCGATGCGGCCGAACACCGCGCCGATGGTCATGCCGATGCCGGCGAGATAAGCCTTGCCCAGCACATTGCCGGCCATGATCTCGCCGGCGGCGAACATGTTGCCGGATGTCTTGCCGTTGTTAAGCACCATGCGCGACTCCTCGTTCACCCGCACGCCGAGATAGGTGAACGTAATTCCGGGCCGCAGCGGATAGGCATAATATGGCGGCGCGTCGATCTTGCGCGCCCAGTGGCTTTTCGGAATCGCCAGACCTTCCGTGCGGCAATCGTCGAGCACGGTGTGATCGAATGTGCCGGGGCGCACTGCCGCGTTGAAATCGGCGACGGTTTTTTCCAGCGCGGCGGCGTCGAGCTGCAATTTGCCGGCGAGTTCGCCGATGGTCGACGCCTGCACCGCCGGAAAGATCGACGGCATGAACATGTGGATCGATTTCGAGTCGACGATGGAATAGCCGATCTGTTCCGACTGCTGCGCGATCAAGCGGCCCCAGATCGCATAGCGCTTCGGCCAGGTCTCCTCGCCCTCGTCGTAAAAGCGTTGCGCGGCGCGGTTGACCATGATGCCGAAGACGACGCTGTCGAGGCGCGTCGCAATGCCGCCATCGAATTTCGGCGCGCGCGCGTCGATCCCCACGCAATGCATTTGCGTCGGATCGCCGACCGGCTTGACGCCGTGCGCTAGCAGCATCTTGAGAACGTCGCCGCGATTATAGGGCGTGCCGCGAATGAGAAAATTGTCGGCCGCCGCGCCCCAATGCTGCCTGAGCCAGTCGATATTGGCCTCGAAGCCGCCGGCGGCGGCGACAAAGGTACGGCCGCGCACCTGATGCGGCAGGCCCTCATATTGGATCGTCGCCGATGTGAAAAAACCGTTCTCGATCGCAAGCGCGGTCACCGGCGCATCGCTGAGACAAACGACGCCGAGCGCCTCGGCCTGCCGGTACAGCGCATTCAACATGCCGCGGCCGCCGCCGAGAAAAAACGCATTGGTCTTGCCGAGCGACAAGGTGCCGCCGAGCGGCGGCTGAAACAGAACGCCGGCCTTGTTCATCCACGGGATCAGCTCTTGCGAGCGTTCGATGGTCAGTTGCGCCAACGCCTTGTCGGTTTCGCCGCCGGTGACGCGATAGAGATCGTCGAGGAATTCTGCCGGGTCATAGGGCCCGGTCATGGTCGGCGCGGTGCCGTCATGGGCGCAGCGCAGATTGCGGGTGTGGCGCGTATTGCCGCCGCGATAAAACGCCGGCGCGCCTTCCAGCACGATCACCGAACGGCCGGCGCGCGCGGCGGTGATCGCGGCGCACAGAGCGGCATTGCCGCCGCCGGCCACCACTACATCGTAAATCTTGTCGAACCGCACCGGCATCGCCCCGTTATGAAGTCGCGCGCGGTGACTTGCAAGACGGCGCGCGTCTCACGTTGCGCCCGTCACCGCCGCCGCCACTTTCGCCGCGAAAGCGTCGGTGCCGAGCCTGCCGCCCATATCGGCGGTGCGGCCGTCGGACGTCGCGATCACCGCATCGAGCGCGGCTTCGATCGCCGCCGCCGCCGCGACGAGCCTGTCATTGGCGCGCCGCGCGCCGAGCCAGTCGAGCAGCATCGCCGCCGAGCCGATCAGCGACGCCGGATTGGCGATATTCTTGCCGGCAAGGTCGGGCGCCGAGCCGTGCTGCGCCTGCGCCACCGCGTAGTCGGCCCCGGCATTGAGCGAGGCCGCCAGACCGAGACTGCCGGAAATCTCCGCCGCCTCGTCCGACAGGATATCGCCGAACATGTTGGTGGTGACGATGACGTCAAAGGCCGAGGCGTCGCGGATCAGCAGCGCAGCCATCGCGTCGACCAGCCGCTCCTCATATTTCACGTCGGGAAAACGCGCCGCCACCGCCCGCGCGCATTCGAGAAACAACCCGTCCGACACGCGCAGCACATTGGCCTTGTGTACGGCGGTCACCTGGCTCCGCCGCTGCCGCGCCAGCGCGAACGCCGCCTCGACAATGCGGGTCGCACCCTCGCGGGTGATCTTGCGCACGGCCAGCGCCAGATCGGGCGTCGGCATGAATTCGCCGGGCCCCATGAACATATTGCGGTCGGCGTAGAAGCCCTCGGTGTTCTCGCGCACGACGACAAGATCGACCGGCACGCCGCAGCGCGGCGGAAAACCGGGCCGCGAGCGCGCCGGCCGGATATTGGCGTAAAGATCGAGCCGCTTGCGCAATTCGCCGGACGGATTGAGCCCGCCCTTCTCCCGCGGCGGATAGTCGTTATGCGACACCGGGCCGAGCAGCACGCCGGCGGCTGCCCTGGCGCGGGCCTCAATGGCGTCGGGAAACGTCGTGCCCTGCGCGCGATGCGCCGGCCAGCCGACCTCGCCGGTCTGAAACGTCAGCCCAAGCCCAAACCGCGCATCGGCCGCGCGCAACACGGCCAATGTCGCCGCCATGATCTCCGGGCCGATGCCGTCGCCCTCCAGCACCAGAAGGTCGAGCGGGGCGCTTCGCGGTGTCGTCATGTCGGAACTATCCATCGTCCCAGCTTCAAGGCGCAACTTGATTTCGCCGTCGGAAAATCCGCGCCCTTCCGGTCACGGCGCGCCTCGGCTAGTGTGCCGCCCGCGCGATCAGGCCGTAGAGCCAATTCAATAACAGAACTGAATGGAAATGCCGAGATGAAGACAGTCGAAGTAGGGTGCATCGGTGTGGGTTGGATCGGCGGCCTGCGCGCCGAAACGTTGGCGCGCACCGCGCTGGTCGATAAATTGCACCTGTGCGACATCAAGCCGGACCGGCTCGCCGAGGTGAAGGCAAAGTACAAGCCGCATTCGACCACGCTCGACTACAACGACATCATCAACAATCCGAACATCTCGGTGGTCTATGTCTCGACCACGCCGGAGACCAATCACTATCCGATCGCGCGCGATTGCCTCAAAGCCGGCAAGAACGTGATGCTGGAAAAGCCGATAGCGCTCGAACTATGGGAAGCCGACGAACTGATCCACCTGTCGAAGTCCAACAATCTGAAATTCACCATCGGCTATTCGCAGCGCTTCAACACCAAGATCGCCTACGCCAAGAAAAAGATCGTCGACGGCACGCTCGGCAATGTCGTCTCGGTTCTGGTCTCACGCCATTTGTCGCGCGATCTCGGCAAGAAGATCGCCGGCCGCGTGCGCCTTTCCCCCGTCGTCATGGAATCGACCCACGATCTCGATTTCGTGTTCTGGCTGCTGGAACCGGCCAAGCCTGTGAAGGTCTACAGCCAGGGTGCCTATGGCTACATGAAGGACGTCAACGGCTCGCATGACGTCATGTTCACCACCGTCACCATGGACAATGGCGTCGTCGTCATGATCGGCGGCGGCTGGAATTTCCCGCCGAGCTATCCGAACTACTGCTCGACCTGGATCGAAATCACCGGCGTCGACGGCGCGCTGGTGCTCGACGACACGCAGCGCGACAACTGGCTCAACACCGAAAAGCGCGGCCAGGAATTTCCGATGTCGACCATGCCGGGCGAATGGGTCGACCACGTCTATGCCGGCGGCATCGGCCCGGAGACCATTCACTTTCTGGAGGCCTGCATCCGCAACACGCCGGTGATGGTGACGCCGGAATCGGCGCGCCGCGTCATGGAAACCTATAGCGCCGCCGATCTGTCGGCCGATCGCGGCGAGCCGATCGACCTGCCGCTGACCAACGAGACCATCAACGGCATCGCCGAACTCAAGGCGAAGAACCGCGCGGGGTTAAACAACTAGCTGTCATTCCGGGGCGCGAGTGAAACGAGCGAACCCGGAATCCAGAAACATAATCGCGGGCCTCCGTGGGCGTCCCTGGATTCCGGGTTCGCCGCTTCGCGGCGCCCCGGAATGACGGGGAGACAAATGAAACAAAACGCCAAAGGCGTCGGTCTGGCCATCGTCGGTGGCGGCCGCGTCGGTCTGTTTCGCGGCGAAGTCGCGGCGCGTCATCCGGCAGTGGAATGGATCGGCCTTGCCGAGAAAAATCCGAACCGCGCCGGCGAAGTCGGCCCGAAAATTTCCGCCGACTTCGTCACGCAGAGCCATGTCGAACTGATCAACCGGCCGGAAACCACCGCCGTCATCATCGCCACTGACGAGCATCTGCATGTCGATCCGATCATGGCTTGCATCGCACGCGGCCTGCCGATGCTCATCGAAAAGCCGCTCGCCACCAATTTGGCCGAGTCGGCGAAGGTGCTGAAGCTCATTCAGGACGCCAAG
>CANKBJ010000138.1 GCA_947479905.1 Bradyrhizobiaceae bacterium
GACAGCTTCAAGCCTGTCTGCTAGTTTTTTCCGTAAGGCGGCGCAAAAGCCGTCGGGGATAATGGGTAGGGTCATGTTCTTTTTGTTGCGAATGGGGTTCTGGCTGACCGTCGTATGCGTGCTGCTGCCGAGCGGCGGTGCGAAGACGCCGGCACTGGATGCGCAAATCGACGCGACGCAAGCGGTATCGCTGGCAAGCGCCGCGGTTTCCGATGCACGCGGGTTTTGCGACCGACAGCCGGATGCCTGCGTCGTCGGCGGCAAGGTCGCCACTGCGATCGGCCATAAAGCCGAAGCCGGCGCCCGCACGATCTACGAGTTCATCAATGCCAAGCTCAATGAGAAGGCGCCGTCGCCCGATACCGCTGCGAAGGTGGTCCCGGTCTCGGCCACCGGCGCCATTGGGCACGCCGCGCCGAAGGGCAATTTGACGCCCGCGGATCTGCAGCCCGCCTGGCACGCGCCGGTACCTTTGCCGCCGCGGCGCGAGGCCCGCGCCAACCGGCCGGCGGCCTGATAGCGCCGCTCTGACCGCCGAACGGGCAATGGACGCTTTGCGCCCTGCCCTTTGTTTTGCCCCAATATTTTTGTCATCCGCGCCAATCGGCCTATATATCGGGTGCGCCGGCCAAAGCCGGCGGCCGCGCGATATCCGCGCCGAGATGACAGAGCCCGATGACCAAGATCGACGACATCGTTGAAGATTTCGCCCTGCTCGACGAATGGGACGATCGCTATCGCTATGTCATCGAACTCGGCCGCGCTTTGCCGCCGCTGCCGGACAGCGCCCACACCGACGCCAACAAGGTACAGGGCTGCGCCAGCCAGGTCTGGCTCGTCAGCCACGTCACGCCGGATGGCCCACAAGGTCCGGTGCTGACATTCGAAGGCGACAGCGATGCCCATATCGTGCGCGGGCTGGTCGCCATTCTGATTGCGCTTTATTCCGGAAACGGCGCGCGGGAAATCCTGGCCACCGATGCGCTCGATCTGTTCGATCGCATCGGTTTGCGCGAAAACCTGACGCCGCAACGCTCAAATGGCTTGCGATCGATGGTCGAACGCATCCGTGCCGAGGCGAATGCGGCGCTCGCCGCCACGTCCTAACCCAACTCGACTTTGAATCCGGCGCCTTCGGCCAGCCAGGTCCGAATTGGCGCGTCGCCGCGGCCTTTGGCTTGCGCCATATAGCCGTAATGGCGGGCCAGACGGTCGAGCCCGAGCTGCAGCACGACTTTGGCCGAGCGCGCCGGCCAGCCGCGGTCGCGCTCAATATCCTCGAGCCCCTTGAGAAAGCAGCACAGGTCGACGAGCAGGCCGGAAAATTCCGGGCCGACCGCATCGAGCGCCTGGTTGACCCGCTGACGCGAGGCGATCATCGCATCGGTGAAATCGCCGGCGCGATTGCCAGCTTCGCCGCGCCGGCCCGACGAAATGGGGTTCGACCAATTCGCGGTGGTGCGCGGCATCATGTGGGCCCGCGTGAAGTCGGCGCGCAGCCGCTCGCCCGCCTGCAGTTGATGCGCCGCTATCATGGCGCGGCCATCGCGGCCGCGGCGGCGGGCCAACCAGGCCAGCGGACTTTCGGCGTCGTCCATTGTGACCGGTTGCGCGCCATGCTTCATGATGATGACCCGCTCGGCCAGCGCCATATGCTGCGCACGGAACCGGTCGATTTCCGGTTCGCCGTCGTCCGGGCACGGCGGGACGCTTGGTTTCGTTCTGATTTTCGGCGCGAATTTCTTCTTGAACGACATGGCCATCTCCTGTAGGACTTGTTACCCAATTACGTAGTTGACACCACAATAGCCTACATGTAGCTATGTCTCTGACAGGGCAGCGTTTTATTCGTCGCAAATCAGGACTGTTGACCGGCCGCTTTATTTGGGATTCGATTCCCGGATGTGCACCGCTTCACTCAAATTCCGGCTGGAACGCATCAAGCGTGCTGGCAATCTGCGTTTGAATTTCCTCAAGTGTCTGCACGACCGGAAGCCCATCAGCGAACGTTATCTTGGTGGCGACTGTCACATCTGCTTGCATTTTCGTGCCGGCAAAGATTTTTGCGCTCACTTCCGGGCTGCCAGCTTCAACGAGATCAGTGGCTGGCCCGCTCATTCGGGGCGGCTCAGTGCCCGCTTGAACGGGTGTGAGATTCCGATGTTTGTCTGGGTTAGAGACCATTTTGAGGGTCTTAGCCCAATCGCATCCTTTGTACGGTTGCAGCCCCTCGATCAGTGCCCGATGGCTGGGGTTCATACCACCAAGGAGGCCGCGAGCCTCGACACGATACCGGAAGTCCTTTGGTCTATTTTCAATCGGGAACTGTGTCCCCTGGTAATCCAGGCCGGAGTCGTGGGCGGAAAGATTAAAAACGAGATAGTCGAGCGCAGCCCGGAGGTTGTAACAAACATCTCCAATGATCGTGCCGATGCGTGGCGGGACTTCAGGTGGGCTGAAGATCATCACCTCCATATGGCCTGTGTCGAACTTTTGGGACTGTTGATGTGTAAGTTTGAACTTGATGGGTTCGATGGCCCGTTTAAGCTCATCAAGATGTTCGCCTGCCCGCGACAGGCGTTCCTTGGCTTCAGCTAATGATGGTTTTCCTTTGAACGGCGGTGGCATCTTGGGTACACGCGATGACAAGTGAATCTGATGAACACAGCGCGGCAAGGACTGAAAAACGCCTGCAAAAAATTGTGCAAGGCGCATTTTCTGGCCCCCCCACGTCGCTAAAGGATATCCCGAAAAGGAACGGCGAGTCTCGGCTTAAGACGGCCAAAAAGAGCCCCCGACAAGTGCGCCGCGATAAGGCAATGACGGCTAAGACCTAGTAGCCCGCCATCCCTTGCTCTTTCGCCGCCAGCGCAGAAACCGCGCGGCCTGATGTTTGAAATTAGGACTAGTAAGGTTGACGATACGTGAGCCGCTTGCCTTCGCCACCCTTGACGGCAAGCGCGGCACGTTCCCCGTCAGTAATGCCACGGGTGTTATAGCGGAAATCAAATTCAGCGAGATAGCGGTGCAGGTTCTTTTCGGCGCAGTGCTGATAGTTGCCGCGCATACCGCGCTTGAAGATTGAGAAAAAGCCTTCAACCGAATTAGTAGTTACGTCGCCACGCGCGTACTCCTTGGCGCGATGATTTACCGTTTCATGCGCGGCATATTCCTTGCCAACCTTGGTGTAGAGGCGGCTCTCGTCAGTGTGCAAACGCGATTCGCGATGGACGTTTTCGTTGACGATGCGGGCAACGGTTACGCCGTCCGCTACCGCGACATGAAACGAACGGACATTTCCGCCACGTTCGACCAGGGACACGATGGCGCGTTTGTTCGACGGGCCGGACTTGCCGCCCTTGGTATAGGCGCGACCCCTTGTCGTCTTATCGCGGCGCTTGGACTCAGGAACGTTGCCGAAATAGGTCTCGTCGGCTTCCACGATCTCGCCGGGGCCGCCCATCGGGGGTAGGTCAAGGCCACCACGGCGCATCGCTTCCATAACCCGATGGTGCAGGAACCAAGCGGTATTGTACTGGCAGTCGAGGTGGCGCTGTAACTGGGTGGCGGTGAAGCCCTTTTTGGATGACGCATAGAGGTGGAAGGCGGCGGCCCACTGGGTAAGCGGCGCGTGGCTCCGCTCCATGACGCTCTTGGTCATGACGGTATAATCCTTGCGGCAAGTCGGCTCAGAGCAGCGATAACGACCAACCTTCTTCGTCGCGTAATGCTTCACGGTGCCGCAGTGGGGGCAATTCGGGCCTTCCGGCCAACGGGCGGCTTCAAACCACTTACGGGCCGCTTCTTCGTCGTGGAAATGGGCTTCTTTGAATACGTTGGCCATCGGTCGTCTCCTATGGCCAGAAGACTACCCCCAGTGGCTTGTGGTGTCAACTACGTAATTGGGACTTGTTACCTACAACGGAAAGGGCGGCGTGTAAAGGATTATTTTCTTACGTTTACCGGCGGGCCGGCGCAGGCTCGCGAACCGCGCTGCCCTGGCCGGACGTGCCTGAAAAAGTGACGCAACATAACCTTGGAAAGAACTATTTCACGCGGCGCCGTCGCTGCTGGCCGAGACCCATTTGCTTGGCCAGTTGCGAGCGAGCGGCCGCGTAATTCGGCGCAACCATCGGATAGTCGGCACCGAGGCCCCACTTCTCGCGGTACTGCTCGGGCGTCATGTTGTATTGCGTGCGTAAATGCCGCTTGAGCGATTTGAATTTCTTGCCGTCTTCGAGACAGACAATGTGCTCAGGCGTGATCGACTTCTTCACCGATACCGCCGGCTTCAACGGCTCGGCAGGCGCGTCGCCTGGCATTCCGGAAACCCGGCTGAGCGCGCCATAGACCTGATTGATCAAACCAGGAATATCCGCTGCCGCGACTGTGTTGTTGCTGACATAAGCCGAGACGATTTCCGCGGTCAGTTCGATAAAATTTGCGTTTATCGTGTTCTCGCTCATCGACGCTGCCCCGCTATTTTCCGGCCGTTGGGACCTAATAACCCGATGCAAAGCCGCAAAATAACGCGGCTTGCGGGTCATAGACCGCTGTCGCAATGAATACCGTCGGAGATTCTTATATTTAAAGAGTACTATTGCAATTAAGACACCGCAAGTCGAATATTACACAGATCGCAACTAGACTATGCATTATCCTCTGAAGTAATTGAATACGTGAGGGGATCGCAGCGTCAGAGCGCACAGCGCCGCGTCATTACAAAGTCTTTTCGAGATGGCCGCGCAATTCGTTGATCGACGCGAATCGTAAGGTTCCTTGCGGCAATTCAGCTTCGATCGAGCCATCGACGTAAAGCGTATAGCCCATCCCGTCGACAACGCCGGACTTGAGAATGGCGACCGCGTGCTCGGCCGGTTCGGCATAGTCATCTTGCGCGCGCCCGGATGCCGCTTCTCGCGCATCGTCTGCCGCCGCCGGCTTGGGCGGTGTTCTGACTTTGCCCGGAAGTTGCTCGCTGCGCTTGGCGTCGGGCCATTGTAACTCGGCAGACTTCTGCCCCGGCAGCTTCGGCTCGGTCGACCTGGCCTCGGGCACCCTTTGCTCCGGAGATTTGGGCTCCGGAGATTTTGGTTCGGCAAGCCACATAGCGTCAAAATAAGTATTGGGGGGCCGGGTGGACGGCGGCGGGGCGAAGTGCTCGTCACGATCGGCGCTTGTATCGCCCGGACGGCGGTCGGCATTGGTATCGATCGCACGAAAAAACCCCGGTGGGGGCGGCGCGGCCGGATGCAGCGGCGAAAGGTAGACCTCGTCGGCGACCGTCACCGGCGGTTCATCCGGATTGGACAGAGACGGCGCATAGTAATCGGACGTCCGATCCCTGAAGGGCGCGCCAGGCGCGTCCATGCGAGGTTCAGGCGCAAATGGATCGCGCGCGCCGGCCTCGGGCAACGCGTCGCCCCGAAGATCGGCACGCGGCTCCGGCCGCTGTTCCGGCCGGCCTTCCGGCCTGAAATCCTGCTTGAAGTCCTGCCTGAGGTCTTGCTTGGGCTCGGCCTTGGGCCGCGGCGGAAACGCCACCCGCGCAGGCCCGGCCTGCGGCTGCGCGGCCGCGGCGGGGACAGCCTGATCGAACGTCTCGAATGGCCGGCTGGTGCGCACCGGCGCCCGGTTCCCCAGGGCATCGGCAATCCGCTGCAATTGCGTCACGACGACGCCAAGCGCAAGAACCACCAGGCCACCCGTTGCCGCGGTCATGCCGGCTACAATCAACGTATTGCCAATGCCGAACTCATTGTTCGGAATGCCAAATCCAATCGCCGCGACGCCGATGACAAACGCCACCGCTCCGACGCCGTATAACAAAATCGGCATATCCGTTTCGCTGCTCCGCTACGCCGGGACCCTATTGAAGGCCATACAAATAAAGGTAACCTGTTATTCCAGCAAGGAATTCTCGCCTTTTTACAGGGCATACGGCAACCATTAATGTTAAAATACCAAATAATGCCTTCAAACATCATTAACGGTGATTTTCGGCGCCCGCGCGCCATTTTACGGGCGGCATCGGCCTCGCCGTTCCAGGATCACGCCACTTTCAGGCTCTTTCGCGCTGCGGAAGTTGCCCCGGCCCGCGCCAGCGCCTAATTAACTTAACCGAGGGAACTCGCTAGGGACGCGCCGGGTTCAATCAACGACCGGCATTTCCGCATCAAACATTTTTTGGACCGAGGAGGAACTGATGTCTTTCAAGCTGCCCGAACTGCCCTATTCCTACGATGCACTGGCGCCCTATATGTCGCGCGAGACGCTCGAATATCACCACGACAAGCACCACAAGGCCTATGTCGACAACGGCAACAAGCTGCTTGAGGGCTCGGGCCTCGAAGGCAAGTCGCTCGAAGAAATCGTCAAGGGCGCGCACGGCAAGAACGCCGGCCTCTTCAACAATGCCGGCCAGCACTACAACCACCTGCACTTCTGGCAGTGGATGAAGCCGAACGGCGGCGGCGACAAGATCCCCGGCAAGCTCAAGGCGGCGATCGACAGCGACCTCGGCGGCGTCGAGAAGATGAAGACCGATTTCGCCCAGGCCGGCGTCACCCAGTTCGGCTCGGGCTGGGCCTGGATCGAGGTCAAGGGCGGCAAGCTGGCGATCTCGAAGACTCCGAACGGCGAAAGCCCGCTGGTCAATGGCGCAACGCCGATACTTGGCTGCGATGTGTGGGAACACTCTTATTACATCGACTACCGCAACCGCCGCCCCGACTACATGAAAGCTTTCCTCGATCATCTGGTGAACTGGGAATACGTCGACTCCCTGTTCGCGGCCGCGACCAAGTAAACAATATCGGATGCATCCTGATGTCCGGCATGCGGTCGGCTGAAAACTTGGCCGGCCGCAAAGTCGATCGCTGGCCCGATATTCTGGCCATCCTGATTCTGGTGACGGTCGTGCTCGTCGCGGCCGTCACCTTCAGGGATTACGGCCTCGGCTGGGACGACTACACCCATTCGCAATATGGCGACCTGCTGCTCAAGCTTTACGGCTCGGGCTTTGCCGATACGCGCGCGCTGTCTTTCGTCAATCTGTATAAATATGGCGGCGGTTTCGACATGGCGGCGGCATTGGTCGCCAAAGTTCTGCCGTTCGATCTGTTCGAGACGCGCCGCCTGGTCGGCGCCGCCATCGGCATCGTCGGCCTGTTCGTCACCTGGCGGATCGGCCGCGGGCTGGGCGGCCCGGTCGCCGGCTGCGCCGCTCTGATTTTGCTGGCGGCCTGCCCGCTGTTTTACGGCCACATGTTCATCAACCCGAAGGATGCGCCCTTCGCCACCGCCATGGCCGTGCTGCTGCTCGGCATCGTCCGCGCACTGGAGGAATATCCAAGACCATCGGCGCGCACCGTGGTGCTGCTCGGCGTCGGGCTGGGGCTCGCCTTCGGCTCGCGCATTCTCGCCGCGGTCGCAGCGCCCTATGCGCTCGTCGCGTTGGTCTTGATTGTCGCCACCGACATACGCACCGGCACGTGGAAAGCCACCGCGCAGCAGGCGCTCAATTTCATCTGGATCTTGTTGCCGTCGCTGGCGCTCGGCTATCTGATCATGGGTCTGCTATGGCCGTGGTCGGTGGTCTCGCCGCTCAATCCGCTCGACGCCGCTGAATATTTCGACAAGTTCTTCGAGAAGCCGTGGAAGGAATTGTTCGAAGGCAAATTGATCTCGGTGCCGGATATGCCGATTTCATATTTGCCGCAGCTGTTTGTCTACAAGTTGCCGATCGTCATGCTGGTGCTCGGCCTCGGCGGACTCGCCGGCATCATTGCCGTGCTGATCCGCGGCCGCCTGCCGCTGAACCGGCGCGCCGCGCTACTCTCGGTCGCGCTGGCGGTATTGTTGCCGGTCGTGCTGGCGATCATATCGCATCCGGCTTTCTACAATGGCCTTCGGCACTTCGTCTTCGTGGTGCCGCCCTTCGCCGCCGCCGGCGGAGTTGCCTTCGGCTGGCTGTATGCCCGTGCCGGAGCCTATGGAAAATATGCGACCGCCGCGGTTTGCGTCGCTTTCATTGGCGGCGTTGCGCTGCCGGTCATCGAAATGGCGCGGCTGCATCCGTACCAATACACAAGTTTCAATGCCTTCGCCGGCGGCGTCAAGAAAGCGCAGCACAACTTCATGCTGGATTACTGGGGGCTGGCATTCAAGCAGGCCGCCGACGAACTGCGCAGCCGGCTGACCGCCAGCGCCGACCATCCGCCCAAAGGCCGGCGCTGGATCGTCGCGATCTGCGGTCCGCAGGCGGCCGCGCAGGTCGTACTCGGGCCCGAATTTGAAACGACGTTCAACGAGAAGCAGGCCGACTTCGCCATGGCGGTCGGCGCCTATTACTGCGAATATTTGAAGGCGCCGATCATGGTCGATATCGAACGCGAAGGCGTCGTTTTCGCGCGCGTCTATGATCTGCGCGGCGGGCCGACGCCCAAGCTTCTGACCGAACCGCCGCCATGACCACGCGCGACACCGAGGTTGCGATTATTGGCGGCGGCGCCGCCGGCATTGCCGCTGGGCGGCGGCTGCATGACGAAGGCATTGCCTGTCTCATCGTCGAAGCGCGGTCGCGGCTTGGCGGGCGCGCCTGGACGGTCGCCGACACGGCCGGCCTCCCGCTCGATCTCGGCTGCGGCTGGCTGCATTCGGCCGACCGCAACCCCTGGGTCGCCATCGCCGAGGCGCAAGGGCTCACCATCGACAGGACCGCGCCGCCTTGGTCGCGGCCATCCTTGCCGGGCGTATTCGCACCGGGCGACCAAAGTGCGTTCAACGAAGCGATGAACGCATTTTTCGAACGATTGAGCGATGCTGTTGCCAGCGGCAAGGATATGCCGGCCGCCGCTTTGCTCGAGCCTGGCAACCGCTGGAACAATCTCATCGTCGCGGTCGGCACCTATATCAGCGGCACCGAGCTGGCGGCCATGTCGGCGCTCGACTTCGAACATTATCACGACACTGAAGTGAACTGGCGCGTCAAGGAAGGCTATGGCGCGGCGATCGCGGCGCATGGCGCCGGTGTGCCGGTCGTGTTCGATTGCGCGGTGACACGCATCGACCATCACGGCAAGCGTTTGAGAATCGAAACAGCGAATGGCGATATCGCGGCCGACCGCGCCATCGTGACATTGCCAAGCAATGTGCTGGCCGAACGCGAGGATTTCTTCTCACCGGCCTTGCCGGAAAAGACGCGCGCAGCGTCACGGCTGCCGCTCGGCCTGGCCGACAAATTATTCCTGTCGCTGGAGCAGCCGGAAGAATTTTCAGCTGGCGGCCGCCTGTTCGGCAATGTCGAACGCGCCGGCACCGGCACGTATCACATGCGGCCGTTCGGCCGGCCGATGATCGAATGCTTTTACGCAGGACAATGCGCGCGCGACCTGGAGGCCGGCGGCGAAAACGCCTTTTTCGATTTCGCTGTGGGCGAGCTGACCGCGCATCTCGGCAGCGACTTCGCACGGCGGATCAAGCCGCTGCTGATCCACCCGTGGGGCAGCGACCCCTACGCGCGCGGCTCCTACTCATATGCGGTGCCGGGCGCGGCGGGCGAACGCGCGGTGCTGGCGGCGCCGGTCGATGGCCGCCTGTTCTTTGCCGGCGAAGCCTGCTCGGCGCACGATTTTTCGACCGCGCATGGCGGCTATTTCACCGGCATTGCCGCCGCCGAACAGGCGATTGCTTCGCTGAAACGCTAAGCGTGCGCATAAGCCCAATAAAGCTCGCGCGCCTTGCGATAGAGCGGGCCGGGCTGCAATGAGCGCGCGTCGATGCGGTTGACCGGCATTACCTTGGAATAATTGCCGGAGGAAAAAATCTCGTCGGCATTTTCCAGATCGGC
>CANKBJ010000139.1 GCA_947479905.1 Bradyrhizobiaceae bacterium
AAGGTGTGGTCGAGCCTTTCCGCCGACCAGAAGAAGTGGGTGCAGGCGGCCGCCGACGAAGTCAGCCAGAAAGAGCCGACCGAAGCCTTCCGCCTCGAACACGAAGCGCTGGCCAAGCTCGAAAAGATCGGCGTCAAGGTCGTCAAGACGGTCGACAAGAGCGGCTTTGCCTCGATCAGCAAGCCGATTCAGGACAAGCTGGCCAAGGACCTCGGCCCCAACGCCGTGAAGGTTCTCGAACTGGTCCGCAACGTCAAATAGACTGAACTCTTGCGAGGCGGGGAGGCCATTGCTTCCCCGCCTTTCGCTTCTCACAAGGCCGGGACGAGAGACCGCACATGCGCAAATTCCACGGGCTGGTTCTGGCGGAGCAGCGCCACCTGAAATGGCCCGCCCTCGATATTCTCGAACAGATCCTGATGGTGCTGTGCGGCATCGCCATCACTGGCTTCTGTATTCTGGTCATGTGCGACATCGTCACCCGCACCATCGGTCACCCCTGGCTGTGGCTCCAGGAAGTGACGATGACGTTCTTCATCTACGGCATCTTTATCGGCGTCGCCGCCGCGACCCGCCGCAACGATCATCTCTATCTCGCCGTACTCGCGGAATCGCTGACCGGCAACCGCCGCCTGTTCTTCGAAATCTTTAACCGTGTGGTCGTACTCGCCGTCGCGATCTGCATGATCTATTTCGGCTATCTCAATTTCCTCGACGGCTTCAAGAGCCTGCGTATGCCGTCGATGACGCCGCTCGCCAGCTTCTACGCCGCCATCCCGCTGTGCGGCCTGCTGGTCGCCATTTTCACGATCGAACAGATGGTCAACGGCTGGAGGAACGGCTTCGCCGATCCGAAGAACGCGCCGCACCACGACAGTCTCGGGAGCGAAGTGCTGTGACAGCCAATGGCGCGCTGATTTTCCTGATGGGATTTCTGTTCCTGTTTCTCGGCTATATGGGCGTGCCGGTGGCTTTCGCACTGATCGGCTCGGTGCTGGTGGTGACGGCTTTCACCTCCGTCAGCATCGCCTCGATGATGGCGCAGCTCTTCAACGGCATGGATACCGAGGCGCTGCTGGCCATTCCCTTCTTCCTATTGGTCGGCGACCTGATGACGTCGGCGAACGTCACCGTCCGAATGATTCGCCTGTCGCAGACGATGGTCGGTCATTTTCGCGGCGGCCTGGCCCAGGTGGTGACCTTGTTCAGCCTGTTCTTCGCCGGCATTTCCGGCTCGTCCGCGGCGGACGTTGCCGTGCTCGCCCGCACGGTCGGGCCCGAGATGAGCCGTGAAGGCTACGACAAAGCCTTTACCGCGGCGCTGATCGCTTCGGCCGCGACGATGGCCAATCTCATTCCGCCGAGCATCATGGCCGTTGTCTATG
Organism: Bradyrhizobiaceae bacterium; assembly: GCA_947479905.1. Lineage (GTDB taxonomy): Bacteria > Pseudomonadota > Alphaproteobacteria > Rhizobiales > Xanthobacteraceae > Pseudolabrys. The sequence goes on from CANKBJ010000139.1 coordinate 1,386, forward strand.
GCGCAACCGGCAACGTCTCGATCGGCGGGCTGTTTCTCGGCGGCATCGTACCGGGCCTGTTGGTCGGCGCCGGCTTGATGATCTACAGCCACTTTTTCGGGCCAATCGGCCTCAAGCACAAGCGTGCGACTTTTGGGCAATTTTCGGCCGCAAGCCGGGAAGCCGCGATTCCCCTGGTGATCCCGGTCATCATCATGGGCGGCATCCTCACCGGACAGTTCACGCCCACCGAGGCCGGTGTCATCGCCGTGGCCTATATCGTCTTTGTCGCCATTCCCCTGTTGAACCGCAAGCACATCGTCAATCTGCCGCGCGACATGGCGATGACCGGCCTCCTGTATTCGATCCCGCTGATCACCATCGGCGCCGCGTCGATGTTCGGCTGGATGCTGGCCTATCTGCGTGGACCGGCTGTCGTGTCGGGCTGGATATCCAATGCCGCCGGCGGCGACCCGTTCATGATCATGCTGATGCTGACGGCACTGTTCATCATCGTCGGCGATTTCATCGATGCCATTCCGGCGATCATCATCTTCATGCCGATCATCACCGACCTGACCGTGAACTCCAATATCAACCCGGTGCATATGGGCGTGGTCATCATCGTCACTCTGGCCTTCGGGCTGATCACACCGCCCTACGGACTTTGTCTGTTGATGGCGTCGAAATTCATCGACGTGCGGTTCGGCAAGGCGATGTTCGCGTCTCTACCCATCTACATCGTCTTCTTCGCAGCCATTGCCTTTTCCATTTTCTTTCCGGAAGTGGTGCTGTGGCTGCCCAAGCACCTGTTGCCGGAATCGGTCGGATGCTTCAAAAATCCGAGCGGCGCGGGCTATCTCTGCCCCTGATCGCCGTCTTGCTTTAAATGAACAAGGACCGACAAGGACCGACCATGATCGAGCAAAGCGCGCCGAAGCTGAAGGCGCCGCGCAATTCCTGCGACTGTCATATGCACGTATACGACCCCAGCTATTCGACGGCGAAGACCGCCCGGGTGCTGCCGCCGCCGGCCTCGGTCGCCGACTATCTGGCGGCGCGCAAGAATCTCGGCATCGATCGCACCATCGTCGTGCAGCCGTCGGCCTACGGCACGGACAATTCACTGCTGCTCAAGAGCATGGGCCAGATCGGACCGGGCGCGCGCGGCATTGTCGTCCTCGACGATACGGTCACCGACGCGGAACTGGAACGGATGAACGCGCTCGGCGTGCGCGGCGTCCGTTTCTTCATGCTGGGCGGCGCACCGCTGCCAATTGAATTGATGGAGCCGATGGCGGCGCGCGTCGCGTCATTCGGCTGGACGGTGAACTTCCAGACCGACGGCCGTCAGTTCGCCGATTTCGAGGCGCTGCTGAAGCGGCTGCCGACCACGGTCACCATCGACCACGTCGGCAAATTCCTCGAACCGGTCGAACCGGATCATGCCGGCTTTACGGCGCTGCTGCGCCTGATCGACACCGGCAAGGTCTGGTACAAGCTTGCCGCGCCTTATGAAACCTCGAAACTCGGCCCGCCGTTTTACGACGACGTCGGCAAGCTCGCTAAAATTCTCGCCAGGCATGCGCCCGAACGCGGCCTGTGGGCGAGCAACTGGCCGCATCCGAACGCGGCCGAACGCACGCCGCAGGATGCCTGGATGCTCGACATGCTGCTCGACTGGGTGCCGGATGAGGCGACGCGTACCAAAATATTGGTCGACAATCCGGCGGCGTTGTACGGGTATTGACTTCTTCACCTCTCCCATTGGAAGAGGTCGGATTGCGTAGCAATCCGGGTGAGGGGTTTTTGTCTAACGGGAGATCTAGACCCCCTCACCTCAACCCTCTCCCCGCTGGGGAGAGGGAGCGCACCGCGTGTGCCGCTTCGACCTAACTCAACTTCTTCATCAGTTCACACACCACGAGCCGCTCCTGCTCGCTGAGCGGCGCAAGCGTCGCGGCGGTGATCTCGGCGGCGACCACCATCGCCGCCTTGGTTACCTCGCGGCCGCGCTCGGTCAGCGCCACGGCGCGGCGGCGGCGGTCGGTCGGGTCGGCGAGCGCGGTGACAAAGCCGCGCACGCTGAGGCGATCGACCACGCCCTTGATGGTGGCGGCGTCGAGATAGATCAGCCGGCCGAGATGATTCTGCGAACAGGGCCCGACCTCGTACAGCTTGGCGAGCGCGGCGAATTGCGTCTGCGTCAGGCCCTCGATCATGCGCGACATGAAGATCGAGGTGTGCCGCTGCATGGCGACCCGCATCAGGAAGCCGGCCTGTTCGTCGAGTACATAACCGGTCGCCGGCACGGCTGGCGGCGTAATGACCTTCAATTTATCGCGCGGCATTCCTGACCTCTTCCAGTTGCCAAATCATGACCGGGAATGGGCGTGGGCGAAAGCCCCCACTCGCGCGATTCCTCAGACCGTCAAATAAGTGCGCTGAATGTCCGGACTGCCGGACAATTGCGCCATCGTGCCCTGCCACTGGATCTGGCCCTTTTCCAGCACATAGACCCGGTCCGAGACCAGTTGCGCAAAATGAATGTTCTGTTCGGACAGCAGGATCGACAGGCCTTCCTTCTTCAGTTCGATGATGGTGTTGGCCATCTGCTCGACGATCAGCGGCGCGACGCCTTCCGAGGGCTCGTCGAGCAGCACCAGCAACGGGTTGCCCATCAGCGTACGGGCAACAGTGAGCATCTGCTGCTCGCCGCCGCTCATGCGGCCGCCCGGGCGGTCCGGCATTTCAGCGAGATTGGGAAACAGCGCGAACAGCCGCTCCGGTGTCCATTGCGGCGCGGCCGCGCCGTCGGCAAACCGGCGCGGCGGCTGGCGGCCGATGTCGAGATTTTCCATGACCGTCAGATCGGAGAAAATACGGCGGTCTTCCGGGGTGAAGCCGAGGCCGCGCCGCGCGATCTGATAGGGCTCCAGCCGCGATATGTCATCGCCGTTGAAGGCGACCTTGCCCTGGCGCTGCGCGATCAGGCCCATGATCGCCTTCATCGTCGTCGACTTGCCGGCGCCATTGCGGCCCATCAGCGCCACCACCTCGCCGCGCCCGACCTCGAAGGTCAGGTCGTACAGAATGCGCGCCGCGCCGTACCAGGCGCTGAGGGATTCGACCTTGAGCATGATGTCGGTCATGCGGACGCCCCCGCGAATGTCTTGCCGGTGCCGAAATACACTTCACGCACCTGCACATTGTCGCGGATCGATGCCGCGTCGCCATCGGCGATTAGCCGGCCGCGCGCCAGCACGACGATGCGGTCGGCGAAGGCAAACACCACGTCCATCGAATGCTCTGTGAACAAAACCGAAATGCCGCGCTCGACCACAAGACGCTTGACCAGTTCGATCAGGCCATGCCGCTCGCTCGCGCCCATGCCCGCGGTCGGCTCGTCCATCAGCAAGAGTTTCGGATCGTTGGCCAGCGCGATGGCCAGCTCGACACGCTTGACGTCGCCATAGGCCAGTTCGCGGCTCGGCCGGTCGGCGGCATCCTGCATATTCACTTGGCGCAGCAATTCAAGCGCGCGGGTACGATGGCGCGACGCCGCCGGACGCCAGAGACGATAGCTTTCGCGCGCATGCGAAATCAAAGCCGTCTGCACGTTCTCGATCACGGTCATCGAGCCGAAAGTCGCGGCGACCTGAAAGGTGCGGCCGACGCCGAGCCGCCAGATGTCGCGCGGCGCCAGGCCGGCAATGTTTTTGCCGTCGCACAATATATCGCCGCTATCGGGCGCCAATTGGCCGTTGATCATGTTGAAGCAGGTCGATTTACCGGCGCCGTTCGGCCCGATCATGGCGAGAAATTCACCCGCGCCAATTTCAAAGCTGACATCGCGCACGGCATGCACGCCGCCGAAGGATTTTGTGAGACCGCGTAATTCGAGGACGCTCATGTGCGGCCTCCCGCCTTGCGCCACAGCGCGGCAAAGGCGCCGACGATGCCTTGCGGGAACGCCAGCACCAGAACGAGAATGATCGCGCCCATCAGCGCGCGCCAGTATTCGGTCTGCCGCATCACCGTGTCCTGCAACACGGCGAACACCGACGCGCCGACGATCGGCCCGGTCAATGTCTGCACGCCGCCGAGCAGCACCATCACCAGGCCGTCGATCGAGCGGTTGATGTGGATGGTCTCCGGCGAGATCGAGCCCTTGGCAAAGGCGAACAGCCCGCCGGCGACACCGCAGATCAGACCGGCAATGGCGAAGCCGAGCCAGTGGACGCGCTTGACGTCGATGCCGATGGCCTCGGCACGCAACGCGGAATCGCGCCCGGCGCGCATGGCGTAGCCGAACGGCGCAAACAGGACACGGCGCAGCAGCAGCACGGCGGCGACCGCCAGGACGAGCGTGAGCAGGAAATAGACCCACGATTTGTCGAAAGGCGGCGGCGGCCAGACGCCGATGACGCCGTTACTACCGCCGGTGAAGCCTTCCCACTGGAACACCGCCGCCCAGACGATCTGTGCGAAAGCCAAAGTCAGCATGGCGAGATAAACGCCGGACAGCCGCACCGCGAACCAGCCGAACAGCAGCGCGCCGGCGAGCGCCAGCAAGGGCGCGGCAACAAGCGCTGCGCCGAACGGCAGCGCAAGCCATTTCACCAGCAGCGCCGCGCCGTAAGCGCCCAGGCCAAAATAGGCGGCATGGCCGAACGAATGCATGCCGCCCGGCCCCATGATGAAATGCAGCGAGGCGGCGAAGATGATGGCGATCAACACGTCGATGCCGAGAACGAGAAGGTAAGGCGACCCAAAATACGTACTTTGCGCCAGCAATGGCAGACAGACCAGCAGCACAAGCACGACGGCGCCAAGCGCTTTCAGCAAGGGCGTCGCTGGGCGGATCGGTTCTTCCGGCTCGGCGATCGAACGCACCGCGCCCTGCGCCTTGCCGAGCAGGCCATAGGGCCGTGCGATCAGGACTATCGCCATCACCAGAAATTCAGCGACCAGTGTGAATTTGGAAAAGTTGATCGTGACGAAGCCGAAATCGACCACGCCGATGCCGACGCACAAAGCCTTGACCTCGGCAATGATGACGGCGGCAAGATAAGCGCCCGGGATCGAGCCCATGCCGCCGACGACGACAACAACGAAGGCGTCGCCCAGCGCGATCAGGTCGGTGGCGAGATTGGCCGGTTCGCGCGCGATTTGCAGCGCGCCGCCGAGCCCTGCCAAGGCGGCGCCGAGCGCGAACACCGAGGTGAACAGGACGGCCTGATTGACGCCGAGCGCGCCGACCATTTCGCGGTCCTGCGTCGCCGCGCGAATCAACCGGCCGAAGCGCGTGCGCGACAAGGTCAGGTGCAATGCCAACAATACCAAAGGCCCGATGACGATCAGGAACAAATCGTAGCTCGGCAGGCGGCGGCCGAGGATTTCGATGGCGCCGCGAAAGCCCGGCGCGCGCGGGCCTAAGAGATCGGCCGGGCCCCATAGCCACAGCGCAGCATCGTTGATGACCAGCACCAGCGCGAAGGTGGCGAGCAGTTGGAACAGCTCCGGCGCGCGATATATTCGCCGCAACAGCACGATCTCAATGAGCGCGCCGATGACGCCGACGATCAGCGCCGTCGCAACGATCCCACCCCAGAACCCGGTGACGCCGCCGATTTTCGTCGCAAACGTGTAGGCGATGTAGGTCCCAAGCATATAGAGGGACCCGTGCGCGAGGTTGACGATGCGGGTGACGCCGAAAATCAGCGACAGCCCGGCCGCGATCAGAAACAGACCGGACGCGGCGGACAGCCCGTTGAGTATCTGAAACAGGAAGGCGTTGAGGGTCATGTCCTGCTCTTATCCCTCCCCGGTTACGGGGAGGGTCCGGCGCGAATGCGCCGGGGGTGGGGCGATGCCAGATGGAGAGACATCCCCACCCGACCCGCCTTCGCTGACGCTCCGGCGGGCCACCCTCCCCTTTCAGGGGAGGGATAAAGACGTATCAATCCGCCGACGGACGCAGCTTCTTGGTGTCGGCATCGCTCGGCAGCACGCTTGCGCCGTCGACATACTTGACGTCGATCATGGTGCCCTTGCCCTTTTCCAGCGCCAGCTTGCCTACATAAGCGCCCATCGTCGCCTGATGGTCGCTGGCACGATAGGTGAACGTGCCGAACGGACCGGTCACCGACAGGCCCTTGAACGCCTCGACCAGCTTCTCTGTGTCGGTCGATTTTGCCGCCGCGAGCCCGGCCGCGATCGACTTGATCGTGGTGTAGCCGACGATCGAACCGAGCCGCGGATAGTCGTTGAACTTCTTCTGGTACGCCGTGAGGAAGGCGACGTGATCCGGCGTCTTGATCTTGTCCCACGGATAGCCGGTGGCGATCCAGCCGACCGGCGTTTCCTCGCCGAGCGGATCGAGATATTCCGGTTCGCCCGACAGCAGGCTGACCACGGTGCGGTTCTTGAACACGCCGCGGGTATTGCCTTCTCGCACGAACTTGGTGAGGTCGGCGCCAAACAGCACGTTGAAGATGGCGTCCGGCTTGGCGTCGTCGATCGCCTGCGCCACCGCGCCGGCCTCGATCTTGCCGATCGGCGGCGCCTGCTCGGTAACGATTTCCGCGCCGGGCTGCGCCTTCTTCAGCATGTCCTTGAAGGTCGCGGCGGCCGACTGGCCGTATTCGTAGTTCGGATAGACGATGGCCCAACGCTTGGCGTTGGCCGCGATCGCGGCCGGCATCAGCATCGCCGTCTGCATATAGGTCGAAGCGCGCAGGCGGTACGTGTACTTGTTGCCGTCGGCCCAGGTGATCTTGTCGGTCAGCGGCTCGGAGGCAAGGAAGAACACCTTCTTCTGGCCGGCGAAGTTGGTCACGGCGAGGCCGATATTCGACAGGAAGGTGCCGGTCAGCATGACGACGCCTTCGCGCGTCACCAGTTCCTCGGCGACGCGCACGGCTTCGCCGGGATTGGCGCCGTCGTCGCGCACGATCAATTCGATCTTCTTGCCGAGCACGCCGCCTTTGCCGTTGATCTCCTCGAGCGCCAGCTCCATGCCGCGCTTGTAGGGCTCAAGGAAGGCCGGCTGCGCCTTGTAGCTGTTGAGTTCGCCGATCTTGATGGTGTCCTGGGCGAAAGCCGGCGCGGCGAAGGCGCAGCCAAGCGCGGTAGCGAGAGCAAGCATGTAATGCGTCGGTCTCATAGCAAACCTCCCTGCGGGGCGGCGGTCCGCGCCATGCGGAACCGCGTCTCAAAAAATCTGTCGCGCATTGCGGCCGAGTGTTTGTACGCAAATAATCCGACCGCAACACGCTCGTTGTCAAGCGAGGGCTATGACACGAAATGCGGCACGACAGCGCATTTTGTTTGCATAGTCCTTGTTCGCAAAACTCAACTCCATGTTTGCGCGCGCATAGATTCGGAGGCTTTTTTCTTCTTCTTACCCTCCCCCTTGTGGGGAGGGTCGCGAGCATCTTGCGAGCGGGGTGGGGTCTTTCTTGCAACATCCAAAGACCCCACCCCGATCGTTCTCGCTAAACGCTCGAACGATCGACCCTCCCCACAAGGGGGAGGGTAAAGAAGATTTACTTCGGCCGGTCGCGGAAGCGATCCATCAACGCCTTGTCCTGTCCGCCATCGATTTCGATCATGGTGCCGTTGACCATTTCCATCATCGGCGACGCCAGCATGACGACAAGATTGGCCACCTCTTCCACTTCGGCGATTCGGCCCATCGGGATCGAGGCTGGCGCAAGCTTGTCGGCCTGCTCGCGCGGAATTTTCATGTCGCGCGCCATGGCGTCAACGAGCCCGGCCCAGCGCTCGGTGCGCACCGGTCCCGGATTGACGGCGACGAAGGAGATATTGTCGCGGCCATACTGGCCGGCGAGCGAGAGCGTCAGGTTCTGGCCGGCGGCATTCGCAGCGCCCGGGCAGATTTCCCAGTAGGACGGCTTGACACCGTCATTGCCGATCAGATTGACGACGCGGCCGCCGCCCTGCTTGACCATGATCGGCAGCGCATAGCGCAGGCAGCGCACATAGCCCATGAATTTGAGCTGCAGGCCCTTTTCCCAGTCGTCCTCGGTGAGATGCTCGATGACGCCGCCGGCGGCCGAGCCGGCATTGTTGATCATGATGTCGACGCGGCCGAGCGCCTTGTGCGCAGATTCAATGAAATTTTTGGCGTCGGCATCTTTCCGCAGGTCGGCGGGGATGGCGACAATCTTGCGGCCGGTCGCCTTGGCGATTTCGGCGGCGGCGGCTTCCAGCGGCTCCTTGCGCCGTGCGCAGATGGCGACATCGACGCCTTC
>CANKBJ010000140.1 GCA_947479905.1 Bradyrhizobiaceae bacterium
GCGCCCTGCATCATCTTCATCGACGAAATCGACGCGGTCGGCCGTCATCGCGGTGCCGGCATGGGCGGCGGTAACGACGAACGCGAACAGACGCTCAACCAGTTGCTGGTCGAGATGGACGGCTTCGAGGCCAACGAAGGCATCATTCTGATCGCCGCCACCAACCGGCCCGACGTGCTCGATCCGGCGCTGCTGCGTCCGGGCCGTTTCGACCGTCAGGTCGTGGTGCCGAACCCGGATGTGGTCGGCCGCGAGAACATCCTTAAAGTCCACGTCAAGAAGGTGCCGCTGGCGCCCGACGTGAATCTCAAGACCATCGCGCGCGGCACGCCGGGCTTCTCCGGCGCCGATCTCGCCAACCTCGTCAACGAAGCCGCCCTGATGGCCGCGCGCCGCAACAAGCGCATGGTCATGCAGGCCGAGTTCGAGGACGCCAAGGACAAGGTGATGATGGGCGCCGAGCGCAAATCGCTCGTCATGACCGACGAAGAAAAGATGCTGACCGCCTATCACGAGGGCGGCCATGCACTCGTCGCGCTCAACGTCAAGGCGACCGATCCCGTTCACAAGGCGACCATCATTCCGCGCGGCCGTGCGCTCGGTATGGTCATGCAGTTGCCGGAGCGCGACAAGCTGTCGATGTCGCTCGAACAGATGACCTCGCGCCTCGCCATCATCATGGCCGGCCGCGTCGCCGAGGAACTCGTCTTCGGCAAGGAGAAGGTCACGTCCGGCGCCGCTTCCGACATCGAACAGGGCACCAAGCTCGCCCGCATGATGGTGACGCGCTGGGGCCTGTCCGACGCGCTCGGGCCGGTTGCCTATGGCGACAATGGCGACGAGGTGTTCCTCGGCTATCAGGTGTCGCGCCAGCAGAGCGTCTCAGAAGAGACCAACCGCAAGATCGATTCCGAAGTGCGCAAGCTGGTCGAAACCGGGCTTGAAGAAGCCCGCGTCATCCTCACCGAAAAGCGCGCCGATCTCGAAGTGCTGGCGCGTGGCCTGCTCGAGTTCGAAACGCTGACCGGCGATGAGATCAAGGATCTGATCAACGGCATCCGCCCGAACCGCGAAGTGGTGATCGAGCCGGTGACGCCGCGTTCGTCGGCCGTGCCGCCGGCGGGCAAGCAACGCAAGACGCCCGATTCGCCGACCGGCGACATCGCGCCCGCGCCGCAGGCCTAAAGCCGTCGCTGCAACGACCTGAAGCGCCCGCCGCATGGCGGGCGTTTTCGTTAGGATTGCGTCTCGCGAGCCGCCTTTTCAAGCTCTAAGCGACGTAGTCCAAACGTCCAGACATAGCCAAACCAGCATTGCGGACGGCTTAAACGATGTAATTTTGCTTCGGCGACTCCGCGGGATCGCGCTTCTTCATTTGAAGCCATTATTTCCACAAGTCGTTTTTCGGATGGCTCGTCGGCCTCAATTAAAAGACGCTTCGCTCGGACTTCTGCTAAATGCTCCGGCGTCTCTGACATTGTCTCGATTTCCGCGGCCAAACGTGTGAATCGATAACAAAGATCATGGTGTGTGCGAGCTTTGTTCTCGTACTTAAAGATGTTGTCGAAGAAAGAAGCGAGTGCAACGATAGCGGATAGCGTGCCGGCTATGATGGTAAGCGACCCCAAGATCGCAATGAAGGCGCCCGAAGCCGCAAATGCATTTGCGGCAGTGGTATAGTTGTATACGGCTTGATAAAAATCTCGAAGCTTCGCGTGATATCTTCGCGATTTATGAATTCCGAACGATGCCTCGTAATAACCGTCTCCGTCCCACATCCAACTTACTTTTCTTTTCCATCGTCTTGGTCGCGGTGAGGCCGCATCGGTTTGTCCCAGTCTGTAACTCTATTACCGTCATCGTTAGAGGGAAGCCTCTTATCTAACCCATGATCGTAAGTGCGCCTTTTATCTTGCTGGTCGCGGTCGCGCGGTTCTTTTCCCATTTATTGTCTCCTTGCGGCTCTATTTCTTCCTCTTTTTAGCGGTTCGAGGTGGTTTGCTCCAGTCGGTGACCCATCGTGTCAGGCTGCCTGCAAGATGCAGTGTCGACCGCTTTTCTTTGTGGGCTCTCTTTACTGCCTTTTTCTTTCGTTTTGCAGCCATAGGTAACCTCCAATAATGGCGTAGAATATCGACATTCTACTTTGCCGATAGTCGAAAAATGGATTGGTCAGCGTTTCTCAACAGCCCGCCGCATGGCGGGCGTTTGTTTTTGTGGCTTCCCCGCCGGGCGCGACTGCGTTAGCGCTGTTGCGTCATGACATCGCCCGAGCCAAATCCCGCCGATACCAATACCGACAACGCCAATCCCGACAGTGCGCGCTGGACCTTCGCCGGTTTCCGGCGCGGCGCGCTCGACGTCTTGCCGTTCGTGCCGGGGATTACCGGCTTTGCCATGGCCTACGGCACGGTCGCGGCGCGCAAGGGCATGACCTTGTTCGAGGCGCTGCTGATGAGCGCCACAGTGTTTGCCGGCGTGGTGCAGATGGTCGTCCTGGACAGCTGGCCCGAGACGCTCACTGTCGCCAGCATCGCTGGAATTCTGGCGCTGACGGCGCTGGTCAACGCGCGCTATATCATGATCGGCGCGACCTTGCGGCCGCTGCTCGGTGGCGAGCCAGCGCGCAAAGTTTATCCGACGTTGTTTTTTCTGGTCGAGCCGCCCTGGCTGATGTCGCTGCGTTACTACAGCAAGGGCGGCCGCGACCCGGCCTATATGCTGGGCGGCGGCGTTGCGATGTACGTCACCTGGGTGACCATGGCGGTGCCCGGCTTCGTCGCCGGCGCGGCGGTGGCCAACCCGAAGCAGTTCGGCATCGATCTGGTGATGCCGGCCTTCTTCGTCGCCATGCTGGTGCCGTTGTGGCGCGGCCCGCGCCGGTCCTACGGCCTGATCGTCGGCGCCGTCGCGGCGCTTGCCACCGACTTTCTGTTCGGCGGCTTCTGGTATCTCATCGTTGGCACGGTGGCCGGCTGTCTTGCCGGAGTGTTCAACGATGATTGAAAAGGACGCATTCGGCTTTTTCGTCGTGCTGGCGGCCATGACCGTGGTTGTCTACGTCACCCGCATCGCCGGCTACTGGCTGATCGGCCGCCTCGTCATCGGACCGCGCTTGCGCCGGATGCTTGACGCTCTGCCCGGTTCGATTATCGCGGCGACGGTGGTGCCGACCTTGGTGCAGGGCGGGCCGCGCGCGGTCGTCGCGCTTTCCGTGACCGTGCTGGTGATGATCGTCGTCCGCCGGGATTTCTTCGCGGTGCTGGCCGGCGCGGCCGCCGCCGCCGGGGCTTTCGCGTTCGGGCTTTAGCCGTACTATAGCGCCCCAATGACCTTGCAAAATCGCGTCACGCCCTTCGGCGACCTGACGATTGCGCCCGCGCGCGGCCTGCTGATGGGCAATCGCGGCGGGCGGCTGCACGATGCGCGGCGTCAGTTGGGCGCGCGGCGCTGGGCATCGAAGCAGTGGATCTGCTGCAAGCTCGACTTCAACAACCGCCACCGCAAGGTCTGGGGCGACAGCTACAGCGAACTGTTCTTTCTCGACGAGGTGACGGCCTTCGCCGCCGGGCACCGGCCCTGCTTCGAATGCCGGCGCAAGGACGCGATGGCCTTCGCCGCCTTTTTTCCGGGCAAACACAAAGCGCCGGACATGGATGCCGTGCTGCATGGCGAGCGGATCGACGGCAAAGCCAAGCGCCGCCATCGCCGCGCACTCGGCGAATTGCCGGACGGCTCGATGATCGCTTTCGGCGATGAGGCGTTCGCCGTGCGCGGCAAGCACCTGCTGCGCTGGACGCCGGCCGGCTATGACAAAAGACGCGCGCGGCCGGACGGTATCGACGTCGATGTCCTGACGCCGCTATCCATCGTCGCTGTGTTGAAAATGGGATACCAGCCGCTCTGGCATTCCTCGGCGGCGTGAGGCCTCACAGCGGCTCGACCGGCGTGATCGCCGGCGCCGGCGGCACGCGGCGCGCCCAGGCGAAATAAATGATCGCGGCCATGCCGAGCTGGATCGCGACAATCATCGCCGCGCAGGCCGGCCAGCCGCCGAAGATCCAGGCGATGCCGCCAAGCGCCGCGCCGAAGCTGCCGCCGATATAGAAGCTGGTGACATAGAGCCCCACAGCCGAGGAGCGGCCGGCCTTGGCGGTGATGGTGACGTAGCCGGTGGAGATTGTCTGGCAAATCAGTCCGCAACTGGCGCAGATGGTGAGGCCGAGGACGATCAGCCAGAGCGGTTCGGACAAGGTCAACAGGACGCCGCCGATCCAGAGACCCATCACCGGAATCATGAAGCGCCGCCGGCCGAAACGGCCGACCGCCCAGCCGGCCATCGGCGCCAGGCCTGAGCCGACCAGATAGACGAAGAAGATCGCGCCCAGCCAAGTCGCGGACAAATCGTAGGGCGGCGCCGCGAGACGGAAGTTGATGTAGGTGAAAGTCGAGACGAAGCAGAACAGCACGCCGAAGCCGACCGCGTAGGTCGCCAGCAATTGCATGTTGCGGAAGTGCTGCAACATCTGTTTGCCGGAGGCGACCAGCCCTTCCGAGCGGATGAATTTGCGTTCGCGCGGCAGCAGGAACAGCACGGCAATGCCGCCGGCGAGCGTCATCAGCGCGATGCAATCGAGCGCATAGCGCCAGCCGATGACGTCGGAGAGAACGCCGGTGATAAAGCGACCGCTGAAGCCGCCGATGCTGGCGCCGGAAGTATAGACGCCGGCGGCGGCGGTCGCCTCGTGCGGTTCCCACTCGTCGCCGATATAGGCGATAGTGACGGCGAAGACCGGCGGCATTACCAGTCCCTGCACGAAGCGCCAGAACACCAAAGCGTGCAGGTTCGGCGCCAATGCGCACATCAAGGTCGGCAGACCGAGCAGCAGCATGGCGGTGACGATGACGCGCTTGCGGCCGAGCACATCGGCGACGGTGCCGGTGAACGGCGCGGTCAAGGCCACGGCCAGGGTGCTTGCCGTCATGATGGTGGAAATTTCGGCGGCGCCGGCGCCGAACTCGGTCGACAACAGGGGCAGGATCGCCTGCGGCGAATAGAGATTGACGAAGGTGCAATAGCCGGCGAGCCCGACCGCCCATTGGCGCGCAGTCAATCCAAAGCGGGGCGCAGATCTCATAGTGGGAACCCGGCGGGGCGAGGCGGAAGGTGCGTCACGGCAAGCTATGCATTGATTTTGCCATGAACGCCAAGGGGTAAAGGCCGAGGGCTGCGCGCCGCTGGGTGCATGGCTGGCTAATCGCGGAGCGCCGCTCTGCCGCGCCGCAGCGTGTCTTCCGGCGTGTCGGAGGCATCGATTTCGGTCCAGGCCAGCATGCCGAGATCGTAGCGTTCCTGGGCGCGGGCAATGGCCGCATCGGCGTCGGAGGCATCGCCGCTGCGCCCACCGACGCGGGCGACGCGCACGGCAATATCGGCGGTGAGGAAAAGGCCAAGGAACGGCGTGCCGGCCGCGGCTTTGGCGATTTCATCGCGCTCGGCCTGTTTGGCAAAGACCGCATCGACAATCGCCGAATGGCCGGCGGCGAGCACGCGCCGGGCTTTGTCGGCCAGCGCGGCATAAACGCAAGCCGTCACCTCCGGCGTATAGGCCTGCTCCGGCAGGCGTTCGGTTTCCGCCACGCCGAACATGGCTTTGCGCTTCACGTCGCTGCGCAAATGGATCGCGCCGGGCAGCGGCATGATGGCGGACGCGAGTGTGCGCGCCAGGACCGACTTGCCGGTGCCGGACAGGCCGCCGACCGCGACGAGCATCGGCTTCGGCGGCGCGATCAGTCTGCGCGCCAGCGCGAAGTAATCCCGCGCGCTTTTCTCCGTCGCGGCATCGCGATGCGGGCGCGCGGCGGTGACCTTGGCGCGGATCGCCGCGCGCAAAGACATCATTAGCGGCAGCGCGGCCAAAGCGTCGAGATCGCTGTCGCTGTTGCGTTCGGCGAGATAGCGGTTGAGAACGGCATTGGCGGCGGCGGCGAGATCGCGCTCGATCAGATCCATCAGCAGGAAGGCGAGATCGTAGAACACGTCGATGGTGGCGAGCTTCGGGTTGAATTCGATGGCGTCGAACAAAACCGGCGCGCCATCGATCGAGACAATATTGCCGAGATGCAGGTCGCCGTGACAGCGCCGCACGCAACCGTCGCGTTCGCGCGCGTCGAGCAGCGGGCGCAGGCGCTCAAGCGCGCCGCGACTGGCGACGGTGAGGGCATCGACTTCGTCGCCTGCGAATAGATCGGGCGCGGCGCGCAACTCGCCGTTGTTCTGGTCGATGATCTCGGCGAGCGTATCGGCAAAACCGGCGTCCCCGACGACCGGCACGGCGGCATGCGCTTTCGCCACCGCGCGGCCGAGCGCATCGGCCAATGCCGCATCGATACGGCCATTCTCGGCGAGATGATCGAGCGTCTGCGTCTCGTCGAATCGGGCCATCTCGACGGCCCATTCCACTGGTTCGCCGCTCCCGCCGATCGCCAATTTGCCGTCGGCGCGGGTGATGGCAACGACGCCGCGATAAATGGCGGGCGCATATAGCCGGTTGACCTCGATCTCGGCCTCGCAGGCGGCCTTGCGCTTGTCCAGCGTGGAAAAATCGAGAAACGGAAAGCGCACCGCGCGTTTGATTTTGAGTGCGCGCTGGCCGGTCAAAAAGACAGAGGCGGCATGGGTGTCGATGCGCTTGACGGGGCTACCGCCATGCGTCGCCGGATCGGCCAGAAAATCGATCACCGGCTGCTGATTGTCACTCATGGCATGAATACCAACCGGCAGGAATTTGGTTCCGCCCAACAAAAAAGCGGCGCCGCATGACGGCACCGCTTTGAATTCGCGCGGGTCACCGGCCGATCAGGCCGCGGCCGCCTTCGGCTTCACTTCGGCGGTGTAGTCGTCCATCAGTTGCTTGGTGATGGCGCCGGGCGTGAATTTCCAATCCTTGATCTCCGACACTGCGGTGACTTCCGCTGCCGAGCCGGTGATGAAGCATTCGCCGAGGTTGTTAAGTTCGTCGGGCAGGATGCGCCGTTCGATCACTTCGATGCCGCGCTTTTTGGCCAAGCCTATCACGGTCTGGCGGGTGAGCCCGTCGAGGAAGCAGTCGGCCATCGGCGTGTGGATCTTGCCATCCTGCACGAAAAAGATATTGGCGCCGGTGCATTCGGCGACGCGGCCTTCCCAGTCCAGCATCATGGCGTCGGCATAGCCTTTGCGCTCGGCCGCGTGCTTGGAGATGGTGCAGATCATGTAGAGGCCGGCGGCCTTGGCGCGGCACGGCGCCGTGCGCGGATCGGGCCGGCGATAGTCGGCGAGATCGAGCCGGATGCCCTTGAGCCGCTGCTCCGGGTCAAAATAGCTCGGCCATTCCCAGGAGGCGATGGCCAGATGGATTTTGTTGTTCTGTGCCGACACGCCCATCATCTCCGAACCGCGCCAGGCGATCGGACGGACATAAGCCTCCTTGCGGCCGTTCTTGTCGACCACCAGCTTCTTGGCGGCATCAATCTCGGCGACGGAAAAGGGGATCTCGAAGTCGAGGATGTTGGCCGAGCGCTTCAGCCGTTCGGAATGTTCGGTCGACTTGAAAATCTGGCCGCCATAGGCGCGCTCGCCCTCGAACACGGCTGAGGCATAGTGCAGGCCATGGCTGAGCACATGTAGATTGGCGTCGGCCCAGGGCACCAGCTTGCCGTCGTACCAGATGACGCCCTCGAGCCGGTCGTAGGATTGCGCAGCCATCGTCTCCTCCTTGAACCCATTAGGCGGCAGGTGCCTGTCCGCCGCTGTGATGGCGCATTTTGCGCGCCAATTCCAACACTTTGCGTCGCCGGGCAAGTCCCGGTATGAGTGGCGACACGTCCGCAAGGAACAGGCCCTTGGGCCGCTCCCAAGCGGCCTTCTTGGCCTTTCGGGAACGATCATTACGTTCGCAGACGAGTTTTTGTAACATAAAACCAAAATATGTCAATATGGCTGACATAAATTCCAACGCGAAAATCCCGCCGCAAAACGGCGCCGGCGAGGGGGCAACGGCCGCCGGCGCGCAGCCGCGCGATGCCGAGGCGGCCTGGGACATCATCGAACTCTTGTTCTTCGCCTATCGCGACTTCGTCGGCGACCCGGACGCGGTGCTGCTGAAATACGCCTTCGGCCGCGCCCATCACCGGGTGCTGCATTTCGTCAACCGCAATCCGGGCATGAAGGTCGCCGACCTCTTGGACATTCTCAACATCACCAAGCAGTCGCTCGGCCGGGTACTCAAGCAGCTCATCGACCAGGGCTTCATCGTGCAGAAGGAAGGCGCGCAGGACCGCCGCCAGCGGCTCTTGTATGCGACGGCGAAGGGCGAGGCCCTGTCGCTGAAGCTGGCGCATTTGCAGACCGAGCGCATCAACCGCGCTTTCGGCGAACTGGGCCCCGGGGCGCATGAGGCGGCGCGGCGCTTCCTCACCGCGATGATCGACAGCGACAATCGCGAGGGAGTGCTGCGGCAGATCGCGCGCGCCGACCGCGCCAAGACGCGGGGCTAGGGTCACTCACCCATGCCGCACACCGCCGCCAAGCCCGCCGACGACGCGCCGCACCTCCTCGTGGTCGATGACGACCGCCGCATCCGCGATCTGCTGTCGCGCTTTCTGGCCGGCGAGGGCTACCGCGTCACCACCGCCGACAATGCCAAGGATGCGCGCGCCAAGCTGACCGGCCTGTCTTTCGATCTTCTGATCCTCGACGTGATGATTCCCGGCGAAACAGGCTTCGAACTGGCCAGGTCGATCCGCGGCCATTCGCAAGGACTGATTTCGTCACAAGTGCCGATCCTGATGCTGACCGCGCGCGACGGCGCCGAGAGCCGCATCGAGGGCCTGCAGATCGGCGCCGACGATTATCTGTCGAAGCCTTTCGATCCGCGCGAACTGTCGCTGCGCATCGCCAACATCCTCAAGCGCGCGCAGCCGGTGGTGGCGCCGCCTGTTGAATCGGTGCGCTTCGGACCCTTCGTCTATCATCTGGCGCGCGGCGAACTGCGCAAGGGCGACGACGTCATCCGCCTGACCGACCGCGAACGCGAAATGCTGCGCATTCTCACCGCGACCCCGGGCGAAACCGTGTCGCGGATGGCTTTGGCCGGCAATGGCGACCAGACCAGCGAGCGCGCCGTCGACGTGCAGGTCAACCGCCTGCGCCGCAAGATCGAGACCAATCCGGCGAATCCTCTGTTCGTGCAGACCGTGCGCGGCATCGGCTACCGGCTGGTGAGCGCGCCATGACCAGTCTCGACATGGCCCACAATGTGCGCACCGCGATCGCGCGGCTGCGCCGCTTCTGGGAATGGTACGACGCCATTCCACCGATCCGCCGCATTCACGCGCAACTCGCCCGCATCCGCGATGGCTGGCGTCGCCTGAGCCGCTGGCTCAACAGCGTGATGCCGAAGGGGCTTTACGCCCGCGCGCTGCTGATCATCATCCTGCCGATGGTCATCCTGCAATCGGTGATCGCCTTCGTGTTCATGGAGCGGCACTGGAACGTCGTCACGCAACGCCTGTCGGCCGGCGTGGTGCAGGATATCGCGGCGCTGATCGACGTCTATCGCGGTACGCCGCAGGACAAGGA
>CANKBJ010000141.1 GCA_947479905.1 Bradyrhizobiaceae bacterium
CTGCAACTGGTCGAAGGCGAGACGATTGTCGCCTCGGTCTATGACCTGTTCGTCGCCAATTACGGCGTCGACTGCGGCCTCGGCGGCGAGCATCTCGCCAAGAACTACGACGACATGCAGCCTTATACGCCGGCCTGGGCGGAAAAGATCACCGGCGTGCCGCGCGATCAGATCATCACCACGGCGCGCGAATTCGCACTGAACGCCGAGAAGACCAAAGGGCGCTCAATGGTCATCATCGGCGCGGCGATGAACCATTGGTACCACGCCGACATGAACTACCGCGGCGTCATCAACATGCTGGTGATGTGCGGCTGCGTTGGCCAGTCGGGCGGCGGCTGGTCACACTATGTCGGCCAGGAAAAGCTGCGCCCGCAATCAGGCTGGCTGCCGCTCGCCTTCGGTCTCGATTGGGGCCGCCCGCCGCGCCAGATGAATTCGACGTCGGCGTTCTATGCGCATACCGATCAGTGGCGTTACGAGACGCTCAACGTTTCGGAAATTCTTTCGCCGACCGCGCCGGCCGGTCCGTGGGATGGTGCGCTGATCGATTACAACGTGCGGGCCGAGCGCATGGGCTGGCTGCCGTCAGCGCCGCAATTGCAGACCAATCCGTTGGAGGTCTCAAAACAGGCCGCCGCCGCCGGCATGGAAGCCAAGGACTACGTCGCGGCGAATCTCAAGTCGGGCAAGCTGAAGCTATCCTGCGACGATCCCGACAATCCGGCCAACTGGCCGCGCAACATGTTTATCTGGCGCTCGAACCTTCTCGGCGCTTCGGGCAAGGGCCACGAATATTTCCTCAAGCATCTGCTCGGCACCCAGCATGGCGTGATGGGCAAGGATCTTGGCCAGGACGGCAAGAAGAAGCCGTCCGACGTCGTCTGGCACGACAAGGCGCCAGAAGGAAAGCTCGACCTCTTGGTCACGCTCGACTTCCGTATGTCGACCACCTGCATGTATTCGGACATCGTTCTGCCGACCGCGAGCTGGTACGAGAAGAACGATCTCAATACCTCTGACATGCATCCGTTTATCCATCCACTGACCGCGGCGGTGGACCCGGTGTGGGAAGCGCGCAGCGACTGGGATATCTACAAGGGCATCGCCAAGGCATTCTCGGCGGTCGCGCCGGAAGTGCTCGGCGTCGAAAAGGACGTCGTGCTGACGCCGATCATGCACGACTCCCCCGGCGAAATTGCGCAGCCCTTCGACGTCAAGGACTGGAAGAAGGGCGAGATCGATCCGATCCCCGGCAAGACCATGCCGGCGGTCACGGTGGTCGATCGCGACTATCCCGGCCTCTACAAGCGTTTCACGTCGCTCGGACCGCTGATGGCCAAGCTCGGCAATGGCGGCAAGGGCATGGCCTGGAACACCGAACATGAGGTCGACTTCCTCAAGAGCCTTAACGGCGTGGTGCTGGAGGAGGGGGCGACCAAGGGCTTTGCCCGCATCGATAGCGATATCGACGCCTGCGAGGTCATTCTCAGCCTGGCGCCGGAAACCAATGGCGAGGTCGCGGTCAAGGCCTGGGCTTCCCTCGGCGGCTTCACCGGCCTCGATCACAAGCACCTCGCGATCCCTAAGGAAGACGAGAAGATCCGCTTCCGTGATGTCGTGGCGCAGCCGCGCAAGATCATTTCGTCGCCAATCTGGTCCGGCCTGGAGTCGGAGAAGGTCTGTTACAACGCCGGCTACACCAACGTGCATGAGCTGATCCCGTGGCGCACCCTGACCGGTCGTCAGCAGCTCTATCAGGATCATCTGTGGATGCGCGCCTTCGGCGAAGGCTTCTGCGTCTATCGCCCGCCGATCGACACCAAGTCGGTCAACCCGGTGATCGACCGCAAGCCGAATGGCAATGACGCGGTCGTGCTCAACTTCATCACGCCGCATCAGAAGTGGGGCATCCACTCCACCTATACCGACAACCTGCTGATGCTTACCCTGTCGCGCGGCGGGCCTTGCGTGTGGATCAGCGAGACCGACGCCAAGAAGGCCGGCATCGTCGACAATGACTGGATCGAGGCGTTCAACACCAACGGCGCGCTGGTGGCGCGCGCGGTGGTCTCGCAACGGGTCAAGCAGGGCATGTGCATGATGTATCACGCGCAGGAAAAGATTGTGAATGTGCCTGGTTCCGAACAGACCGGTCACCGCGGCGGCATTCACAATTCGGTAACGCGTGCGGTGGTGAAGCCGACCCACATGATCGGCGGCTATGCCCAGCAGTCCTACGGCTTCAATTATTACGGCACGATCGGCACCAACCGCGACGAATTCGTCATCGTCCGCAAAATGTCGAAAGTCGACTGGCTCGATACCCCGACTGCCGATCAACCCACCGCTCTGGCCGTCGCGCCCAACTTGGAGGCCGCAGAATGAAGATCCGTGCGCAGATTGCCATGGTGCTGAATCTCGATAAGTGCATCGGCTGTCACACCTGTTCCGTCACCTGCAAGAACGTCTGGACCAGCCGCGAAGGCATGGAATACGCCTGGTTCAACAACGTCGAAACCAAGCCCGGCATCGGCTATCCGAAGGATTGGGAAAACCAGAAGCGCTGGAACGGCGGCTGGCGGCGCAAGAAGAACGGCAAGATCGAGCCGCGCATCGGTTCGAAATGGCGCGTGCTCGCCAACATCTTTGCCAATCCAGACCTGCCGGAGATCGACGATTACTACGAGCCCTTCACCTTCGATTACGAACATTTGCAGAAGTCGCCGGAAATGCCGGCGATGCCGACGGCGCGGCCGCGTTCGCTGATCTCCGGCGAACGCATGGAGAAGATCGAGTGGGGTCCGAACTGGGAGGAAATCCTTGGCGGCGAATTCGCCAAGCGCTCTAAGGACTACAATTTCGAAGGCGTGCAGAAGGAAATGTACGGCCAGTTCGAAAACACCTTCATGATGTATCTGCCGCGGTTGTGCGAGCACTGCCTCAACCCGACCTGCGTCGCCGCCTGTCCGTCCGGCGCGATCTACAAGCGCGAGGAGGACGGCATCGTCCTGATCGATCAGGACAAGTGCCGCGGCTGGCGCATGTGCGTGTCCGGCTGCCCGTACAAGAAGATCTATTACAACTGGTCGAGCGGCAAATCCGAGAAGTGCATCTTCTGCTATCCGCGCATCGAGGCGGGCCAGCCGACCGTATGTTCGGAAACCTGCGTCGGCCGCATCCGCTATCTCGGCGTCGTGCTCTATGACGCCGACCGCATCGAGGAAGCGGCGAGCACGCCAGACGAACAGGATCTGTATGAAGCCCAGCTCGGCGTGTTCCTCAATCCGCACGATCCGGAAGTGATCGCGCAGGCGCGCCGCGACGGCATTGCCGAGAACTGGTTGGAGGGTGCGCGCCGTTCGCCGGTCTACAAGATGGCGATGGAATGGAAGGTTGCGTTCCCGCTGCATCCGGAATACCGCACGCTGCCGATGGTCTGGTACGTGCCGCCGCTGTCGCCGATTCAGTCGGCCGCCGCCGCCGGCAAGATCGGCCATGACGGCGAGATGCCGGACGTGCGTTCCTTGCGCATTCCGCTCAAATATCTCGCCAACCTGCTGACCGCCGGCAAGGAAGAGCCGGTGGCGCTCGGCCTGGAGCGCATGCTCGCCATGCGCGCCTATATGCGGGCGAAAACGGTGGACGGCCTGATCGACGAGAACATCGCCAAGCGCGTCGGCCTGACCGGCGCGGCGATCGAGGACATGTACAAGTACATGGCGATCGCCAATTACGAGGATCGTTTCGTCATCCCGACCGCGCACCGCGAAACCACCGAAGATGCGCTCGAACTGCGCGGCTCCTGCGGCTTCTCGTTCGGCAATGGCTGCGCCACCGGCGCGACCGAGACCAACCTGTTCGGCTCGCCGAAGCGCGCCAAGAACCCGATGGAGGTCGTGTAATGGCCAAGACCTTCAAGGCGCTCTCGGCGCTGTTGAGCTATCCGACCGTGGAGTTGCAGCAGGCGACCGGCGAGTTGCGCGCCGTCATTGAGACCGAAGCGCTGGTGCCGGCGGCGATCCGCCGGCAGCTCGACGTGCTGATGACCGACATCGCCGACGGCGAGATTTACGATCTGCAGGAACGCTACGGCCTGCTATTCGACCGCACCCGCTCGCTGTCACTGCATCTGTTCGAGCACGTCCACGGCGAAAGCCGCGATCGCGGCCAGGCAATGGTCGATCTGTTGGCGATGTACGAGGACAAGGGTTTGGCGGCGGTCAAGAACGAACTGCCGGATTATCTGCCGCTGTTTCTCGAGTTTCTTGCCACGCTGCCGCAGGCCGAGGCCTGCGACCTGCTGGGCCAGCCGGCGCATATCCTCGGCGCGCTCGCCGAACGGTTGCGCAAGCGCGGCTCGCCTTACGAGGCGGTGCTGCGCGCGCTGGTCGCGCTGTCATCGGTCAAGCCGACAGGCGAGGAAGTCTCCGCGCTGCTGGCCTTGCCCGATCCCGATCCGCTCGACCTCGCCGCGCTCGATGCCGCCTGGGAAGACGAGGCGGTCCAGTTCGGCCCCGGCGCTTCCGACAGTTGCAAAGACGGGCTGATGGCCCATGTCCGCGGCGCGCTACGTCCCGCGCCCGGCATGCCGGCGTCCCGTCCCATCCCGCCGCGTCATTGAGGGCCTCATCATGCGCGATCTCATCACCTACATCGTGTTCGGCTGGTATCCCTATCTCTGCCTGACCGTCTTCCTGCTCGGCAGTTGGGTCCGCTTCGACCGCGAGCAATACACCTGGCGTAGCGGATCGAGCCAGCTTCTGCGCCGCCGGCAACTGACCTGGGGCTCCAATCTGTTTCATGTCGGCATCCTGATCATCTTCCTCGGCCACTTCGTCGGCCTGCTGACGCCGACCGCGGTGTTTGACGCGCTCGGCATCTCGCACACCTTCAAGCAGTGGCTCGCCATCATCGCCGGCGGCGTCGCCGGGGTGATGTGCTTCGTCGGCATCACGCTTCTGGTGCATCGCCGGCTGTTCGACGCGCGCATCCGCACCACGTCGTCGTTCGGCGACATCGCCATCCTGCTGTTGCTCTACGCCCAACTTGTCTTGGGGCTCGGCACCATTTTCGTTTCGCTCCAGCATCTCGATGGCCATGAAATGGTAAAGTTCATGACGTGGGCGCAGGGCATTCTAACGTTGCAGCCGGGCGTCTCGGCGCTGATCGCCGATGTGCATCCGATCTTCAAAGCGCATCTGTTCCTCGGCATGACGATCTTTCTCGTGTTTCCGTTCACACGCCTCGTCCACGTCTGGAGCGCGCCGGTCTGGTATCTCGGCCGTCGCGGCTATCAGATCGTGCGCAGCCAGGGCCGCCTCAGCGCTTCCGCTACGTCGAGCCAGCGTCGCGGCGCGGCGCGCACCATTTCCGCGGAGTATCCCCGATGAGCTGTTCGGTCCATGCACAACTGCCCACCGGACGTCCGGTCAATGTCATCGTCAATGGCGTATCGATCGCCCGCGACGAGATCGTCCGCGAGATGCAGCATCATCCGGCCGGCAAGCCGATCGCGGCCTGGCAACAGGCGGCGCGCGCGCTGGTCATCCGCGAACTGCTGATGCAGGAGGCGCGTCGCCTTGATATCGAGCCGCAGCCGCTCACCGAAGACGGCCGCCGCGAAACCGACGAGGAAGCAATTATGCGCGGCCTGATCGACCGCGAAGTCGTGGTGCCGCAAGCTGATGAGGAAACCTGTCGGCGCTATTACGAGAGACATACGTCGCAGTTTCGCTCGCCCGACATCTACGAAGCTGCGCATATCCTGTTCGCGGTCCGGCCCGCCGACAAGGACGCCTATGCGGCGGCGCGCGCCGAAGCCGAGGGCGTGTTGGCGGCGTTGATCGAACGGCCGGAGTCGTTTGCAACCATGGCGGAGGCCTATTCGGCCTGTTCGTCGGCGGCGCACGGCGGTAATCTCGGCCAGATCACCACGGGGCAGACCACGCCGGAATTCGAACAGGCGCTGGTCGCGTTGGCGCCCGGTGAGTTGTGCGCCACGCCGGTGGCGACGCGCTACGGCTTTCACATTATCCGGCTCGACCGCAAACACCAGGGCCAGTTGCTGCCTTACGAACTGGTCGCCGGACGCATTGCGGACTACCTGAATGAAAGCGTTCGGCGGCGCGCCGACGCGCAATACATCGCGCGGCTGATTTCGGTGGCGAAGATCGAGGGCATCGACCTTGCCGATGCCGACGCGCATCGTGTGCATTAGCGCATGATCCCGAAAAGTGGGAACTGGTTTTCGGATCAGATCATGCGCAAACAGAATATGAGCGAAGCGGAGTAAGAGAATGCTGCTGGGCGATCTGTTGGCCTCACTGAGCGACGAAACCGCCGCCACCGAGGCCATTCTCAGCGTCAACGATCTGTCGATGCTGGCGGCGATGCAGCAACAGGCCGAAGCCGACGGTCTCGACCTGCCGGCCTATGTCGCCGGCACGGTGCGGCGTTACGCCTCGGAAGCCAGCGATGAGGAATGGATCACCTTGATGGGGCTTTTGAACCGCTCGCCCGATCCCGGCGCGGTTTGCCTGAAGCGCGCCTTCGAGCACGCGCTGCACGGCTAATGCAACAGGGCAGACAAGACGCGGCATCATCATGAATGCAGTCCCCCGCTTGAAGCCCTACGCCGGTCCGATACTGTTGTCTTACGGCTTCCGGCCGTTCTTTCTGCTCGGCGCGATCTATGCCGGTCTCGCGGTGCTGGCCTGGCTGCCGATCTTCCAAGGCGAACTGCAATTGCGCACCGCCTTCGGCGCGATCGATTGGCACGTGCACGAGATGCTGTACGGCTATCTGCCGGCGGTTGTGACCGGCTTTCTGCTCACTGCCATTCCGAACTGGACCGGACGCCTGCCGATTCAAGGAGCGCCGCTGCTGGTGCTGGTCGTGCTGTGGCTGGCCGGCCGCGTCGCTGTCACGCTTTCCGCCGAGATCGGCTGGCTGACAGCCGCGGTCATCGACGCCGGATTTCTGACTTTGTTGATTGGGGCGATCGGCCGCGAGATTATCGCCGGCAAGAACTGGCGCAACCTGCGTGTCGTCGCCGTGGTCGCGCTGCTGCTTGTCGGCAACATCGCCTTCCACATTGAATCCCATTTTAGCGGCAACGCCGACTACGGCATCCGCATCGGCATCGCTGCCATGGTGCTGCTAATCTCGGTGATCGGCGGCCGCGTCGTGCCGAGCTTCACGCGCAACTGGCTGGTGCGCGAAAATCCCGGCCGGCTGCCGGCGCCGATGGGGAATATCGACCTGAGCGTGATCGCGTTCAGCGCTGCCGCGTTGGCACTATGGGTCTTCCGGCCCGTGGGGCCGGACACCGCCGCCGCGCTCGGCGCCGCCGGTTTGGCGCAACTATTGCGGCTGGCGCGCTGGGCCGGCGACCGCACCGTTCGCGACCGTCTCGTTCTCATCCTGCATGTTGGCTACGCCTTCGTGCCACTTGGCTTTCTGCTGTCCAGCGCGGCTGCGTTCGGCCTCATTCTTCCAAGCGCGGCCGTCCATGCCTGGACTGTTGGCGCCGCCGGCACAATGACATTGGCGGTGATGACGCGCGCCAGCCTCGGCCACACCGGTCACGCGCTAGTCGCGTCCGCTATGACGCAAGTGCTCTATGCTGCTGTCGTTATCGCCGCGCTTTCGCGCATCAGCGCTTCGCTATTTCCGGACTGGAGTGGAGTGCTGTTGCACCTCACTGTGCTCGCGTGGTGCGTTGCATTTTTCGGCTTTTCTCTGTCGTTCGGTCCACTGCTCATAGGGACGAAGCGGCGCGCCGCCATTGTCCATTGATCGACTATGTTGCGCAAGGAGATATGAATGTCCGCTCTGCCCCTGTCGAATATACTGGCCGTCGTTTATACAGACGGGCTCGCCGCCGACAAGTTTATCGCCGCTTGGGGGTACGCGCTGCGCGGCGCCGGATTGAGTGTTGCCGGCCTCGTGCAGCTCAATACCTTCGAGCGCAATCCTGGCAAATGCGACATGGCGGTCGAGGAGCTGTTTTCTGGAACCGTGCTGCAACTATCGGAAGATCGCGGGAAGGAAGCTCAAGGTTGCCGCCTGGATCGGCGCATATTAACCGAAGCTGCCGGTCTACTGCTGGCGGCACTCAAAGAATTGCCCGACATCCTGGTTCTGAACAAGTTCGGCAAGGTCGAAGCGGAAGGCGATGGCCTGCGCGATGCGCTCGCCAAGGCTGTCGAACTTGAAGTGCCGATCGTCGTCGGTGTTCCGTTCCGCAATCTCGATCAGTGGCGCATCTTCGCCGGCGATATGGCGGAGGAATGCTCGATCGATTCGATGTACCTACAGCGCTGGCTGTTAACGCATGACCTTCTACCGGGCTATCAGAGACTGATTGGGGATATCGCGGTCAGCAGGCTGGTGGCTCACTAGATCGCACTGGGTAGGCCATGAGTCTCGATAAGCTTTTCGATCGCAATGTCGCTTGGGCGCAGGCTAAGACCCGCGACGATCCCAACTTCTTCTCGCGCATGGCTGGTCAACAATTGCCCCGCCTGATGTGGATCGGTTGCTCGGATAGCCGCGTGACAGCCAACGATGTGCTTGGTCTCGATCCTGGCGAGGTCTTCGTTCAGCGTAACATCGCCAATGTCGTGCACACCAGTGACATGAACCTGCTGGCGGTTATGGAATACGCCATCGAAATCCTCAAGATCGAGCACCTGATTGTCTGCGGCCACTATGGCTGCGGCGGTATACAGCGCGCTTTAGGAGGCGACCGTTCAGCCTTGGTCGATCATTGGCTGCAACCGATTGTCATGCTGTATCGTAAGCATCGCCCACTGTTCGATGCGATTGGTGACGTCGAGGCGCGCGTCAACCGTATGTGTGAGTTGAATATCGAAATGCAAGTTCGTCGGGTGGCATCAATTCCGATTGTGGAGAACGCGTGGAACCGCGGCCAGAAACTGCAATTGCACGGCTGGATTTACGGTGTCGACGATGGACTGTTGCGCGATCTTGGGCCGACCATCGCCTCGGCGGCAGAGCGTGACGCTTTGATCAGCATTGACGACCGCGTGCGCCAGCCGGTCGAGCCGACCAGCGGCGTGCGCCGACATGCCTTAGAGGCATTCGGGGCCAATCTCGACGAACCTATCGACCGACCACAATAGATGATCGCCGGGAACGTGGGCCTCAAGTGAGAACCCATAGAACAAAACAGCCTGAGCGACTTGCCGATGCTCCACCATGATCTTTAGTCCCGGCTGTTGCAGAAACTGAATCAGTAAACGTCAAGGCGTGCGCAGTGCAGTGCTGGTCTTTCCCGCCGATCAACGGCGGATGGTTGGTCTGAGCACGGAACATGGTTTTGAAGTAGTCGTGTCTTCGGTAAATATGGAACTCATCAGCGCGACGATGGATTGTGCGGGACAAGGCTGCGTTAACGATTTGGGTCTCCGGAGGAATCAACCCCATCAAGGTCGATACACGGTACCGGTCGCCAGCGTCCTGCAGTTAATGAGGGGACCATCCCAGTCGCCGGCGACGGGTTTGCAAGTGTATATGCATGCACTTGTCAACTTGTCGTAGCGCGGTCGTA
>CANKBJ010000142.1 GCA_947479905.1 Bradyrhizobiaceae bacterium
GACATGTCGATGACCCAGGGTTCGATGAGCCAGGGTCCGATGATGCAAGGCCTGGCGCCGTCGCCCGGCGCGGTCGCGACCGATTTCTTCGCCCTGCTGAAGCCGCGCGTGATGTCGCTGGTGGTGTTCACCGGCTTTGCCGGCCTGGCGCTGGCGCCGGGCCACCTGCACCCGGTCATCGCCGCCGTCGCCCTGCTCTGCATCGCCATCGGCGCGGGCGCGTCGGGCGCGATCAACATGTGGTTCGACGCCGACATCGACGCAATCATGAACCGCACCCGCCAGCGCCCGATTCCCTCGGGTCGCGTCACGGCGGGCGAGGCTTTGGCCTTCGGCACCGTGCTGGCCATCGGCTCGGTCGCCATGATGGGCCTGTTCGTGAACTGGGCCGCCGCGGCACTTCTCGCCCTCACCATCGGCTTCTACATTTTCGTCTACACGATGTGGCTCAAGCGCCGCACGCCGCAGAACATCGTCATCGGCGGCGCCGCCGGCGCCTTCCCGCCGATGATCGGCTGGGCGGCGGTCACCGGCTCGATGTCGTTCGAGCCGATCCTTCTGTTCCTCATCATCTTCTTCTGGACACCGCCGCACTTCTGGGCGCTGGCGATCTATCGAATGGAAGACTTCAAGCGCGCCGGCGTGCCGATGCTGCCGGTGGTCAAAGGCGAGGCGACGACCCGCCTGCAAATCCTGCTTTACACGCTGCTGCTGGTGCCGCTCGGCATTGCGCCTTACCTGCTTGGCTATGCCGGCCTGCTGTACGCCGTGGTATCGGTCGTGACCGGGCTCGGCATGCTGATCCTGGCGGTTCAGGTCTATCGCGAGCGTCTGCCGTCCGATCAGGCCTGCCGCCACCTGTTTGCCTTTTCGATTCTCTACCTGTTTCTTCTGTTCGCCGTGCTGATGGTCGATCGCGGCTGGGGCGGGCTGATCGCCCGGTTGGCCGCGTGAGCTTAGGATTAGCAATGAACGAGCAGGGCGAAGACACGGGGATCGTGCTGACCGAGGCGCAGAAGCGCGCCCGGCGTTCGCGCTCGATCGCCATTGCCGTGTCGCTGGTGGCGCTGGTCGTGTTGTTTTACGTGATGACCCTGGTGAAGGGTCCGATGATGCTGGTACGTCCGCTGTAACCCGAACCGTTTGAAACGATGACCGCAACCGAACCGCAAACGCAGAGAAAGCTCCGTCGCGACATCGTGATCGCCGGCAGCTGCGGCGCGTTTGTCGCCTTGATGGTCGGCGCCGCTTACGCCTCGGTGCCGCTCTATGACTGGTTCTGCCGCACCACCGGCTTTGCCGGCACGCCGCTGGTCTCGTCGAAGGCGCCGGATCGGGTCCTCGGCCGCACCATCGCCGTCCGCTTCGATTCGAATGTGATGCCCGGCCTGCCGTGGAAATTCGTGCCGGAGCAGAACACGATTGACGTGCGCCTCGGCGAGGTCGTGACCGTCAACTACAAGGTCATCAATCAAGCCGCGCGCGCCATCACCGCGCAGGCGTCCTATAATGTCGCGCCGCCGCAGGTTGGCGGCTACTTCAACAAGATCAACTGCTTCTGTTTCACCGAGCAGACCTTGAAGGCCGGCGAGACGCGCGAGATGGCGGTTGTGTTCTACGTCGATCCCAAGATCGCCGAAGACCGCGACATGAACACGCTCAATACCATCACACTGTCCTATACCTTCTTTCCGATGCGGGAATCGGACCGACCGGTCGCCGCGGCGGCCGACAAGAATTCGAGTAAGCTTTGACGCTCTGCGCATGATCCCGAAAAGTGGCGACCGGTTTTCGGAAAAGATCATGCGCAAACACAACGAGACCTGAACGGAGACCGACAATGGCCGAGGCTCACACCAAGCATCACGACTACCACCTCGTCGACCCGAGCCCGTGGCCGGCGGTTGGCGCCGCGGCCGCATTCGTGATGGCGTTCGGCGCCGTCTCATGGATGCACCATATGTACGCGGCGGCGCCTCTGGTGTTCGGCGCCGGCGTCCTTGGCGTCCTTTATACCTTCATCGCCTGGTGGCGCGACGTGATCAACGAAGCGCAGTTCGCCGGCTTCCACACCCGCGTCGTGCAGATCTCGCACCGTTACGGCATGATCCTGTTCATCGCCTCGGAAGTGATGTTCTTCGTCGCCTGGTTCTGGGCCTATTTCAACATCGCGCTGTTTCCCGGCGACGTGAATGAAATCGGCAAGCTCGCCTTCACCAAGGGCGTGTGGCCGCCGGCCAGCATCGAAACCTTCGATCCCTGGCACCTTCCGCTCCTGAACACGCTGATCCTTTTGACCTCGGGCACGACCGTGACCTGGGCGCATCATGCGCTGCTGGAAGGCGACCGCGAGGGCGTGAAGTGGGGCTTGATTCTCACCGTTCTGCTCGGCGGTCTGTTCACATGTGTGCAGGCGTACGAATACAGCCACGCGGCCTTTGCCTTCAGCGGCAACATGTACGGCGCCGCCTTCTTCATGGCGACCGGGTTCCATGGCGCGCATGTGCTGATCGGCACGATCTTCCTGATCGTCTGTCTGGTGCGCACGCTCAAGGGCCACTTCACGCCGTCTCAGCATCTCGGCTTCGAATTCGCCGCGTGGTACTGGCACTTCGTCGACGTGGTCTGGCTGTTCCTGTTCGCCTGCATATATGTCTGGGGCGCGGGCGCCGGACATGCCGCTGCGGCGCACTAACCGCCCGCACTGTTTACTGCAAAAGGGCGGCGGCAACGCCGCCCTTTTGTTTTTGAGGACTGCCCATGACCAACCAGGCTTCGGTTCAACCATTGCCGATCGCGCGCGGCCTGCGCGGCCGATGTCCGCGCTGCGGCGAGGGCAAGATGTTCGACGGTTTCCTGACGCTGCGCCCTTCCTGCGAAAAATGCGGCCTCGATTACAGCTTCGCAGATGCCGGTGACGGTCCGGCGGTATTCGTCATCCTGATCGGCGGCGCAATTGTCGTGTTCGCCGCGCTGATGACCGAAGTGGTGTTTCAGCCGCCTTACTGGCTGCATGCCGCGCTGTGGCTGCCGCTCATCCTCATCGTCACCTTGCTGCCGCTGCGCATGGTCAAGGGCTTGCTGATCGCGCTGCAATACCATCACAAGGCGGCGCCGGGCCGTCTCGTGTCAAAGGGCGACGCCTGATGCCGCGTACGCGCCGCCGCGGCGGGGTGCTGGATGCGACGATCTTCGCCATCGTCGGCATGACGATATTGATCGGCCTCGGCATCTGGCAGCTCGACCGCAAGGTCTGGAAGGAAAGTCTGATCCTGACCGTGACCACGCGCGCCACGCGCGCGCCGGAATCCCTGCCGCCGCGCGCCAGTTGGGAGCGGCTGGTGCCGGAAGCCAACGAATATACCCGCGTCACATTCCCCGCCGAATTCCTCGACGGCGAGGAAGCTTATGCCTACACCGCCGGTTCGTCGCTGCGCGCCGACGTCGAGGGCCAGGGCTTCTGGGTATTCGCGCCGGCGCGGCTGGCCGGCGGCAGCATTGTCCTGATCAATCGCGGCTTCGTGCCGACCGACCGCAAGGACAAGGCGTCGCGCCTCGAAGGTGCGCCGCGCGGCAGCATCGACATCGTCGGCTATATGCGCTGGCCCGAGGCGCGCGGTCTGTTCACCCCGGCCGACGACGTCAAGAACAACGTCTGGTATGTGCGCGATCCCAAAGCGATGGCGGCCGCCAACAAGTGGACGGTGGCGGCGCCATTTTACATCGATCAGGAAAGTCCGGTGCCACCCGGCGGCCTACCCAAGCCGGGCAGGATCGACGTCAAAATGCCGAACAAGCACCTCGAATACGCGCTGACCTGGTTCGGCCTGGCGCTGGCGCTCGGCGGCGTCTATGTCGCCTGGCTGGCATCCCGGCTGCGGCGGCGCGGTTGAGCTTTCTTGTGCCGGCACCGGCGCGGGGTTAGGGTGCGGTGAATTCATCGCCGATCCGGAACAAAAGCCAAGTTATATCAATGCGTTATATATCAACGCGAGGCGAGGGCGCTCCGCTCGATTTTGTCGAAGTGATGCTGGCGGGCCTAGCCCGCGACGGCGGTCTCTACGTGCCGGAGAGCTGGCCGCGGCTTTCGGCTGAGACCATCGCCGGCTTTGCCGGCAAGCCTTACGCCGAGGTCGCGGTCGAGGTGCTCAAGCCCTTCGTCGGCGACAGCATCCCTGAGGCCGATCTCGCCCGCATGGCGCGCGAAGCCTATGGCACGTTCCGCCATCCGGCGACCGCGCCGCTCGTGCAGCTCGACAGCAACCTGTTCGTGCTTGAGCTATTCCACGGGCCGACGCTCGCCTTCAAGGACCTCGCCATGCAATTGGTGGCGCGGCTGATGGACTACGTGCTCATCAAGCGCGACGAGCGCACGACGATCGTCGTCGCCACCTCGGGCGACACCGGCGGCGCAGCGGTCGAAGCCTTTCGCGGCCGCGCCCAGGTCGACGTCATCGCTCTCTATCCGCATGGCCGCATCTCCGACGTGCAGCGGCGCATGATGACGACCGCGCCCGACGACAACGTTCACGCGCTCGCCATCGAAGGCACGTTCGACGACTGCCAGGCTCTGGTGAAGGCGATGTTCAATCATCACGCCTTCCGCGACCGCGTGCGTCTGTCCGGCGTCAACTCGATCAACTGGGCGCGCATCGTCGCGCAGACCGTCTATTACTTCACCGCCGCCGTCGCACTGGGGGCGCCGCACCGCAAGGTCGCCTTCACCGTGCCGACCGGGAATTTCGGCGACGTCTATGCCGGCTATGTCGCGCAGCGCATGGGGTTGCCGGTCGACCGGCTGGTGGTTGCGACCAACGTCAACGACATTCTGGCGCGCACCTTCGCCACCGGCGACTATGAAACGCGCGGCGTCACCGCCACCTCGTCGCCGTCGATGGACATTCAGGTGTCGTCGAATTTCGAGCGGCTGCTGTTTGAAACCTGCCGGCGCGACGCGGCGCAGGTCAAAGCCTTGATGGGGTCGCTGACGCAATCCGGCCGCTTCAGCGTGCCCGGCGCGGCTCTCAAGGAGATGCGCGCGCTGCTGACCGCCGACCGCGCCGACGAACAGGAAACCGCCGCTACCATTCGCGCCTGGCTCAAGGAAGCCGGCTATTGCGCGGACCCGCATACCGCGGTGGCGCTGGCCGTCGCCGAGAAGGAAAGCCGCGATCCGATTATCCCGATGGTAGTGCTGTCGACCGCGCATCCGGCGAAATTCCCGGATGCGGTCGAGGCGGCTTGCGGTGTGAACCCCGGACTCCCAGATTGGTTGTCTGACCTGCCGAAAAAGGCCGAACGCATTACCGTGCTGCCGGCCGATCAGGGACAGGTTGAAAAGTTTGTGTCGAATGCGTCGCGCGCGGCGCGTCAAGGAGCTGCGGTATGACCGTTGAAGTAACCCGCCTTCCCTCCGGCCTGTCGGTGGTCACCGATCGCATGCCGCATCTTGAATCGGCATCGCTCGGCGTCTGGGTCGGCGCCGGCAGCCGCGACGAAAGGGCCGACGAGCACGGCATTTCGCATCTGCTCGAACACATGGCCTTCAAGGGCACCAAAAAGCGCACCGCGCGCCAGATCGCCGAAACCATCGAGGCGGTCGGCGGCGATCTCAATGCCGCGACCAGCGTCGAATCAACCGGCTATTTCGCCCGCGTGCTGAAGGCCGATGTGAACCTGGCGCTCGACGTTCTGGCCGATATTCTGTCGGAGCCGACATTCGATCCGGAAGAACTGCGCCGCGAGCAGAACGTCATCACTCAGGAAATTGGCGCCACCGAGGACGCGCCCGACGATCTGGTGTTCGACCGCTTGCAGGAGACCGCGTTCCCCGATCAGCCGATCGGCCGTTCGATCCTCGGCACGCCGGACACCGTGCGCTCGTTCAGCGCCAAGAGCCTGCGCACTTATCTCGCGCGCAACTACCGCGCGCCGAACATGCTGGTGGCGGCGGCCGGCGCGGTCGATCACGCGCGGATCGTCGCCGAGGCCGAACAACGGTTCGCCAGCTTCGTCGGTCCGGATGCGCCGCAGCCGGAACCGGCGCGCTTCGGCGGCGGCACGCGGGTCGAGACCCGCGATCTCGAGCAGGTGCATATCGCGCTGGCGCTGCAAGGCGTGCCGGTGCGCGATCCGTCGCTGTACAGTCTTCAGGTCTTCACCAGCGTGCTCGGCGGCGGCATGTCGTCGCGTTTGTTCCAGGAAGTGCGCGAGATCCGCGGCCTCTGCTACACGATCCAGGCTTTCCACATGCCTTATTCCGACACGGGCATGTTCGGCCTTTATGCCGGCACCGACGAATCCGATGCGCCCGAACTGATGCGCGTCGTCATCGACCAGATCGAAAGCGCCACCGAGACGTTGAACGAGGCCGAGATTTCCCGCGCCAAGGCGCAGATGAAGGCCGGCCTGCTGATGGCGCTGGAGAGTTCCGAAGCCCGCCTTGGGCAAATTGCGAGGCAAATGCTCGCTTTCGGCCGGCCTATCCCGCTCGACGAGATCGTCGCCAAGGTGGAAGCGGTCACAGTCGAAAGCGCGCGCGCCGCCGGCCGGGCCTTGATCGCCCGGGGCCGCCCGGCGATCGCAGCGCTCGGGCCGGGCAACGGGCTTGAAAGCACCGCCGCGATTGCCGAAAGTATGGTTCGCCCAGCGGCCTGACAAGCATGATCCCGAAAATTGGGTACCGGTTTTCGGATAGGATCATGCTGGTGAAATAAGCCGCTGGCGGATCAGGGGCCATGGCGTTCTTCCGCACTGTCAGTCTGAGTGAGACCGCGCCGGCGATCCTCGGCGACGGCATCATCATGCGGTCGCCGCAGCCGGGCGACCACGGCGAATGGGCCGCCTTGCGTGAAGCCAGCCGCGACTTCCTGACGCCCTGGGAGCCGATCTGGCCGGCCGACGATCTGACGCGCGGCGCCTTTCGCCGGCGCCTGAAGCGCTATGCCGAGGATCAGCGCAACGATCTGTCCTATGCATTCCTGATCTTTCGAGCCCAGGATAACGCGCTGGTCGGCGGGCTCACGCTCGCCAACATTCGGCGCGGCGTCGCGCAGGCCGGCAGCATCGGCTACTGGGTTGGTGCGCCCTTTGCCCATCGCGGCTATATGACCGCGGCGGTGCGGGCCGTGGTTCCGTACTGTTTTGGTACGTTGCGGCTGCACCGCCTGGAGGCCGCCTGTATTCCCGGCAATGCCGCTTCGGTCGGCCTGCTCGAAAAGACCGGCTTCAAGCACGAAGGCTATGCCCGCGGCTATTTGTGCATTGCCGGGGTCTGGCACGACCATCTGCTCTATGCCCGGCTCGCCGATGACCCGGCCTAAGGCGTTTTCGAGCGAAGTGGGCACCGGTTCGCGTTAGAAAACGCGACAAAACAAGGGACTAGAGCCCCGGCTTTGATTTCATCAAAGCCGGACAGGCTCTAGCCACTTCGCCGCCCTGGACTTGCCTTGGGCCCGCCACGCTTGCTTTGCTATAAGGGGTCGCCGGGAGCGGGGAGGTCCTCACTCCGAAAAGAATATTTCAAGAAGCGCGAGTAAAAAAATGCGTGGGGGATGCAACGGACGTGCGCCTGGCGACAGCCAAAGGTGCGCGCTTATAGTCGGGCCGGCTTTGGCGTTGCTATTGGCAGGCTGTGGCTCGAGCGGATTGAGTTCGTCATTGTCGTCTTTGAATATTTTCGATTCGAACAAGGCGACCCAAACTGCCGCCGCGGATGGCTCGACCGCTGAAACCGAGGACATCGAATGTCCCGGCGTCACGGTGCGGACCGGCGCCTCGACGCTGACGATTGGCGATAACACCAAGGGCGCCGAATCCGGTGTACTCAGCCTGCGCTACCAGGGAACCATCATCCGCACCGCGCGCGAATGCAACGTGAGCGCCGGCGTCATGACCATGAAGGTCGGCATCGAAGGCCGCATCATCACCGGGCCGGCCGGCGGGCCGGGCGAGGTCAACGTGCCGCTGCGCGTCGCGGTGGTGCAAGAGGGCGTCAATCCCAAGCCGATCGCGTCCAAATTCGCGCGTATCCCGGTGACCGTTGCCAGCGACAATGATCGCGTCGCCTTCACGCATGTCGAGTCGGACATCACATTCCCGATGCCGGTGCCGGCCGGCGATATCGACAGCTATGTCGTCTATGTCGGTTTCGATACGCTGACGCAGCCGGAAAAGAAGCCGCCCGTCGCCAAGCGCAAGCCGGCGCCCAAACCGGCGGCGAAGCCGAGGCAGAGCTAGCTACCAGCCCCGGATATCGACGACCGTGCCCTTGAGCGCGCGCATGTCGGAAATGACGACACGGGCGCCGGCGGCGCTGAGATGCAGACTGAGCTTGCCGCCGGCATGGCTGCCGCCGGCAAAGCCGATCACCGTCATGCCTGCCGCGACGCCTGCCGCGACGCCGACGGCCGAATCCTCCACTACCAGGCAATCGGCCGGATTGACCCGCATCTTGGCGGCGGCGTGCAGAAACAAATCGGGCGACGGCTTGCCGTTCGGCACATCGGTCGCCGAAAACAGATGCGGCTCGAAGTAGCGGATCAGATCGGTGGCTTCGAGGCTCACCCGCATGCGGTCGAGCGTCGCCGAGGAAGCCACGCATTTCGGTCCGCGCAGCCAGGACAGCGCGTGCGCCGCGTGCGCGGTCGCCCGCAGTTCGGTGCGAAACCGCCGCAGGGTGGCGCTGGCGACGGTCGTGGCGAAATCCTTCGGCAATTTGCGGCCGGCGGCGATCTCGACTTCGGCGAACATGTCGGACTGCCGGCGCCCGGTAAAATAGCGCGCGACAACGTCCGGCGTCAGCGCAAAGCCCGCCCGGATGAATTCCTGCGATACGATCGCGGTCGCCAACGGCTCGCTGTCGACGAGCACGCCGTTGCAATCGAAGATGACCACGGGTCCCCCGATGCCTTGGCCGGTCTGTCCGGCACGCAAAAACAGTGTGGAAATGTCAGATACGCCGACGGATACGCTGACCAACACGACGAATCAGTACTGGCGAGAATAATCGCCGCGCCCGAATAGGGAAATACCGGAGGTAAACCGGGAGGGTAATATTTTTCCAGAGGTGCCGGAATTAGCGGGGAAAACCGGCCGTCGGCCAACCCGTGGCTGGCCTGTTCCGCGGCTTGCAAGGGGCGCCAGGCCCAGTCCGGCGGAACACGGCCCCTTGAGCTTAAGTTCCGAGTCTAGAGCGCTTTCGAGCGAAGTGGGCACCGGTTCGCGTGAAGAAAACGCGACAAAATAATGGCCTAGAGCCCCGGCTTTGATTCCATCAAAGCCGGAAAGGCTCTAGTTCAGCTTTTTGCGGACGTCGTCAATGCCCTTGGCGATAAGCTCGCCGGCCAGTCTGCCCTTGGTCTCGGCGGTGAGGAGCTTCTCGGCGGCGGCAACGGCAGCTTCGGCGGCAGCGGCGCGGACGTCGGCGGTGGCCTGGGCTTCCGCCTGGGCGATCTTGGTCTCGGCCATCTTGGTGCGGCGCGCGACGAATTCTTCGATCTTGGCCTTGGCTTCGGTGGCCATGC
>CANKBJ010000143.1 GCA_947479905.1 Bradyrhizobiaceae bacterium
AACAGGCGGTTCTACCCGTTCAACGCCTTCCGCTCGCTCCTTGGTATCGCGGGCAACGTCGGGGCACCGACCTTCGGCGAACTTTACTCGGGAGAGTGGCAGCACCCTACATGTAGTAGGTGTCTGCGTTAACCGGATAGGCAAGGATCAAAACAGATAGGCACAAAATAAGTGCAAATTCTGTACATTTCGGTGAATTGGAACCGCCACTCGGGGGCGGCGATTGGCCGCTAACGCAGTCAGGAATCCATCTGACACCAGATGCGGTATGCCGGCTAATCGCAGCGCACACTCATGCCGCCATCGACGACGATCTCGGCGCCGGTCACGAAGCGGGCCTCATCCGAGGCAAGATAGAGCGCGGCATTGGCGGTATCGCGGCCGTCGCCCATGAATCCTGCCGGAATACGTTTGAGCCGCTGCTTGAGAAGTGCCTCGACGTCGCCGCCGGCACGCTGCTTGGCGAGGCGCGCCTCGACCATCGGCGTATGCAGCTGGCCGGGGATCACCGTATTCACACGAATGCCCTTGCCGGCATATTGCACGGCGACGACGCGCGAGAGCTGGATGACGCCGGCCTTGGTGGCGGCATAGCCGACCTGGGCGGCGCCGGTGAAACGAATGCCGGAGGTCGAGGCGAGGTTGACGATTGAACCCTGCTTCTGCCGTTCCATCACCGGCAACACATGCTTGAGGGTCAGGAAGACGCTTTTCAGATTGAAATCGACTTGCGAATCCCAGACCTCTTCCGACATTTCGACCGGGCCGCCCGGCGCCGAGCCGCCGACATTGTTGACCAATACATCGACGCGGCCGAAGCGGGTTATGCAAGCGGCCACCATCGCGGCGACCGCCGCGCT
Organism: Bradyrhizobiaceae bacterium; assembly: GCA_947479905.1. Taxonomy (GTDB): domain Bacteria; phylum Pseudomonadota; class Alphaproteobacteria; order Rhizobiales; family Xanthobacteraceae; genus Pseudolabrys. The sequence continues at coordinate 861 of CANKBJ010000143.1, forward strand.
GTCGGTGACGTCGCAACGATGTACCGCGATCTCGCCGCCGGCGGCCTGCACCCGCGCGACTGTTTCCTGAAGGCTGTCGAGATCGCGGTCGACGGCGAATATCCGCGCGCCTTCCTCGGCGAAACGCACGGCGGTGGCGCGGCCATTGCCCCAGCCCGGACCGACCGAGCCGGCGCCGGTGACGATGGCGATGCGGTCCTGCAAGCGTTTGGTCATGGGCGGCTCTCTTGCACCGGAGCAAAGCGATAGAGGCGCAGCGGGTTGTCGACCAGCAGCGCCTGCCGCGCGCTTTCCGCCGGCGCGATCTTGGCGATGAGGTCGACCAGCGCACCGTCGTCGGGAATAGGGCCCTGGTGATTGGGGTGCGGCCAGTCGGTACCCCACAGTACGCGGTCGCCGAATTCATCGACGAGCGTGCCGCCGAACGGCACGGCGTCGGCGTAAGGCGGGCCCTGGCGCGTGGCGCGATCGCTGCCGCTGACTTTCACCCAGACATGCGAATGATCCATCAGCCGCAGCAGATGCCGAAACGCCGGCTGCTCGAGGCCGAGCGATGCATCGATGCGGCCCATATGGTCGATCACAACCGGCACCGGCGAGGTAGCGATCGCCGCGCTCAAGTCGCCGATCAGTTCCGCCGCCATATGAATTTGCAGGTGCCAGTCGATATCGGCGAGCCGTTTGCCGAAAGCGATGACGTCGCGGATCGGCGTGCTTTGGCCAAGGTGCTGCATGTAATGAAAGCGGGCGCCGCGAAAGCCTTGTCTATCGAGCCGCCTGAGTTCGGCGTCGTGGATATCGACCGGCACCAAGGCAATGCCGCGATAGTCGTGCGGTCTGGCGGCAAGCGCATCGGCGGTGGCGGCATTGTCGGTGCCATGTGCCTGGGTGTGGACGACCACGCCGCGCTCGATACCGAGACGCTCGTGCAGTGCGAACAGCGCCTCCTTTGGCGCGTCCGCCGGCGTGCTGGCGCGGCCGGGCGCATAGGGAAAACGCGCGCGCGGTCCGAAGATATGAAAATGCGTGTCGCAGGTGCCGCGCGGCAATTCAAGCTTCGGCCGCGATGGCGTCATCATGCAGGTCGGCATGGCCAGCGGCGGGTCGACGTTTTCATCGATCATGGGCTGGCCGCTGGCGCCGGTGCGCGCGTGCGCGCATAGGCTTGTTCGTGCGCGGTGAAGGCGTCCAGCCATTGCACCAGGCGCGGATGGTCCGGTCGCCATTCGACCGGCTTGCGCCAGTCGAGATAGCCGAACGCACAGGCCAGCGCGATCGTTGCCATATCGGTCTTGCGCGGGTCCGGCGGCGACGTTTCGAAAGCGGCCAGCGCCCGCGCGATCTTGCCGCGCTGATGCGCCAGCCAGCGTTGCGAATGGGTGGCCGGTTCGCGGAAACGGCTCTCATATACCATCAGCAAAGCGGCGTCGGTGATGCCGTCGGCCAAGGTCGCGAGCGTCAGCAATTTGTAACGGTCCAGCCCCTGCGAAGGCAGCAGACTTTCGTTGCCGGCGACGTTTTGCAGGAACTCGATAATCACACCGCTGTCGTAAAGCGCCGTGCCGTCGGCCAGCAGAAGGCAAGGCAATTTGCCGAGCGGGTTCTGCTGGCGCAGGCTGTCATTCTCGTCGAGCGTATCGGCCGGCACGATCGCGATGCGTTGCGACAGACCGAGCACATCGATCGCAATGCGCACCTTGCGGCCGAAAGGCGAGGTCAGCGTCGACCGCAGAACGAACCTATCGGGCAATAAGGAGGCGTAGCCAGATTGTGACACGTTACTGCTGCACAGGCACGCCGGCTTGTTTGATAACGTCGGCCCATTTCTTGGTTTCGCTGGCGATATAAGTGCCGAAATGCTCGGGCGTATCACCGACCAAAGTGGCGCCTTGCGCCGCCAGTCTGTCCTTGACGTCGGGATCCTTCATCGCTTCGAGCGCCGCCTTGTTGAGGATGGCGACAATGTTCGGCGGGGTCTTCGCGGCGGCGACCATGCCGTACCAGTTTTCGGTTTGCAGATCGGGGAAGCCGACTTCCTTGGTGGTCGGAACGTCCGGCGCGCTCGGCACGCGCTCCGGGGCGCCAATGGCGATGGCGCGCAGCTTGCCGGCTTTGACCTGTTCCAGAAGCACCGGCAGATCGAGGAACACCATTTGCACCTGCTGGCCGAGCAGATCGTTCACCGCGGGCGCGGCGCCGCGATAGGGCACGTGGACGATGTCGATCTTGGCCTGCAGCTTGAACAATTCGCCGGCCAGATGCGGCAGGCTGCCGTTGCCGGACGAGGCGAAGTTCAGCTTGCCGGGCTGTGCCTTGGCCAGCGCAATCAGTTCCTTCATGTCCTTGGCGGGCACGCTGGTGGCGACAACCAGCATTTCCGGCACCTTGGCGACCAAGGTGATCGGCTGGAGGTCCTTGAGCGTGTCGTAGGAGACTTTCTCCATGCTCGGACTGATGGCGAGCGCGCCGGCGCTGGAAATGGCGATGGTGTAGCCGTCGGGTGCCGATTTCGCGACCACGTCGGTGCCGACGACGCCGCCTTGGCCGGCGCGGTTTTCGATGACGATGGTCTGCTTGAGGATTTCGCCCATGCGCTTGCCGACCAGACGGGCGATAATGTCGTTCGGGCCGCCCGGCGGGAACGGCACGATCAGCCGGATCGACTTGTTCGGGAAGTCCTGCGCCAAAGACGAGCCGGGGAGCAGGGCGGCGCCCAGCACGGTGCAAAGGCCGAACTGGATCAGCCGGCCGATCGGAACGAGCTTGAAGGCTTTCACGGGCATCCTCCCAGGTTTTGCTTATTATCGGGCAAGCGTAGTGCGCCGGCGTCCTGCCGGCAATGCACGCGGCGTCTTTGCCCGATACTTTGTCGGCATGGCTTGGCGGTACGCGATGTGCCTGCCGTCGCGTTTCTATCCGGTCACAGCAGCGTGGCGCCGGCCCACACTTTTTGCCGTACCAACGTGCGGCACACGTCATGCAGCATCGCGCTTGATTCCTGAGTCAGCTCGGGCGGCTGCCTTTCGCGCAAGGTGACGATGCAAACGCGCGTCGACAAAGTCGGTTGCAGGATTGGATAGGCGGTCAATGTCTTGCGCGCCAACTCGTCCTGCACGGCGGCGTAAGTGAGAATGGTGTAGCCAAGACCGTCTTCGACCATCGCCTTGGCAAAAGCAACGCTGTCGGCTTCGATCTTGATCCGCAGCCGGATGCCGTGCTCGAGCGCGGCATGCTCGACCAGCCGGCGGTTGGCATGCGCCATATTTGGTAGGATCAAGGGCAGATCGCCGATATCACGTATGCGGTAGCTTTTGGGATGCCCGGCTCGCTTGCTGCGTTGCGCCGTCGGTCCGACAACCAGCATGCGCTCGCTCAAAACAGGCGTTATATCGAGGGATTCGAGGTGCGGCGGATTATGCAGCAGCGCCAGGTCGAGACGCTTGTCGGTCAGCCATTCCAGCAGCGAACTGGTGACGCCCTCGCGCATATGCAGCGTCGTCAGCGGCCACGCCTTCTGGAACCGCTCGACGAAGGGCGGGATCAGCAGGCGTCCGGCCGCCGGCGGCGCGCCAAGCGTGAAGCGGCCGCGCGCCGGCGCGCGGTCCTGCCGGATCTCCTGGCTTGTTTCATGAACCAGCTGGGCGATTGTCTCGGCGCGTTCGAGCAGGACCGCGCCGGGAACGGTGAGGCGGACGCCACGGCCGTGCCGCGTAAACAGCGATACGCCAAGTTCGTGTTCGAGCTTGCGGATTTGCCGGCTCAACGCCGGTTGCGCCAAACGCAATTCCAGCGCGGCGCGGCTGACGCTGCCGGTGCGCGCGACCTGCATGAAATTTCTCAGTTCTCGCAATTCCATGCCTGCGGCCCCATCTATGCTAATTAAGTATAGCTTAGAGTGAGGATGGCGCGGGTCAAGCGCGAGCGGCGCGGCCGAAGGCTTTGACGCTGACAAAAGTAGCGCCATCCGTTTCGCGTCATGCGACGTGGCCGGCGTGTATGGCTTCTTAGAGAACAGGCGAGTTCGGCCAGCCGGCGCTTATTGCCGCCAGTCGCTGATGGTTGATGGCGACTTTTCGCTGAAAGCGGGCGGACGGATAAGCAGCTTGAAGTGGCGACCCCGGCTGGATTCGAACCAGCGACCCTCAGCTTAGAAGGCTAACGCGGAGCATTGATATTATGGGAAAATTTCACGCCGTGTCGCGTGTGTGTCGCGCAAAGCAAAATCCGCTCGCATATGTGCCGACTTCGAACTTTCGGTAAATTTGCGGAAGCTTAGCCTCATGCCGCGGTGATCGCCGCTTCCAGGCGCATCATGGCATCCTGATCGCCAGTGCGATCCTCAAGTAAGTGCCCGTACAGGTCGAACGTCATGACGATCGACGAATGCCCCATGACCTCCTGCAGCCGCTTTGGCGTCCAGCCGAGATGGGCGATAAAGAGGCTCGCGGCGACATGCCGGAGCTTGTGGATACCGTGGCGTCCTTCGAGAAGAGGGGCGCCTTGGGGCGTTTTCCGTCCGGTGTCGACGGTAAGCCCGCATTTGACCTGTAGTGGCTCCCAGAACCGCTGGCGAAGGTTGCTGTGGCTTTCGACATTGCCGGCGCCGTTTGGAAAGACAAGGTTGGCCCTGCTCGGCGGGCAGGCGGCTTTCCATTGCCGCAGAACATTTACGGCCATCGGTGCGAGCGGTACGTCGCGGACACCCGCCGCGCTCTTGGGGTTGCCTATGGTGCCCCATTTGTCGGCGCGCTGCCGGACATGGATCATCGCTTTTTCTAAGTCGACGTTCGACCACGGCAGGCCGCGCGCCTCGCTGGCACGTAGCCCGGTCAGCACCAGCGTAATGAGCAAGGCGCGGTCACGGCCGTCGGCTGCCGAGTTCATCAACAAGCGGACTTCGGCGCGCGACGGATAGTCGACGCCTTCGCGCAGCTTCACTTTTTCGGCACGCTTATCGGATCTGATCTTGAAATCCCGCGCGACGTTCTGCGCGACCCATCCTTTGCCCTGGCAGAATGCGAGGGCGGTCTTGAGATTGGTCACCACCTTGCGGCGCATGGACAGCGACCGGCTGGCATCCCGGAGCATGCCGTCGAATTCCACGACGCGCGGCATGGCGAGACGCGAAAGCTTGTCGGCGCCGATGAAGGGCTTAACGTGCAGATTGAGGTGCTGGCGCCGTTGCTGGATCGTGCCGCGCTCGAGCCCGTTGGCCTCGCAATCTTCGATCCATGCATCAAATCCTTCGGCGACCGTCACGCTGTCGCTGTCGGCGGTATGGACGCCGTGCTTCACTTCATGCGCGGCGGTGACGTTCCATGCATCGGCTTCCTTCTTCGTGCCAAAGGTTTTCAAGCGGCGATGGCCGTGCTGGTCGACATAGTCGACGACCCATCGCTCTTTCGTCACGCCGCGAGCGTTGGTCCATTTGCGTTTTCTAATTGACATGCGGCCGAGTCTTCTTCGCCGGTTGCATCAAAAGTCCGCCCAATGGCGCCTCAGCAATCAGGTTCACGCATACCAGTTGCGCCTACCACCTGCTGGCGCGGCCAAAAAGCGGTTTTCAACAGATCATCCCGCCGCAGTTAAACCCTGTGGATATAAGCCAATACGAAATTTGACTTGGCGCACGACGGGCATTTGTCGGTTACAAAACGGGATTGTCTCGAACCAAAGGAGCCTCGCCATGACGAACTAACAACAAGTGGAGCTGCATATGCCCAAGGTTATTCAAGCGGAGCACGCGTCGCGTGCTCGTCAGCGGCAACAGACGTTGTCGGTGGAAGAAGCTGGTGAAATCCTCGGAATCAGCAGGTCGTCCGCCTTCCAGGCGGCGGCTAACGGCCAATTGCCGGTGATCCGCATTGGCAAACGCTTGCTTGTGCCCCGGTGTGCGCTCGAACAGATGCTCGGCGAACCTGTGACGACCGAGCGGGCGGGGTCCTAGCAATGATTTATGCTGGCCACGCATCGCAAGCCAAGTTGTCTCCGAACTCGGGGAGCAACTAATGGGCCGCATCCGAACCATCAAACCAGAGTTTCCGCAATCGGAGACGATCGGCAAACTCTCCCGCGAGGCGCGGCTGCTGTTCATCCAGCTTTTTACTCTGGCGGATGACGAGGGCAGGGGGCGCGGGGCTGGCCCTGTTCTTGTTGGTGCCCTATACCCATACGACGACGACGCCGCCCGCCTTATCGGTGCCTGGCTGGATGAATTGGTTACGCACGAGTGCGTCACTATTTATCAGCATGACGGATCGACATTTTTCCAGATCATCAACTGGACAAAGCATCAGAAGATCGACCGTCCATCGACTAGCCGGTTCCCGTCTCCTGGTGGGGAAATGGCCGCCAGGATCGCGGAGAAGGATATCGAGGCGGCTATCTATGACGCCGTTTGTCGGGATGGCCGGTTCGCCGGCCGAACGGTCATTGATGTTCAGCGTCAGGTTCGCGTGGGTTCGTCCTACTTAGATTTAGTTATCAAGGCCGGCGCGGAAACTTTCGTTGTTGAGATCAAACGCGACCGGATGTCGGGCGCGGATTTGGCGCAGGTGAAGCGTTATTGCGAGCTTGTGGACGGCATCCCCGTCCTGATTGGCTCCGGCCTCTCCCCCAAGCTGTCGGTCGAGGAATGTGTGAGTGCCGGCGTGGCTGTTGTGGCTCACAATGCGGCTGGAATTTCTATTTTGGTGCCGAGTAAGAACGTCACTGAGTGTTCGATAACATTCGCGAGCGTTACCGAGCGTTCATCGACGGACCTTGGACCTAGGACCGTGGACCAAGTACCTGGACCTAGGACCGAGGATCATTCTCGGGCGGTCGCTGGCGCGCCCCCCGCTGTTCTTGTTGGAAATCTCTTTTTGCAGTTCTGGGAAGCTTACCCCAAGCGGGACGGAGCTAATCCGAAGGAGCCTGCCCGCAAGAAATTCGTCGCGCTCATCAAGAACGGCGAGTCGGCCGACGCCATCGTGGCATCGGCAAAGACCTACGCCGGCCAGCTTCGCGCCAAGGGCCAAGAGGGCACCCAGTACGTCGCCCAGGCGATCACGTGGCTGACCGAGAGCCGCTGGCTCGACTACACCGCGCGCCCTGACCACGCCGAGAGCTTGCGTGAAACCGACCGGATGATGGCTTCCAAGGGCTTTGCTTGGGTCGATGGCCGCTGGCAGAAAGAAGAGGAGCTCATGCCGGTCTAGCCGCCGTCGTCTAGCAGACCAACGAAGGCCGTAATCGCCGGATGCAAACTCATGGCAGAAGGAGCCGCATGGCCTCAGGTAGGATAGTCGTTTGAGCACACACGTGCGCCGTAAAAATCGTCGCCGTTTGAATTCCAACCCGGCTGAAATCTCCAGACGATTTCGGAAAAAGTGAGACTAGAAGGATGGGCGGTTTCGGATCTGGGCGACGGAAAACCTCAAGCCGTGGCAACGTTGAAGGTCGCCCTTCGATCGACCTGAACCGCCTGCATCGGCTCGGCTACCTCGGTGAGGGGTGGGAGGGCAAATGGAGCTGGCAGCGCGATGGCGAAACAGTCGGTACAATTTTAATGCGCGTCGAGCATGAAGGCCTCCAATTAGCCTATCGGGTAAGGGTCAATTGCGGTGACTGGGAAGTTGTCACGCAGAAAATTGCCATCATGCGCAACCGGTGCCGCTATGGAGGCGAGCGTCAATATTTTGAGTGTCCGGGACCTGCCGGCTCAACGTGCAGTCGCCGGGTTTTAAAGCTCTACGGTACGAGTCAGTTATTCTTATGCCGGCACTGTTGTCGCTTGTCGTATCGTAGCCAGAGCGAGGACTTGGCAGGTCGTACGCGAAGAAGAGCAATCAAGTGCTGGCGCCGGCTCGGCGCGGAAGACAGTTCTTTCGTATTCAAGAAACCAAAAGGGATGTGGCGAAGCACCTTCGAGCGCCTTCGAGAACAGGCTATCCAGGCGGAGATGCTGGCCGACGATGAGTATGAGCGTCGTGCTGCGCAGCTGGAAGAACGCATCGGAAGATAGGGTCTTTGGAAGGTTTCAAAGTACATGAACTTGGCTGGAAGGAAGCCGTAACCACCGATACCAAATATAGGTCCGCGGCGATTTCCGTCTAGATGTTGTGCTTTCACGCTCGCGGTTTGTTAGTGTGAGCCGATCTGAGTAATCCGCGGTTGCTCCTATCTTTGGCGGCGGTGAATGACACGTGAAAGGGTTCCCCAATGTCGACCAAGAGCGAAGCCGACGATCCGCTGTTCTGGCCGCTAGAGGAGCCGTCGATATTCTCCCCGTTGGAGCAGCTGGAACAGTATTTGAAAGACGTGAAGGCTTATCAGGAAACCGACCAGACCCGCGAGTGGGTTCGCGATGCGGAGGAGACGCTCGCGGCGAGACGCGTGCTGATCCTAAAAAGAGGGCCAGTCCGTGGTACTAAAATGAGGTCCAATCCGTGGCTTTTCGAATAAGTGGCCGCGTCTGCTGCGGCGCGACAATCAAGATGGGAATCCCGCGACAATCAGGATGAGAATGCGCCGCTGCTGGGGTGACGAAGGGAGGGCGTAGCCCGACCGGAGTTACCCCAGCAGCGGCGTCGACGCCCGAAGGGGCCTCATTTGGCGGTAACGG
>CANKBJ010000144.1 GCA_947479905.1 Bradyrhizobiaceae bacterium
CATGGCATCGCGGTCACGCCGGGCGAGACCGCGGCGGTTGGCTTTGCCGGTCCGCGGCCGATCCTGCTATTGCCGGGCCGTCTCGATGCCGCCCTTGCCATCTGGTTGCTGGTCGGGCGGCGAATCCTGGATCGGCTGGCGATGGCGAACAATGCGGATCGCGATTCCGTCGAGATGTTGCCGCTGGCGCGCAAAGTCTCGTCTACCGTTGGGCTTGCCGAAGTCGTGCCGGTGCGGCGCGGCGCGGGCCAGGCCGAACCTCTGGCCAGTAAATATCTGCCGCTATCCGCGCTGGCGCGTTCGGACGGCTGGATTCTGGTGCCGGCCGAAAGCGAAGGCTATTCCGCCGGCTCGCCGGTGCAGATAAGGCCTTGGCCGTGACTCAGTTATATTTCATTTTCAAAGGCGGGCTGCGATGAGTGACATGCGTATTATCGGACTTGCCGGCTGGAGTGGCTCCGGCAAGACCACTTTGGTCACCAAGCTGATCCCGTGTTTTCTCGCGCGCGGCATCAAGGTGTCGACCCTCAAGCACGCGCATCACGGCTTCGATCTCGACACGCCGGGCAAGGACAGTTTCATGCACCGCGCCGCCGGCGCCACCGAGGTGATCATCTCCTCGGGCAGGCGCTGGGCGATCCTGCACGAACTGCGCGAAGAACCGGAATGGGATCTGCCGCACCTTGTCGCCAAGATGTCGCCGGTCGATCTGGTGCTGGTCGAGGGCTTCAAGCGCGACGCCTTTCCCAAGCTGGAAATTCACCGCATCGCCAATGGCAAGCCGCTGATCCATCCGGAAGACCCGCGCATCGTCGCGGTCGCTTCCGACAGCGCCGTGCCGGACGCGAAAGTGCCGGTGGTCGACCTCAACAATATCGATGCGATCGCCGATCTGCTGCTCAAGCACGCGGTGGCGATCGCGACTGTGGCGGCTTCCTGACGGGCATCCCATGGCGCAATTGACCGACGACTGCTTCGCATTCTCCGGCCCGCTGCTCCCGCTCGTCGACATGGAGCGGCTGATCGCCGAGCGCATTGCGCCGGTCGGCGATACCGAGCGAGTGCCGCTTCGCAGCGCGCGCGGCCGCGTCACCGCCGCGGATATATTGGCGCCGGTCGATTTGCCGCCCTTCGATAATTCCGCCGTCGACGGTTACGCCGTGCGCCACACCGATCTTGCGCGCGACGGCGATACAAAGCTCGTCGTTTCCGGCCGCCTGCAGGCCGGCGCGCGCGCGACCGTCGCGCTCGCCCCCGGAAAAGCGATCCGCATTTTCACCGGCGCGGCGATGCCGGCCGGCGCCGACACCGTGTTCATGCAGGAAGACGTGACCGTCGACGGCGACAATGTCGTCGTGCCGAAAGGCCTCGCCCTCGGCGCCAATCGTCGAATCGCCGGCGAAGATGTGCCGGCGGGGCGGCTGGTGTTGCCTGCGGGTACGGTGCTGGAGGCGCAGCACATTGCGCTGTTGGCCGCTCTCGGTCTGACCGAGATCGTGGTGCGGCGGCGGCTCAAGGTCGCGATCTTTTCGACCGGCGATGAAGTCGTCGAGCCCGGCAGCGAGCGTGGCGGCGCGGCGATCTACGACGCCAACCGTTATCTTTTGAGCGCGTTGCTCGAACGTCTGGGTGCCGTCGTCACCGATCTCGGCATTCTCGCCGACGAGCCGGCCGAACTGGCGCGCGCGCTGGCGAAAGCCGCGGTCTGGCACGATCTGGTCATTACCTCGGGCGGCGTCTCCACCGGCGAGGCCGATCACGTGCGCGGCGCGGTCGAGCGCATCGGTTCGCTGACGTTCTGGCGCGTCGCGATCAAGCCGGGCCGGCCGGTGGCCATGGGGGTGATCCGCGCCGCGCCGCGCAAGGCTTATGAAGCCAACAGCGGTTGTGCCTTTGTCGGCCTGCCGGGCAATCCGGTGGCGGTGTTCGTCACCTTCGTGCGGGTCGTCAAGCCGTTGCTGTTGCAGCTCGGCGGCGCACGGCCGCAAAGCCTCTTGCCGCTGCCGGTGCGCGCGGCCTTCGCCTATAAAAAGAAGAAAGACCGCCGCGAATATGTCCGCGTCGTGCTGCGCCTCGGCGCCGATGGCGAGGTCGAGGCGGTGAAGCATCCGCAGGACGGCGCCGGCATTCTGACATCGCTGACCGAAACCGACGGGCTTCTGGAGTTTACCGAAAACGTCACGACGGTCTCGCCCGGAGACCGCGTCGGGTTTTTGTCTTACGCGGCGTTGATGGGATGAACCATCCGCCCGCCGATCCGTTCGCGCCGGCGCGGCGCGTTGATGGCCGCTTCGTCAATGCCAGCGGTCATGCGCAGCATGGCGGCACGCGGGCCCTGAAATGGTTCATCACCCGGCGGCCGGCGCCATGGCCGCGGTATGTCGGCAATATCGAATCGCCCAAGCCGATTGCTCGCGTCGGCGACGGCATTCGCGTGACGTTGATCGGCCATGCGACTGTGCTGTTGCAGGTCGCAGGTCTCAACATTCTCACCGACCCGGTCTGGTCGGAGCGCGTGGGGCCTCTGTCATGGCTCGGCGTCAAGCGCGTGCGCCCTCCGGCGATCGCCTTCGACGATCTGCCGAAGATCGACATCGCGTTGCTCAGTCACAGCCATTATGACCATCTCGACCGTACGACCCTCGCCGCACTGCAACGCCGCGACCGGCCGCGGGTTGTTACCGGCTTGAAGGTCGGCCGGGTTGTGCCGCACGACAATGTGGTGGAGCTGGATTGGTGGCAACGCCATCCGCTGCGCGACGGCGTCAGCGTGACTTACGTTCCCGCCGAACATTTTTCGGCGCGCGGGCCGTTCGACCGCAACGTTACTTTGTGGGGCGGCTTTGTGCTGGAGACCCCGGCGGGCGCCATTTACTTTGCCGGCGACACCGGCGCCGGCGCGCACATTGCCGCGATCGCCGAGCGCTTCGGGCCGATGGCGTTGTCGTTACTGCCGATCGGCGCCTATCTGCCGGCGTGGTTCATGGCGCCGGTGCATATGAATCCGCGCGAAGCGGTGGCGGTGGCGGAAATGCTGCGCTCGCGCGTGACGATGCCAATTCACTACGGCACAATTCCCCTCGCCGACGACGCGTTCGACGAGCCGTTGCACGCGCTCGGCGATGCCTTGTCCGGCAAATCAAAAGCGGTGGAATTCAGGGTGCCGGAATTCGGCGAGCCGGTGGCGATCTAGAGCGCCGCGATCCTCTCCGCCCGTGCCGCGTCTTCTGGCGTGTTGACGTTGAAGAATGGATCGACCGGCTGATCCGGCCAGTCGGCGATGGCGATGCCGTGCCGCGCCGTCCAGATCTCGATCTTGTGCAGGCCTTCGTCGAAAAGCGCCTTGCGCAGATCATCGCGCAACGCAAGCGGCCACAGGCCGACGACCGGGTGCCGCCATTCGCCGGAACGCGCGCAAGCGAGCGGCACGCCGGCGCCCATTTTACGCCGCGCTTCGTGCAGCCGTTCGACCATGTCGTCCGGCAAAAACGGGCAGTCGCCCGGCACGCTCAGCATCCACTCAATGCCGTTGTCCTGCTGGCTAAGATAATCGAGCCCGGCCAGAATGCCGGCCAAGGGACCTGCGAAATCCGGCACGCTGTCCGGCACCACGACGCACCCGGTATCGGCAAAGCGCGCCGGATCGCCGTTGGCATTGATGATGATATCGACGCATTGGCCCGACAAAGTGGCCAGCACGCGGTCGATGATGGTCGACTTGCCGATTTTGATGCGCGCCTTGTCGCCGCCGCCCATGCGGCGCGCCTGTCCGCCGGCGAGTACGAGGCCGAAGGTCGGGGGAGGGGGGGTGTCAGTCATTCCGCGAAAAGGCGCTCAATCATCGACCGCCGCCTTGCGCCGGTGCTTGGAGCTTTCTTCTTCCACGCTGGCGAGGTCCTGGTCAAATACGATGCGGTCCTCGCCGGCCAGCGCGACGAAACGTTTTCCCCGCGCGCGGCCGATCAATGTGAGATTGGCCTTGCGCGCCAGTTCGACGCCCCAGGCGGTGAAGCCGGAGCGCGAGATCAGGATCGGAATGCCCATGCGCACGGTCTTGATCACCATCTCCGAGGTCAATCGCCCGGTGGTGTAGAAAATCTTGTCGCTCGGCGACACCTTTTCCTTGAACATCCAGCCGGCGATCTTGTCGACCGCATTGTGACGGCCGACGTCCTCCATATAAACCAGCGGCTTGTCTTCGTGCGCCAGCACGCAGCCGTGAATGGCGCCGGCTTCGAGGTAGAGCGACGGCGTGGTGTTGATCTTGTGCGTCAGCGCATAGAGCCATGACGTGCGCAGTTGTGTCGGCGGCAACGACACGCCTTCCAGCGCCTCCATCAGATCGCCGAACACGGTGCCCTGCGCGCAGCCCGAGGTCTGCACTTTCTTCTTCAGCTTCTTTTCGTAATTGGTCTTGCGCTTGGTGCGCACCACGACGACCGAGAGTTCCTCGTCATAATCGACGCTCTCGACGACATCGTCCGGCAGCAGCATGTTCTGGTTCAGCAGATAGCCGACCGCCAGATAGTCCGGATAATCGCCGATGGTCATGGCCGTGACGATTTCCTGGCTGTTGAGAAAAATCGTCAGCGCCCGCTCGACCGTCACCGACGTGTCGATCTTCGCGCCGGTCTGGTCGATGCCGGAAACGCGCTCGGTCAGCCGCGGATCGTGCGGATCGGGTTTGATGATGTAGGAGTCATTGTTCATGTTGCTAATGTAGTGGTTCGCCGCCGTTACGGGAAGCCGCCATTACCCCGGCAAAAATGCGGTTTTGCCGGCCGCATCCACCACTGTCTCTACCGGAGCGCGATAAAGCGCCTCGAGTTGCGTCTTGTTGAGAACCTGCGCCACGGGGCCTTCGGCGATTTGCGTTCCCTCGCGCAGCAAATAGGCTCGGTCGGCGGCGCGCAAAGCGTGGTTGGGATCGTGCGTGGTGAAAAGGACGCCGTGGCCCGACGCGGCGAGGGCGCGGATTTCCGCCATGACCTTGCCCTGATTGCCGAAGTCGAGCGAGGCGGTCGGCTCGTCAAGCACGATGAAGCGCGGCTCCTGGGCCAGCGCGCGGGCCAGCAGGACGAGTTGCCGTTCGCCGCCGGAAATCTCCGTGTATGGCCGCTGCGACAAATGCGCAATGCCGAAGCGCGCCAGCGCGCCGGCCGCGACCTCATGGTCATGCGCGCTGGGACGGCTGAACAGACTGCCATGCGCCGTGCGGCCCATCAGTACCACGGTCTCGACGGTGAAGGCGAAGGTGCCGACATGCACCTGCGGCACATAGGCAATGGTGCGCGCACGTTCGCCAATCGAATAATCGCCGAGCGCCTTGCCGCCCAGCCGTACCGCGCCGGCGAGCGGCGTCAGCAGGCCGAGCAAGGTTTTCAGCAGCGTCGTTTTGCCGCCGCCATTCGGTCCGAGCAGCGCCAGCACTTCGCCGGTGTCGAGTGCGACATCGAGGCCGCAGCCGACGACGTGGCCGGGATAGCCGATGCTGAGCGCGCGGCCTTCAAGCCTCACGACCAGTTCCTCTGCATGCCGGTCAGCAGCCAGATGAAAAATGGCGTGCCGATTACCGCGGTGAGAATGCCGAGGGGAATTTCCACTTCCGCCACGGTGCGCGCCAGCGTGTCGATCAGCAGCAAATAGCCGCCGCCAAGAATCGCCGCCGCCGGTATGAGCTTGGCGAAATCCGGCCCGACCAAGGCGCGGGCGAGATGCGGCACCACCAGACCGACCCAGCCGATGATGCCGGCGGTGGCGACGCTCGCCGATGTCGTCAGCGTCGCCGCTGCGACGATGGCGATGCGCAACGGCCCGGTCGAAACGCCGAGCGCGCGCGCTTCTTCCTCCGGCAGCGACATCACGTTCATCCGCCAGCGCAGCGCGATCAGCACAGACGTGCCGAGCGCCACCGGCCCGAACAACGGCAACAGATCGGCCGCGCTCGCCGCCGACAGGCTGCCGAGCAGCCAGAACGTCATGGCCGGCAATTGATTGTAGGGGTCGGCGAGATATTTCACGAGGCCGACGCCAGCGCCGAGCAAGGAGCCGACCACGACGCCGGTCAGGACCAGCACCAGGATCGGATCGCGCGTGCGCATCGCCGAACCGATCAGGTAAACCGCGGCGACGGCGAAGAGGCCGCCGGCGAAGGCGAGCGCCTGGATGGCGACGACGCCGAGCGAGAAGAAAATGCCGACCACCGCGCCGAGCGCCGCGCCGGACGACGCGCCGAGAATATCCGGCGACACCAGCGGATTGCGAAACAGGCCCTGGAACGCCGTGCCGGCGACGGCCAGCGCCGCGCCGACCATCGCCGCCGCCAGGACGCGGGGCCCGCGCACCTGCATGATCACGCTCTCGACGGCCTGCGAGACGCTGCTCCGGCCGCCGGTGAGTTTCGCGGTCAGCACTTGCATCAGCTCAGTGAGCGACACCGGATAGCGGCCGACGGTGAAGGCGAACAACAATCCGGCGACCAGCACAGCGATCGCGATGGCAAATCCCGGAAGCGCGGAGCGCATCTTTCTACCTCTCCCCGCTTGCGGGGAGAGGTCGACCCGTCGAAGCGGAGCGAAGACGGGTCGGGTGAGGGGCAGCATCGATAGGCAATGACGCGGCAATCGTCTCCAAGACACCGTCGATATTGCTCAATACGTCATTATTCCAAAATCGCAAAAATCGATATCGATGAGCGGAAAACCATCGGTCGCGAACCGCATCGCGCGGATCAGTCGCGTGTTGACCGCCGTCAACTTCAATAATCAAGCGCTGTTCGCGACAGATAAAATCGACCGTGTATGGCCCAATTGGTTCCTGGCGAACAAATTTGTTTCCGCAGAACGCGCGCGACCGTAATCGATTCCAAAGCATGTTTTCCGCGTCGGTTGATTGACGACGAAGCGAACGCATCGTGCGAGCAATTCTGGCTTCGCGCATTTTGGTTACGCCCCCTCACCCGATCGCCTCCGCTAACGCTACGGCGACCGACCTCTCCCCGCAAGCGGGGAGAGGTAAGCAAAGGCGCTTCGGGGTTCACTCCCGCCCTTCCAGCACATGCGCGATCTGCGCGTCGCTCGGCGTGCGATGATAGAACAATGTGTGGAAATCCCGCGTCAGCTTCGTCATGTCCTCGGGGAATTTGTCCGGATACAGAATCTTGGCCAGCCACCACAGCCCGATTAAACGATTGATCGAGGGCGGGAAGTCGACCCAGCCGAACGGCATTTTCGGCGACAGATGCACACGGCCCGCTTTGACCGCTGCGACCGAGGCCCAGGCCGGATCGCTGCGCATATTGGCGGCGAAGTCGCGGTCGATGGTGACGATGACGTCCGGATTCCACAGCAGGACCTGCTCGACCGACACATTGGCGAGGCCGCCTTTGTTGCTGCCGGCGACGTTCTGCGCCAGCATTTCAATGGTTTCGACATTGATCGAGCCGCCCAGCCCCGTAACCAGCCCACGCGGCCCGCGGGCGTAATAGACGCGCGGGCGATTGGCAGCCGCGATGCCGGCGATCCGGCCCATGATCGTCCTGAGCGTATCGTCGGCATAGCGCGCGAGCGTCTCGGCGCGGTCGCGGCGCCCGGTCAGTTCGCCGAGCTTGCGATAGGTCGCCGCGATGGCGTCAAAGCGCCCGTCGAGTAGCGCATAGGGAATGCCGGTTTGCTCCTGCACGCGCGCGGCCAGCGAAACGAAAGTCTCGCTGGTCGAGCCGACATCGAGAATGAGATCGGGCCTGAGCGCGAGCACCACTTCCAGATTGGCGGTGTTGCCGCGTCCGGTGATGCGGCCGACTTCCGGCCGGGCGCAGAAGTCAGGCAGCATATAGGCGCATTCTTCCGGCCGGTTGGCGCGCGGCCAGCCGATCAGCAGATCGGGCGCCAGCGTATAGAGAAGAATCGCCGCTGGAGGCCCCGCCGGAAACACGCGGCTGGTTTTATCCGGCACAGGCACCGCGCGCCCGGCGGCGTCGTTGACGGTCGCGCCGCGCGCCAGCCGCGGCGGGATCAGCGCGGCGGCGGCCAAAGCGAGAAGTGTACGGCGCGTAGGGGTGAGCATGGCCGCACTATACCGCTTTTGCGGCGCCGCGTTCGCGCCGGGCATTCTATTTTGTTCCGGCGGAGAATCCGTAGCCGACGAGAATCGCCTGCCCCGGCGACGAAACGATGAACGCAGCGAAATCTCTGGCCGCCGGCGAAGCGCCGTTCATCACGGTCATGCCGTAGTCGGCGCCGACCGCGAGCGCCTCCGGCAAGGCCACGATCTGCTGTCCCGGATTTTCCTTTTGCGCGGCCAGCGCATTGGTGCAGTAGGTTAGGAAGGTATCGGCGCGGCCTTCCGCGACATGCCAGCCGTAAACCGTTCGGCCGGCGGGCGGCGCTGCGCTGTCTTTGCCGCCGGTGAGTTGCAGCGCCTTGGATTCAAGCGCCGCCTGCGCGCCGGGTTTGAGCGCTTCGGCTTTGCGGAAGACATCGATGGCGTAGTCGCCGGACGGATCGGCTTTCGGCGTCGAGATGCCGAGCTTCACATTTGCATCGAGCATGCGGGCCAGCAGTCCGGCGCTCTCGATTGACAGGCCTGGCTTCACCAGCGCGCATAATCTGTTGCGCGCGAACAGCACAACTGAAGCGCTTTTTCCGGCGTCATGCAGCGCCTTTGGGTGCTCCATATTGGCCGAGGCAAACACATCCGCCCTGGCGCCGCCGGCGATCTCGTCCTTGAGCAGGCCCGAGGGGCCGAATTTCATCTCGACCTTGTTGCCGCTGGCGACTTCAAAGGCTTTCGCCACGTCGGTCAGCGCGGCTTTCAAACTGCCGGCCGCGAAGAGCGTGATCGTATCGGCGCTTGCCATCGTCGGCACCAAAGGCGCGAGGCATGCGATCAGCCCCGCGCCCGCGATTTGGAGAAAAGGCTTCATCACGCGCCGGCGTCGGTGGCGTTCGGGTAGAACAGTTGCTCGCCATTGATCTTGTAATCCGCGATGGCCTTCTGGCCTTCCGGCGAAATCAGCCAATCGATGAACTGCTGGCCGAAATCCTTTTTCACATTGGCGTGCTTGGCCGGGTTGACCAGGATGACGCCGTACTGGTTGAACAGGCGCTTGTCGCCCTCGACAACGATGGCGAGATCGCCCTTGTTCTTGAAGCTGATCCAGGTGGCGCGGTCGGACAAAACGTAGGCATTGCTTCTGCCGGCGGTGTTGAGCGCCGCGCCCATGCCCTGGCCGATGGCCTTGTACCAGTCGCCTTTATCTTTTTCGATGTCGACGCTGGCGGCCTTCCAGAGACCCAGTTCGGCGGCATGGGTGCCGGATTTGTCGCCGCGCGAGATGAACGG
>CANKBJ010000145.1 GCA_947479905.1 Bradyrhizobiaceae bacterium
CCGGCGTCGGTTGCGAAACCAGCAACAAATGGTTCGGCACCGCGCGCGGCCGCATCGGCTATGCCGGCTGGGATCGCTGGCTGCCGTACTTCACCGGCGGCGCCGCCTTCGGCAACGTCAAGACCAGCACGGCCGCCGGCGTGTCCGAAGACAAGACGCGCATCGGCTGGACCATTGGCGCCGGCATCGAATACGCCATGGCGACCAATTGGAGCACCAAGGTCGAATATCTCTACGCCGATCTCGGCACCTCGACCTGCTCGATCGCCACCTGCGGCGCCGCGACCGATATCAGCTTCAAGGCCAACATCGTTCGCGTCGGTCTCAATTACCACTTCTAAATCGCCGGCTTCTTGAGAGCCGAGCAACGAAACGAGCCCCGGGTGGATTGCCCGGGGCTTTTTCTATCCGCGCGAATGGCCGTCGGTGAAGGTGACGCCGATTTCGCCGCCCAGCCGCCACACCACGCGGCAATCGCGCCGCATCTCGGCGTCCTCGACCGTCACCGCCAGCGTGAAGATGTCGGGCATGGCGATTTCGGAATACAGCCTGGCGCCGCCGGCGGAAATATCGGTGACCATGCAAGTGCGCGGCAGCGCGCCCATGCCGCAATGATACTGCGCCATGCGGTTGATAACGCGCCGCGCAATGCCGCGGCGTTCCTTGGGCACGGCCTTCACGTTCTGACGATTGCGCATGGGTCGAAGCCTAGCGCCGCCGCCCTGAAAAGCGCTTAAACCGGTCGGCACAATTTAAATGAAAAGCGTCCCGCTTAATTGAAAAGCGTCCCGCCGGCGCGGACTGGCGCCCCAACTGCAAGGAACTTAATCCTTGACAGCGTGACGCTCCCCGGCTAGGGTCGCGGTATTGTCGCCCTTTGCGTCCCGCGCGCGGGACGCGGCGGCTTTTCAAACTCATCGCAACATTTCCGGAGCTTCATCATGGCCAAGACTCTGGCCCAGGCGCAGCGCGCGCCCGCGCGCGGCAAAGTTAAGTCGGTGCGCGGAAAATCTATGCGTAGTTCAAGCAAGGACCCCCACCCCCAACCCCTCCCCACAAGGGGGAGGGGAGGAAGTTGTCGCACCGTCGCAGCAAAGCCGAAGGCACCGCCGAAACAGCCCAAACACAAAGGCGACCCGGTCCCCGGCACGCCGTCGCCGATGCGGACGCGCATGTCTCCCGAATTGCAGGCGCATGTGCGGCGGCTCTACGAGGAGACCGATCAGCCGGTCTGCCAGATCGCGCTGGATGTCGGCGTCAACGAATCCGTCATCCGGCGCATGGGGCCGCGTGAAGGCTGGGTGCGATACGTTGCGCCGCCGCGCGACCTGCCGCCGGTGGCGAAGCTGTTGGAGCAGGTGGAGGAGTTGGAGGAGGCGGTGCGTGCACCTCAGCATGACGAAGCAGCGCTCACGCACTCGCCGACCCCCACCCCCGACCCCTCCCCACAAGGGGGAGGGGAGCAGAAAGAAAGCGTCGCTGCGCCGGAAGCGCTCACGGGGGGAGGGGAGAAGGAAGACAACATCGCGCGCTTCACGCACGTCGTGATGGCGCATCTCGACGAATTCGAGGCCATGCGCCGCGACGGCAAGCTCTTGCCCAAGCATCACCTCGCCACCGCCCGCGCCATCAGCATTCTCACCGAAGCTTTCAATCGGCTGGCGCGCCTGCGCGCCGCTCTGCCAGGAACGATCCACGATGACACTGCCCATGATAACCTTGCCAATTTCGATATGCCCGCCGACCTCGATGCATTCCGTGAGGCGCTTGCGCAGCGCATTGAAAAATTCCTCGCAAGCCGGACGGATGCGGGAGCTTTTACAGAGCTTGCCGACGTGCCTGCTGAGCGCACTGACGAGTGACTTCATCACGCTGGCGCATGCGCATCAGGACCCGCCGCTCTGCGCCAACAATGGCGGACCGTGGACCACCTGGCTGATGCTCGGCGGCCGCGGCGCCGGCAAGACAAGGGCCGGGGCCGAATGGGTGCGCGCGCAAGCCGCCGCCGCGCCGCCTTACGCGGCGCAACGCGCACTGCGCATCGCGCTGATCGGCGAGACCGCGCACGACGCCCGCGAGGTGATGATCGAAGGTCCGTCGGGAATCCTGCGCCACGCGCCGCGCAGCGAACGGCCGTCATGGACCTCTACGCGGCGGCGGCTGGAATGGCCGAACGGCGCGGTGGCGCTGACGTTTTCCGCCGAGGACCCCGAGCAACTGCGCGGGCCGCAATTTGACGCCGCCTGGTGCGACGAACTGGCCAAATGGAAACAGCCCGACGCCGTGTTCGACATGCTGCAATTCGGCCTGCGGCTGGGGCCGCGCCCGCGCCAGCTTGTCACCACGACGCCGCGGCCGATCGCGCTGATCAAGCGGCTCACCGCCGACCCGCGCACCGCGGTGACGCGCGCCTCGACTTATGCCAACGCCGCCAATCTGTCGCCGGCCTTCATCGAGGCGGTGATCGGCCGCTACGCCGGCACGCGGCTGGGGCGGCAGGAGATCGACGGCGAGATCATCGAGGACCGGCCCGATGCGCTGTGGACGAGGGCGACGATCGAAGGGTGCCGCGTCGATGCGGCGCCACCCCTCGCGCGCATTGTCATCGGCGTCGATCCGCCGGGCTCGGCGCGCAAAGGGTCCGACGCCTGCGGCATCGTCGCCGCCGGCATCGCGGAGGACGGCACGGTGTATGTGCTGGAGGATGCGAGCGCGCAAGGGTTACAGCCTTCCGGCTGGGCGTCGCGCGCTGTTGCCTTGTATCGCCGCTTGGCGGCTGACGCCGCCGTCGCCGAGGTCAACATGGGCGGCGACATGGTTGGCGCAGTGCTCAGGCAGATCGACGCCACGGTGCCGGTGAAAACCGTGCACGCGACGCGCGGCAAATGGCTGCGCGCCGAACCGGTGGCGGCGATGTATGCGCAAGGCAAGGTGAAGCACGTCGATCCGCCGATGCCGCTGCTCGAGGACGAGATGTGCGATTTCGGGCTGGGCGGCAATTCTTCCGGGAGCCTGTCGGGCGGGCGCTCGCCGGACCGGCTCGATGCGCTGGTGTGGGCGGTGACGGAGCTGACGGCGCGGGGGCAGGGCGGAGGGCCGAGGATCAGGAGTTTGTGGGACGGGCCAGTGGTCGGGAGGGGGATTTAGGGCGGGTCGGGGTGAGGGCGGGGGAGTAGCGGGCGGTTAAGCGTCGCAAGTTGGCCATACGAAAGCGAACACTCTTGCGTACGATGTAAACGTCTGCCTTGTGCCAATCGGTGACATCGACAATTAGCAGGCTCAACTCGAGGCGCTCAGAACGAACACCGCGTTGCACCACATTTTATTTGTGCACTCGGTACGCATTCAACTATAAATAGAAAAGCTAGCAGTGGGGGGAGACAGTGAAACTGCGTTTAGTGGGTTTGTTTTGCGCCTTTGCCTTGTCCGGCTGCGCGCAGCAACAAAAAACGTGGGAGAAACCGGGAGCGGGCGTGGATGAATTCAATCAGGCCCGATACGCCTGCTTGCAACAAGTTCAGCAGCCGTACTCAGCCGCTTACGTGGGGCGCTACGGGGGCTCGGCATCCGGCGGGATGACAACCAACGCCGGATTGTACAACGCATGCATGGAAGCTAGGGGATGGGCATTGATAGACAATGCGGTTGCTAACTCCCCTGCTTACGCTGCCGCCATAAAAGAAATAAATGAAGACGTGCGGGCAGTGTGCCGGAAGCCGGATCTTTATGCCTACTATTCGTGGGCTCCGTGTCAGGTAAGAGAAGCAACGGCTGAACAATTGGCTGACCGTTCAAAAGTTACGCCAGCTGAGAAGCCCGCCTTGGTCAGGGTGCAGGCAGAGATAGCAGCTATCAACGCCAGACTTGCGGCAGTGCACCGGCAATATAATGAAAAGCAAGGAAACGCATTGGCAACCAACATAGAACGATCGACGCCTTTGTCCGATAGAGTTCGACAAGAATATCTCGAAGGTCGAATAACGCGAGGTGAGTACAACAAGCGTCGCCGCGACCTGGCCATTGAAAGCGATACCGAAGCGATGCGTATCGTAAGGGGTATCTAATCGAGGGCTTACAACAGTGATGAATGTTTTTGTACGTTGCTGTGAGGTTGAAACCGAAAGTGCTTTAGCAGGGTACCGCGGAAGGGTGGCATGGCTCACACAACGACGCTGGCGAAACTTGAGGGAGATATTATCGTCCTCCATTTTGGTGGAGTGTTCGCAAGCATAAATGCCGACGTCTTTGCACGTTCGTTGATTGGATTCGTGCAGACCGCACGCGCTGTAAGCCATTCGATCGAACCCGACGACGATATTGAATTTCGCCTTGAAACAATGGCCGATGGCAGCTTTCGAGCTGTCGTCAAGAAAATACAGAAGCATGCAGGAGGGTTTCTAGGCCGCGGTGCGGAAAACGTATTTTGGGGGATAGTGGGAGCGGTCATCTTTAATCAGTTTGCTGGAAGCGACCCCAAGATTATGGTGACTACCACGACGAACGAAGTTGTAATTGAAACAGGGTCGCAGAGAGTAGTTGTCCCCCGAAATGTCTACGATGCTGCACGCAACGCTGAGAAAGTTCCAGCCGTGCAACAGGGGCTAAGAGAGACCTTTAGTCCGTTAGAGGAGGATACGTCGATCACTGAGTTTGGGTTGACGCAAAGCATTTCCGCCGAACCTCTGTTTAAAATTCCGCGTTCTCATTTTCCGATTTTTAGCGATGACACTAGGGTCGTCGAGATTCCAAGCTATGAGCGGGTGAAGTCAGGGCGGGCTAACCTCGTAATATTGAAGGCATGGCTTAATCACTCGAACCGAAAGTGGACATTTGACTGGAATGGCATGCTGGTATCAGCGTTTATTGAGGACGTGAATTTCCTGGATAAGCTGCAGCGTCGCGATTTTAAGCTCGGCGCGGGCGATGCCCTTGATGCTGTGCTGGTCTATAAGGAGACGTTTTTAAACTCGGTCGGAACTTTTGTTATCGATCACAATTCATTCGTGGTGACCGAAGTAAAAGATATTGTGTCTACGCGATGAGGCGCATTCATGTGCGCAAACAAAAACCCCGGGCTCATCGCCCGGGGTTTTGCCGTTGTCGCGGTGGGTGGGCTAAGGCGCACCCGGATCGGCGCTTTGCGCCGTCCGGGCACAGGCTCCGCGCCGATCCCGCCGTCTGGCAAAGAAGGTAGGCTCGCTTCCGCCTTCGCTCAGCAGCTTCGGCGGACGAGTCGCTTAGCCCACCCAGCTAGTGCTTGCCGCGTAGCGCGGCGTCGGCGCTCCACGGGCCAGCACCGGCGGCGGCGAGATACAGAAACGCGAAGCAGAACAGGATCGGCAGCGTGCCATTATTGGCGAGCGGCGTGAACAGACCGCGCGGCGCATGACCGAGGAAATAGGCGAACGCCATCAGGCCCGACAGGACAAACGCCGAAATCCGGGAGAGCAAGCCAATGGTGAGCAACGCGCCGAAAGTGAGTTCGAGCACGCCCGCATACCAGGCCGGCCATTGCCCGACCGTCACGTTTGCGAAAGCGGCAACGGCCGGAAATCCGAGAATCTTGGCGGTGCCAAATTGAAGGATGAGCAGCCCGATCATGATGCGGAAGATGCTCAAGAGGACCGGACGGTACGGGGCGAGAAAATTTTCCATGCGTTTCATGAGATCCTGTGAGGTCGTGACGTCTCTCAAATGAACGCGTTTTGCCGGTCGGGCAATGTGCGACTTCGTCGCGGGTTGCTCCTCTTTCCGTCACGGTGGAGGAGGGTATTGCGGCGCAAACAAAAACCCCGGGCGATGAGCCCGGGGTTTTGCTTTTCTTTCTTTACCCTCCCCCTTGTGGGGAGGGTCGCGAACCATAAGCGCGGTGACGCGCGTCTTCGACGCGCTATGGTGAGCGGGGTGGGGGTCTTTGCGACTTGGCAGCCACCCCCACCCCCGACCCCTCCCCACATAGCTCGCCGGACGGCGAGCGTCCGCTCGCCATGGGGGAGGGGAGAAGAGGAAGCGGCGCGCCCAACGTCTACTTAAACGCCACGACCTTCTGCTTTTGCTCGCCGAGCTTCTCGATGCCGAGGGTGACGATGTCGCCGGCTTTGAGGAACTGCGGTGTCGGCTTCATGCCGAGGCCGACGCCCGGCGGCGTACCGGTGATGATGATGTCGCCCGGCTCCATGACGAAGAACTGCGAGCAGTACCAGACGATGTGTTCGCAAGAGAAGATCATCGTCTTGGTGTTGCCGCGCTGGCGCTTCTCGCCATTGACGTCGAGCCACATGTTGAGGTTCTGCGGGTCCTTGAGTTCGTCCTTGGTGACGAACCACGGGCCGATCGGGCCGAAGGTCTCGCAGCTTTTGCCCTTGTTCCATTGGCCGCCGGAGCGCTCGATCTGGAAGGCGCGTTCGGACACGTCGTTCGACAGGAAATAGCCGGCGATCGCCGCCTTGGTGTTTTCCTTGGTCAAATAGCGCGCGCGCTTGCCGATGACGATGCCGATCTCGACTTCCCAGTCGAGCTTGGTGCAGTCCTTCGGCATCATCGTGTTGTCGTTCGGGCCGCAGATCGAGGTCGGCGCCTTGTTGAAAATGATCGGCTCTTTCGGGATCGGCATGCCGGCTTCCGCCGCGTGGTCCGAGTAGTTCAGGCCGATGGCGATGAAGTTGCGCACATTGCCGACGCAAGGGCCGAGCCGCGGCTTGCCGGCGACCGGCTTCATGCGCTTGAGATTGGCCTTCTTGATCTTGGCGAGGCCGCCGGAGGCGAGCATCTCGCCGTCGATATCCTTCACGATGCGGGACAGGTCGCGGATCTTGCCGTCCTCTGCGATGATGCCGGGCTTTTCGCGGCCGGGGGCGCCGTAGCGGACGAGCTTCATGACGTTTGTCTCCTCGGAAGGTTTTGCTTTGTGTTTGGGATCAGCGGCAGGTCGCTAAGGAATATGCGATAGCGAAGGGGCAGGGGGCAAGACCCCGCCCGCGCGCCACGGCTATCGCCCGCTTGCGCGCGCTACTTGTCGGCCTTGATCTTGTAGAGCTGAAAGCCGCTGTCGGCGATCGACTTCTCGATCACGTCGCGGCTGAGATTGTTCGGCGGCGCGGCGTCCGGCTTGACCACGCCGACGGCGTGCCAGGGTCGAAACTTGGCCGGCAGGTTGAGCCCGCCTTTGTCGCTGGAAAAAGCGCGCAGCTCACGGTTGCTTTCCGACTTGAATATGAAAATGTTCATCAAACGTCTTTCCGCGGATGGTCATCCGCCTGAGGCCGGCCGCCAGGACATGCTGCCTGGCAAGATATGCCGCCTAAAATGAGCGAAGAGCGCCTGTTCGCAAAGCCGCTTGGTCTCGATCGTCGCTTTGGTCACGAAAATCGGCGTTTGAGACGACGGCCTATTGGGGCCGAAAACGACTTATATAGAAGCACATATATAGGCCTTATGCGTCATCGCTACAAGCGAAGCGATGGCGCGCGGAACTGGCGAACCAATTCAACCGCCGCCAACTAATCGCCGATGTATCCACAGACGCTATATCGCCGCCCCTTTAAAGCGCGCATGGTGAGCCTCGAAACCGCATAATTTGCGGCAGGCGCTGGCCTGCTTGGATAAAGGTGCGACGGCATGACAATACCCTATGTTCAGCACTTCGATGCCAACCTGCCTTCGGTCGCAGCGCCGGTGCGCATCACGTCGATTTACGACGCGCAGATTTTCACGCGCCGCTGGGTGATCCGCGACAAGGACCGCAACCTCAAGACGTTGCTGCGCAAGCTTGAGAAGGCCAATAGCGGCGCCTCGATCGACGAAGCCATGGTCGATTTCAAGCAGGCTTTGTCGGCGCGCGCGCTGCTCACGCAGAAAAGCTAATCCCCTAAAGGCTAAAATCCGTCAGCGGAAGAATTCGCGGGGCACTCGGGCCTGGCTGACCTCGCAGAATCGCCACTGGCGGGGCGCGGTTGCGGACTGCAAGGAAGCCAACGGTCCACCGCGCAGTGGGACAAGGGCGACCCGCCAATTCCACCGTTACCGGCCGCGAATTATAGGCCTGCGATCCGCGGTCCGTCGCCGTAATTATCTGATCTTATGATATTATTTTCGTCTCGTGGCCACTTAATGGGGCGTGGCGGTTTGTGACGTGAATGCAACACATCGCAAAATTGTCATGAATTCGACCCGGAAGTGTCATCTCCGCACAGCCTTGCGTTGCCTCCCGCCTGAAGACTCGGCACGATGGTGCCCAAGATCGCGCCAAAAAGAACAAAGGCGCGGCATCGTTTTGGGGCAAGGGGAGCGAACATGCTACGGGGGCGCGTTAAATCAGTTCTGCTCGGTTGTGCGAGCATCGGTGTACTTCTGACGGCGACCGCCGCGGCGAATGCCGGCGCTTTCGCCCTGCGCGAACAGAGCGCTTACGGACAAGGTGCGTCGTTTGCCGGCATCGCCGCCGGCGGCGCGCTGTCGTCGATGTTCTGGAATCCGGCGACGATGACGCAGTTCAACGGCAAGACAGTCGAGCAGCTTGCCACCGGCATTCTGCCGCATGCCTCCCACAGCTTTACGACCGCCACCGACGCGGCTTTCGGCGGCGTGAGCAACAGCGGCATGGCCGCACTGGTGCCTGCCGGCTACGGCTCCTGGCAGCTCAATGAACGGTTTTGGCTCGGCCTGTCGGTGAACGCGCCGTTCGGGCTCGGCGTCAATTTTCCGCAGGCTTAAGCGGGTGCGCGCGGCGCCAGTGGTGAGTCTTCGAAAGTTGAGAGCTACAATTTCTCGCCGACCGTCGCCTACAAGCTCAACGAGACGATTAGCGTCGCCCTCGGCGTGCAGGCACAATATATGAAGGCGTCATATGACATCTTCTCCAACCCCTTTGGTCCCGGCGGCGCCGGCGGCACGCAAATATCCGCGCTCAATGGCGCCGGTTGGGGCTTCGGCTGGACCGCGGGCTTGACTTTTACGCCGATGGAAAAGACGCAAATCGGCGTCGGCTATCGATCGGCCATCAATCAAAAGATCAATGGCAATTTGAGCGTGCCGGCCTTTATCCAAGGTCTTGCCGCTGCGACGCCAGGTTCGGTCAACCTCGTTCTTAAGGGCACCTCGAACTATGCTCGTTCAGCGCATTTTCTACCATCCGGCGCGCACCGTTAGCCGATTTCGAGAGTGATTTTCCGCCGCAGCGGCTTCGTTTTGTCCACCCGGCAGGCCCTTTCGAGCGCTGTGGGCGGACTGTGCCTC
>CANKBJ010000146.1 GCA_947479905.1 Bradyrhizobiaceae bacterium
AACCTTCACGACCTTTCGGCCACTGGCACCTGAAGCCAGCGCGTCTACCAATTCCGCCACCTGGGCAAGGCTTTAGAAACATGGCTTTAGAACTCAAGCGAGGGTCTAGGTACGGATCGGACTTCGCCTTGTCAATTGAGGCTTGCTGACCGGCTTGCAAAACGGACGGCAAACGCCGGGCCAACCACCTTGCCGCCCCGCGCCAGCGGACTATAAAGGCCTCTCGAAGCAAACGCGGAAATGACCGGCAAATGACCGCCAGAAGCAATTTCGACACCCTCATCACCGTCTATGGCGGCTCCGGTTTCCTCGGCCGCCATGTCGTGCGGGCTTTGGCCAAGCGCGATTACCGCATCCGGGTCGCCGTGCGCCGGCCCGATCTGGCCTTTCACCTGCAGCCGCTCGGCCGCGTCGGCCAGATTCACGCGGTGCAGGCCAATTTGCGCGACGCAGTTTCGGTTGAAAGCGCGGCGCGCGGCGCTCATGTGCTGATCAATCTGGTCGGCCTGCTGCAGGAAGGCGGCCGCCAACGCTTCGATTCGATCCACAGTTTTGGCGCCGAACAGGTCGCGCTCGCGGCCAGCGCCCAAAATTCACAAGGATCTGGTGCCCGCATGGTGCACGTCTCGGCCATCGGCGCCGACGAGAATTCGCCGGCGGCCTATGCGCGTACCAAGGCGGTGGCGGAGCGGATGGTGCTGGCGGCGCGGCCGCAGGCGATCATCATACGCCCTTCGGTCATGTTCGGACCGGAAGACGACTTTTTCAACCGATTCGCCGCGC
Source organism: Bradyrhizobiaceae bacterium (assembly GCA_947479905.1). Classification (GTDB taxonomy): domain Bacteria; phylum Pseudomonadota; class Alphaproteobacteria; order Rhizobiales; family Xanthobacteraceae; genus Pseudolabrys. Next base: position 784 of record CANKBJ010000146.1, read on the forward strand.
TCGCCCGCATCTCGCCGGTATTGCCGCTGATCGGCGGCGGCTTGACGAAATTCCAGCCGGCTTTCGTCGGCGATGTCGCCCAGGCGATCGCCGAGGCGGCCGATGGCAAGTTGCGCGCCGGCACGATCTACGAACTGGGCGGACCGGAGGTTCGTACCTTCAAGGAACTCATGCAGTACATGCTCGCCACCATCGAGCGTCGCCGCCTGCTGGTGCCCTTGCCGTTCTTCGCCGCCAAATTCCAGGCGAAGTTCCTGCAATATGCGCCGGCGCCGCTGACTTTGACGCCCGGCCAGGTCGATCTGTTGCGCGTCGACAATGTCGTGTCCGGCGCGGCCAAGGCCGAGAAGCGGACCTTCGCCGGCATCGGCATCGAGCCCGCGTCGATCGAGGTGATCGTGCCGTCTTATCTCTGGCGTTTCCGCAAGGCGGGCCAGTTCAGAAGCCGCGCCGCTTGAACGTTCGACCTGCAAAAAGGCCGAATGCATAATCGGCGACGATCGCGCGCATAAACAAATAAGAAGACGCCAGGGGGAGCCCGCATGCCGGTCATCACCAATGTCGAAGACCTTCGTCAGTTGGCGAAGCGCAAAGTCCCCAAGGCGATTTTCGAATATATCGACCACGGCTCCTACGATCAGCTGAGCCTCAAAGCCAACCGCAAAGACCTCGATGCCGTTCGTTTTCGTCAGCGCGTCCTCATCGACGCCGACAATCGTTCGCTCGCCACGACGATGCTTGGCGAAAAGGTGTCGATGCCGCTCGCCATTGCGCCGACCGGCCTGACCGGCCTGATGCATGGCAATGGCGAAATGCTGGCGGCGAAGGCGGCGGAAGCCGCCGGCATCCGCTACACGCTCTCGACCATGTCGATCTGTTCGATCGAAGACGTGCGCTCGGTGACCAAGGCGCCGTTCTGGTTTCAGCTTTATGTCTTCAAGGACCGCGGCTTCAGCGAGTCCGTGATCGAACGCGCCAAGGACGCCGGCTGCAGCGCGCTGTTTCTCACCGTCGATCTGCCGATGCGCGGCCAGCGCCATTGCGACATCAAGAACGGCCTGCAAGTGCCGCCGCGCCTGACCGCGCGCAATGCCTACGACATCGTGACCAAGCCGCGCTGGCTCGCCGGTGTGCTGATGGGCCGGCGCAAATCCTTCGGCAATGTCGATCACTATCTCAAAAACAAAGGCGGCATCTGGGCCGCCGGCCGCTGGGGCGGCGACAATTTCGACAGGTCGCTGTCGTGGGACGACGTCAACTGGATCCGCAAATTGTGGCCCGGCAAACTGGTTCTCAAAGGCATTCTCGATCCGGAAGACGCCAAACGCGCCGCGGCCATGGGCGTCGATGGCATCGTCGTGTCGAATCATGGCGGCCGTCAGCTTGACGGCACGCCCGGTACCGCGACGGTGTTGCCGCGCATCGCCGACGCCGTGCGCGATCGCCTTGAAGTATTGTTCGACGGCGGTATTCGCTCGGGCCAGGATGTGCTGAAAGCGCTGGCGCTCGGCGCGCATGGCTGTCTGATTGGCCGCGCCTATCTTTACGGATTGGCGGCGATGGGAGAGGCCGGCGTCGCCAAGGCGATCAGCCTGATCGCGGAAGAACTCAAGGTCGGCATGTCGCTGACCGGCGTGCGCGATGTCGCCGACATCGGCCGCGACATTCTGTACGACAATTACGACGATCCGAGACGCAATACCTGACGCCTTAAGCCTACAGCAGGTACAGCGCGTAGATGCCGATGCTGCCGAGCACGATGCGCCACCAGGCGAACAGCGCGAATGAGTGACGCTGCACATAGTGCAGGAACGTCTTCACCACGATCCAGCCGAAGATGAACGAAAAGATGAAGCCGACCGCGATCGCCGCGATGTTGGCGTCGGCGAGTTCGTGGCGGCTCTTGAACACCTCATAGGCGAAGGCGCCGACCATGGTCGGCATCGCCAACCAGAACGAGAACTCCGCCGAGGTGCGGCGGTCGGCGCCGAACAGCATGGCGCCGACGATCGTGGCGCCGGAGCGCGACACGCCCGGGATCATCGCCACGCACTGGCAAAATCCGATCGCCACATAAATCCAGAGCGGCATCGTCATCGCATCGAGGTATCGCGGCTGCAAATCCAAGCGATCGACCCACAACAACACGAAGCCGCCAAGAATGAACATGATGCAGACGACGCGCACGTCGAACAGGTAGGCCTTCACGACGCTGCCCAGCAACGCGCCGATGATCGCCGCCGGCAGGAAGGCCAGCAGCACGCCGATGACAAAGCGCGCCGCGTCCCATTGCGAGAACATGGTCGTGGCCAAAGCCCAGATGCGGCCGAAATAGATGCTCAGCAGCGCCAGGATGGCGCCAAGCTGAATGAGGATGGCAAACGACTTGCCGAAGGCGTCGTCGTCCCAGCCAAGGAAGTGTTCCATAAGCAACAGATGCCCGGTGGAAGAAACCGGCAGAAATTCGGTCAGGCCCTCGACCACCCCGAGGATGGCGGCCTTGATCAGATCGATATGGCTCGAGATCAGGCCGCTAACGGCCGCCGGCAGGAATGACATTCGTAAGGGCTCCGGAGGAGACGCACGCTAGCGAGCGCCTGGGCGAATCGTGCGGGTACGGTGTTTTTGGCTCACCAGCCTCATACAGGCAATGGAAAAGTCAGCGGCATTGCGGCAATTTGCGCTGTCTTATGGGTTTGTGTAGTGCAGACATAAATTTGGCATCAAGCGCTCCTCTTTCGTTCGGACTCCAATGCTGACGCTGCTGCATCATCCGCTTTGTCCGCTGTCGCGCTTCGTGCGCCTGATGCTCAACGAATACGGCATTGAAGCGCGGCTGCTGGAAGAACGGTTCTGGGAGCGGCGCGAGGATTTTCTGCGCATTAACCCGGCTGGCGCCATCCCGGTGCTGGTCGCCGATGGCGAACCGGCGATCCCCGGCGCCGCCATCATCGCCGAATATATCCATGAGACCCGCCAAGAGAGCCGACCTGCCGAGGACAATGCCGGCTGGCTGATGCCGGGCACGCCCGGGCAACGGGTCGAGGTGCGCCGGTTGGCCAACTGGTTCAACGACAAATTCCACGCCGAAGTCAGCGGGCCTCTGGTCACCGAACGGGTCTTCAAGCGCCACATGACGCTGGAGCAGGGCGGCGGCCCGCCGGACACCGGGCTGTTGCGCGCCGCGCGCCACAATATCCGCTATCATCTGGCCTATATCGGCTGGCTGGTGCGCACCCGCGACTGGCTGGCCGGCGAGCGGCTGAGCCTGGCGGATCTCGCCGCGGCCGCTCATTTGTCAGCCGTCGATTATCTGGGCGATGTACCGTGGAACGAAGACGAAGCAGCGAGGAACTGGTACGCGCGGGTGAAGTCGCGGCCGGCGTTTCGTCCGCTGCTGGCGGACACGCTGGCGGGGATTCCGCCGGCCAAGCATTACGCCGATCTGGACTTTTGAGTTCTTCAGGCGACATAAAATCCGCATTAATTTCGCAGGCGAAGGCGCGCGGCTTCGATGCCGTCGGCGTGACACGGCCGGAAGCGGTGCCGGAAGCCAAAGCGCGGCTCGACAAGTTCATTGCCGACGGTGCGCATGGCGACATGGTGTGGATGGAAACGACCGCCGAGCGGCGCGGCTCGCCTTTGACGCTGTGGCCGGATGTTCGCTCGGTGATCATGCTCGGCATGAATTACGGGCCGGACGAAGATCCGCTTAAGATTTTGCAGGAACGCAGCCGCGCGGCGATTTCGGTTTACGCCAAGGGCGACGATTATCACGAGCTGATCAAGGCGCGTTTGAAAGATATCGCCCGCTGGCTGGTCGCGAATGCCGGCGGCGACGTGAAGGTGTTTGTCGACACCGCGGCGGTGATGGAAAAGCCTTTGGCCGCCAAAGCGGGCCTGGGCTGGCAGGGCAAACACACCAACGTCGTGTCGCGCGATTTCGGCTCGTGGCTGTTCCTCGGCGCGATCTTCACCACACTCGATCTGCCGGTCGACAGCGCGGCGGCCGATAACTGCGGCAGCTGCCATGCCTGCCTCGATGCCTGCCCCACCGCCGCGTTCCCTGCGCCCTATCGTCTCGATGCGCGCCGTTGCATTTCGTATCTGACCATCGAGCACAAAGGCCCGATCCCGCGCGAATTGCGGCCGCTGATGGGCAATCGCATCTACGGCTGCGACGATTGTCTCGCTGTTTGCCCGTGGAATAAATTTGCCGAGCAAGGCCGCGAGGCCAAGCTCGCCGCGCGCGACGTGTTGCGCGCGCCGACGCTCGCGGAATTATCGCGGCTCGACGATGCGCAGTTCCGCACTTTGTTCTCCAAGACCTCGATCAAGCGCACCGGCCGCGACCGCTTCATTCGCAATGTGCTCAATGCGATCGGCAATTCCGGCGATGTTGCCTTAGCGCCAGAAGCTGAACGATTGCTCGACGACGTCTCGCCCTTGGTGCGCGGCGCGGCCGTGTGGGCGTTGAGCAGATTATTGTCGAAAGAGCAATTTTCGTCGCTGGCGGCGAGGGCCAATGAAGACGACCCATCGGTAAAAGACGAGTGGGCGCAAGCGCTCGTCTAGAATTCCGCCACCGCGCTCAGCAGCCGCTCGATATCCTCCGGCCGCGACAGCCGATGATCGCCGTCCTTGATCAAGGTCAGCACCACGTCGTCGCGCGAGAAACGCGACACCAGTTCGACCGCGTGCCGCCACGGCACATCCGGGTCCTGCACGCCTTGCAGGATATGCACCGGGCAGCCCGGCTCGATCAAACTCCCCATCAGCAGATGATTGCGGCCTTCCTCGATCAGTTGCTTCGTGATCGGATAGCCTTCCGGCGAATAGTCCGACGGCCGCGTCCAGAATCCTTTTTCCTCGATCTCGCGCTTGATCGCATCGGGGAACGACTTCCACATCAGTTCTTCGGTAAAATCGACCGCCGGCGCGATCAGCACCATGCCCGCAAGCGGCGCGGATTCCTTCAACTCGCGCAATCGCGCCGCCAAAAGCAATGCCAGCCAGCCGCCCATCGACGAGCCGATCAGCACCTGCGGACCAAATTGCGAGCCTTGGCAAAACCGTGTGTAAACCGCGACGGCTTCCTCCAACCAGCGGCCAATGGTGCCGTCCCTGAAATCGCCACCGGATTCGCCGTGGCCGGAATAATCGAATCGGAGACAGGCGCGGCCATGCGCCTCGGCCCAGGCATCCAGCGCCAAAGCTTTGCTGCCGGCCATGTCGGACTTGAAGCCGCCAAGCCAGACCAGACCGGGGCTTTGCCCGCTCTTTGCATCGTTTCCCTTGCTCTGGCGCGCGCGCACGGCAATTGTCCGCGCAGGCGGCGGCGATTCGACGATCAGGCTTGTCAGACGCGCTTCGCTCATAGTCATCTTGGAAACCAGTTGGGCACTATCGGGGGCGGTTCGGCCATATCAGCACCAGGCAGTCTTTCGATATCTCCTTCTCGCCTCAACGCGCGCCACTCCGCAAGGGGAGGCCGCCGGTGGTGATTGCTGCCCGTCCCAAGGCTCGTTCGCTCGCCGGCGCCACCATTCTGCAACTGGTGCCGGCGCTGCGTGACGATCCGGCGGGTCAGGCCGCCGTCGATGTCGCGCTGACGCTGTTGCAGTCCGGCGCCCGCGCCATCGTCGCCGGTGAGGACGGCCCGCTGGTCGGCGAATTGCGCGCCTTTGGCGGCGAATGGCTGCCGATGCGGACCGATACCGCCAATCCATTGCGCATCGCTCGCAATTCACGACAAATGCAAAAGCTTATCGCCGGCGAACGCATCGACATTGTCCATGCCCATTGCGCCGCCGCCGCCTGGAGCGCGCTGTCCGCCACCGACCGCATGCCGGTTTTTCTGGTGACGTCGTTTCCCGATCGGCTCACGACGGCCGCCTGGCCGCGCCGGCTCTTCCAAAGCTCTCTCGCGCGCGGCGACCGCGTCATCGCCCCGTCGAGTTACATTTCCCGCGCGATGATCGAGCGCTACAAGATTCCGCCGGACCGCATCACCGTCGTCCCGCGTTCGCTCGATACCGCGAAATTCAGCCCGGCGGCGGTGAATGTCGAGCGCGTCGCCGCCTTGCGCCGCGCCTGGGGCGTGTTGCCGCAAATGCGCGTCGTGCTGATACCGGGGCGGATCGCGCCGTGGAACGGACAGATGAGCATCATCGACGCCGCGCGTCTCATGGTCGCCGGCGGCGATCGCAACATCGCCTTCATCTTCGCCGGCGAAGATCGTGGCCAGGTTCGCTATCGCAGCGCGCTCAAGCGGCGCGCGAACGAGCATGGCATCGACACCTTGATCCGGCTGGTCGGCCATCATGCCGACATGCCGACGGCTTTGGCGGCCGCCGATGTCGTGGTGATCCCGTCGCTGCGGCCGCCGCTGTCGGGCCGCGCCGCCATCGAGGCCCAGGCCATGGGACGGCCGGTGGTGGCGACATCGGTCGGCGCCTTGCCGGAAAGCCTGTTGTGCCCGCCGCGCATGCGCGACGAATTGCGCACCGGCTGGCTGGTGCGCCCCGGCAATGTCGGCGAACTGGCGCGCGCGACCACGGCGGCTTTGGCGCTCGACCTGACGGCGCACGAGGCGCTGGGCGCCCGCGCCCGCCAATTCGCCGAATTCATGTTTTCGCCGCAAAGCGTTGCTGAAGCCATTCGCGGCGTTTACACTTCGCTTCTCGCCCGCGACCTTTAAGGCACCAACATTTGCGTGATCCTGCGTCGCTTACTCCTATCACTGTGATGATCGTCGTGCCGACGCTCGATGTCGGCGCCGCCGAAATCGGCGCGGTCGAGCTGGTGCGTATACTTCATGGCGCCGGCCATCGCGCCATCGTGGTGGCGCGCGCCGGCCGATTGCTCGCCGATATCACCGCCGCCGGCGCCGAGTACTTTCCACTCGACGTCGCCAGTAAAAATCCGTTTGTCATGTTGCGCAACGCCGCTGCCTTGATCAGATTGGCGCGTGAGCGCAACTGCGACGTCATTCACGCGCTCGGCCGCGCCGGCGCCTGGAGCGCCTGCGTCGCGGCGCGGCTGCGCGGCATTCCCTTTGTCACCAGCTGGTACAAAGGGTTTCGCGAGCAGAACATATTGAAACGCCTCTATAATGGCGTCATGGCGCGCGGCGATCGCGTTATCGCCGGCTGCGAACAGATCGCGCAACTGGTCAACGATCGATACGGAACGCCGTGGGAGAAGATCGCGGTCGTGCCGTGCGGCATCGACTTCGATCATTTCGATCCGGCGACGGTATCACGCGAGCGGATCGCCGCGGTGCGCGAAGCCTGGGGCGTCAACGACGACACCAAGATCATCCTGGTCGCCGGCCGCATCTTGCGCCGCAAGGGCCATCACGTCGCGGTGCGGGCGATGGCGCGGCTGAAGGAATTCGGCCTGACCAACTTCCTTTGCGTCTTCGTCGGCGAAGACCGCGGCCACAGCAATTACACCGGCGAGCTTTGGGACCTGGTCCTGGCCACCGGCACCATGGACGTGATCCGCATGGCGGCGCCGGTGCATGACATGCCAGCGGCCTATTGCGCCGCCTCGGCGGTCGTATCGGCGGCGATCCAGCCGGAAGGCGTGCAGCGATCGATGCTGGAGGCACAAGCCATGGCGCGGCCGGTCATCGCGTCCGACCTCGGCGCCGGGCCGGATGTCGTCTTGACCGCGCCGGCGGTGCCTGAAAGCCGCATTACCGGCTTGCGCTTTCATGCCGGCGACGACCGGGCGCTGGCGGCGGCCGTGATGCAGTTGTTCTCGATGCCGGAACTGGCGGTCCGCGCCATCGGCCAGCGCGGGCGCGACTGGGTGCTCGGCCATTTCGACCCGGAAATCGGCACCGGACAGATGCTGCGGCTTTATAGCGAGATCGCCGGCCGGCAGCAGGCACGGGTTTCGGTCCCGGCTGCCGACAAAATAAGCGCAATTTGAACGATTTGGCTGGCAATCCGGATTGCCCGCGTTGCGAATCCGCGGAACTGCGTTGACTTATTCGCCGTTTGTACCGATCTTTCGCGTATACGGGGCACGGTATCCAGCCCCTGAGCGCGATCACCGTTTTTCGGCTATGATCGGCGCGGGATGCTATAAGGCTACCAGTCGAAACAACATGAGGAGAGACTAGCCATTCGTCGTCCGCAAAAATCCGCGCTGCCCGCCGAAAAAGGTGGCCCGCGCATCAACGAGGAGATCCGCTCCCGCGAGGTTCAGCTGATCGATGCCACCGGCGACAACAAG
>CANKBJ010000147.1 GCA_947479905.1 Bradyrhizobiaceae bacterium
AGCGGGCGAGCCTTGCGGATCTCGCACATGTGCCCGGCATTAATGCGGAGACGGCGCGAAAGATATATGACTTCTTCCACGAGAAGGCGCATTAGCGCCGCGGGTGGAAGCGCCGCGCGCGGCAGGGGGAAGGAACCGACCATGATTATACAAAGCCAGAAAGACGTGACGCCGGTAGTCACCGAGGCCTACAAGAACATCGACAATCCGCGCCTGCGCGAAATCGTCGCCGGGCTGGTGAAGCATCTGCATGCCTTCGCGCGCGACGTGCATCTGAACGAGGAAGAGTTCCAGATCGGCTGCCAGATCGTCGCCAAGATGGGTCAGCTTTCCAACGCGACGCATAACGAAGTGGTGCTGATGTCCGGCTCGCTCGGATTTTCGGCGCTCGTGTGCCTGCTCAACAACGGCAATAACGGCCAGACCGAAACCACCGCCAACCTGCTCGGGCCGTTCTGGCGGCTGAATTCGCCGAAGACCGAAAACGATGGCTCGATCGTGCGTTCAGCCACGCCGGGTCCGGAACTATTCGTCAAAGCCTACGTCAAGGATCAGAACGGCAAGCCGATTGCCGGCGCGCTGGTCGATGTCTGGCATTCGTCGCCGGAAGGCTTTTACGAACAGCAGGACCCGAACCAGGCCGACATGAACCTGCGCGGCCAGTTCACCACCGACGCGAACGGCTATTTCGGTTTCCGCACGGTGAAACCGGCGGGCTATCCCATTCCGGTCGAAGGACCGGTCGGCGATCTGCTGCGCGCGGCAAAACGCCACAATTTCCGCCCCGCCCATCTGCACTTCCTTATTCTCAAGGACGGCTTCAAGACGCTGATCTCGCAGATCTACGATCCGACCGACGACAAGCTGGAGACCGACGTGCAGTTCGGCGTCACCAAGGCGCTGATCGGCGATTTTGTCGAACATGACGGACCGGCGCCCGCGCCCGGCGTCAAGGGCACGTGGTATTCGCTCGATCAGACCTTCGCCATGGAGCCCGGCGTCAGCCGTCTGCCCAAGCCGCCCATCGATTAAGCCTTCCATCGGCTCGGGCCGCCTTCGGTTCGGCCGATGAGGATTGGGTAATGGCCGGTATGCACGGCACAAAAGCGCGTTTACGCGCGTCTTCGACGCGCTTTCGGTTGACCTTCATGCGGCCCCGGTGTTCCTTGTGCCGCATGAATCCGACCCGTTCCCCGCGGCTGCCAGCGCATCCGCTCGCACTGGCCAACATGCTGACCTATGCGCGCATCGCCGCGGTGCCTGTGGTGGTCGGCCTGCTGTTTTGGCAAAGCATCCTCGGCGGCGGCCTGTGGCTGCGCTGGGTGGCGCTGGCGGTTTTCATCGCCGCCGGCGTGACCGACATTCTCGACGGCTATGTGGCGCGCCGGTTGGGTCAGCTGTCCTCGCTTGGCCGCATGCTCGACCCGATCGCCGACAAGTTGCTGGTCGCCTCGAGCCTGCTGATGCTGGCGGCGGGTACCACGATCCGCGGCTGGGCGCTGCTCGCCGCCGTTATCATTCTCTGCCGCGAAATTCTGGTCTCGGGCTTGCGTGAGTTTCTTGCCGAGTTGCGCGTCAGCGTGCCGGTGTCGCAACTCGCCAAATGGAAGACGGCCGGCCAGCTAGTCGCCATCGGCTTTCTGATTGCCGGCGAGGCGGGCGAAAAGGTACTGCCGGTGACTATCGAAATCGGCATCACGCTGCTGTGGCTGTCGGCCATCGTGACGCTGTACACCGGCTGGGACTATTTGCGCGCCGGCCTGCGTTATATGATCGACGAATGAGCAAAAAGCTGAAGCTCAGATATTTCGCCTGGGTGCGCGAGCGCATCGGCAAGCCGGACGAAGATATCGACGTTCCGGATTCCGTGACCACGGTCGGCGACTTGATGACGTATCTGGCGTCGCGGGGCGAGGAATATGCCCATGCCTTTGAAAATCCGAAGGTGATCCGCGCCGCCATCGACCGGGCGCATGTCAAACCGCAGACCGCCATCGCCGGAGCCGGCGAAATCGCCTTTTTCCCGCCGATGACGGGGGGATAAGCCCCTCCCGCGCATCCTTTGTCATTCCGGGGCGCGTCGAAGACGCGAGCCCGGAATCCAGTATAACAGGCAGTGTGTCTCATCCTGGATTCCGGGTCCGGCCCTTCGGGCCGTCCCGGAATGACGGGACAGGGATTTTGAATTACATTATATCCATGGGCACGATCACCACCGTCCGCATCCAGAGCGAACCGTTCGACACCGCCGCCGAGGCGGCGGCGATCACGCGCGGCCGCACCGATGCCGGCGCGGTGGTGACCTTTACCGGCATCTGCCGCGGCGATGAAAACGGCGTACCGATCGCCGCGCTGACGCTGGAACATTATCCCGGCATGGCCGAGGCCGAGATCGAGCGGCATGTGGCGGAAGCAACTGAGCGCTGGCCGCTGATCGGCGTCACCGTCATTCATCGCTTCGGCCGCATGCTGCCGGGCGACGACATCATGATGGTGGTGACGGTGTCGTCGCATCGCGCGGCGGCCTTCGCGGCGGCCGACTTTCTGATGGACTATCTCAAGACCCGGGCGCCGTTCTGGAAGCAGGTCGAGAAGACCGACGGCAAGATTTGGGTCGATGCCAAGGCAACGGATGACGAAGCGGCCGCGCGCTGGGCCGCGGCCGGCAAACATCAAGCGGCGGAATAGGGGGCTCGCATGGTGCCAATGGTCGTCGCGGCAATCGCCGCCGTCGCGCTCGGCGCGCATCCGGCGCCGGCAGCGCAAGTGTCATATTATGAAGTGACGCGCGGCGCGCATCCGCACGACGTTGCGCCGGCGCCGGACGGCACCGTCTGGTACACCGCGCAGCACCAGGGCGCGCTCGGCATTCTCGATCCGAAGACGGGTAAGGTGACGCAGATTCCGTTGGGACCGAATGCGGCGCCGCACGGCGTCATCGCCGGGCCGGACCGCGCCGCCTGGATCACCGAAGGCGGCCAGAACGCGATCGCGCGTGTCGATCCGGCGACGAAAGCCGTGAAGCTGTTTCCGCTGCCCAAGGAATTTCCCAACGCCAATCTCAACACCGCGACCTTCGACCGCAAAGGAATTCTCTGGTTCACCGGCCAGAACGGCGTCTATGGCCGCGTCGATCCGGCAACCGGCAAGGTCGAGGCCTGGAAAGCGCCGAAGGGCGTCGGGCCTTACGGCATCACCACGACGCCGAATGGTGAGGTCTGGTACGCGTCTCTCGCCGGCGATCACATCGCCAAGATCGATACCGTCAGCGGCGATGCGCTGATGATCCAGCCGCCGAAACCGGGCGTCGGTCCGCGGCGCATCTGGTCGGATTCGAAAGGCCTGTTGTGGGTCAGCTTCTGGACCACCGGCGAAGTCGGCCGCTACGATCCACTGGGCAAGGTGTGGAAGGTCTGGAAGTTGCCCAAGAGCAAGGCCGGCTGCTACGCGGTCTATGTCGACGACAAGGACAAGGTCTGGCTCACCGACTTCGACGCCAACGCGATTGCGCGCTTCGACCCGGTCACCGAAAAGTTCGACAGCTTCCCGAGCACGAGGCGCAACGCCTCGGTGCGCCAGCTTTCCGGCCGGCCCGGCGAATTATGGGGCGCGGAGTCCGGCACGGACCGGCTGGTCGTGGTGCGGGATTGAGTATGCAAACTGAATCGCCGGTCAGCCGCCGCCATCTGCTGCGCCTGCTGGCTGGCGGCGCAGCTTTGGCCGTTGCCGGGCCGCGGGCAGAGGCGGCGCAAGCGCGAATGACGCGGCTGATCGAGGAAGCGCAATCGCTGCCGACGACCGGCGGGCGCATCGATTTCATTTCCCGCGCGCTCATCGGCGCGCCCTATCGCAGCTACACCTTGATCGGCGGCCCGCGCAAGGCCGAACGATTCGTCACGCGCGACGATGTCTTCGACTGCGTCACCTATTGCGAAGCGGTGCTGGCGGCCGCGCTGGTGCGAACGCCCGCCGACTACGACGGCATGCTGCGGCGGATTCGCTATCGGGACGGCGTGGTGACGTGGCGCCAGCGCAATCATTACTTCGCGCAATGGTGCGACAACAACATCGCCAATAATATCTGCGCGCGGGTCGGCATGCCCGGCGGTTTTTCCATCGACAAGAAGCTCTACTGGATGCCGACTCTGGGCGCGCCGCGCATGGCGGTGGCCGCCATACCGCGCGCCAGCCTGCTGGCCAATAAATCGATGCTCGCCACCGGCGACGTCATCGCCTTCATGTCGCCGCGCCCGCGGCTCGATTATTTTCATACCGGCCTGATCGTGATCGCGCGAAATGGCGAGCCGCGGCTGCGCCATGCCGCGCAGAGCCGCGGCCGCGTGCTCGACGAGCCGCTCGCCCGGTTTCTCGGCGCCAACCACGTCAAGGCGGCGACCGTGCTGCGTCCCCGCGAACGGCATGACGCCGCCACGCAAGTCAGGTGGCCCGGTTTCACCTGATCGCAAGCCGACAGACGATCCGGCACAGGCGCGGCTATTTAAAGCGGTAACGCTATTGACCGGCCAGCCTTGGCCCCGGAAAGTGCGCGCATCGCCGTGCGCTGACAGCGGCAAATTGAGGGAGGTCTATCCGTGCTACTCGACGTTCGCACTTACACGACTTTGCCGGGCCGCGTTCCGGCGCAGCTCGAACTCTACAAGAAATACGGCTATCCGGTGCAGCTTCGCTATATGGGCGAACCGCTCTGCTACGCCGTGGCTGAATCCGGCGACCTGAACAAGTTCACGCACATCTGGGTTTACGAGAGCGCCGCCGACCGCGAAGAAAAGCGGGGCCGCATGGCGCAGGATCCGGACTGGAAGGTCTATCTCGCCGAGAACGCCAAGGCCGGCCATATCATCGAGCAGAAAAATACCTTGATGACGCCGGTCGCCTTTGCTCCGCCGATCGCGAAGGCGAAGATTCATCCGTAGCCGGGTTTGGCTCTCAAGGATTGATCCCGGACGGTGGCCGTGTGCCGCCGTTCGGGACGCCGCCATAGCCCCTCGCGGGCGTGGCCATGATCGTCTATAGCTGGCGCGCGATTTAAAGAGTCCGGAGCTTTCAGACATGCGCGCGAACGATGGCACCCGCACTGGCGGCCAAATTCTCATCGACCAATTGGCCATTCACTGCGTGACCCACGCCTTCTGCGTGCCGGGAGAAAGCTATCTGGCCGCGCTCGATGCGCTGCATGGTTCGAAGATCGGCCTCACCGTATGCCGGCATGAGGGCGCGGCGGCGATGATGGCGGAAGCCGTCGGCAAGGTGACCGGCCGGCCAGGCATCTGTTTCGTCACGCGCGGTCCCGGGGCGACCAACGCGGCGGCCGGCGTCCATATCGCGCGGCAGGATTCCTCGCCGATGATCTTGTTCGTCGGCCAGGTCGGCCGCGCCATGCGCGAACGCGAAGCGTTCCAGGAACTCGACTACCGCGCCGTGTTCGGCACCATGGCGAAATGGGCGACCGAGATCGACGATCCGGCGCGCATTCCGGAGATCGTGTCGCGCGCTTTTCATACGGCCTGCAACGGCCGTCCCGGCCCGGTGGTGATCGCGCTGCCGGAAGACATGCTGACCGAGCGCGCGGTGACGGACGACGCGACCGCGGTCGAGGCGGTGGAAATCTGGCCGGGCCTCACCGACATGAGCCGCTTGCAGAAAATGCTGTGGGCGGCCAAGCGGCCGATCGCGCTGATCGGCGGCAGCCGCTGGTCGGAAGCGGCGAGCGCGGCGATGATGCGCTTTGCCGAACGCTTCGCGCTGCCGGTGGCGACCACGTTCCGCCGCGCGCATCTGTTCGACGCGATGCATCCCTGTTACGCCGGCGACTTCGGCATCGGCCCCAATCCGAAACTGCTGGCGCGGGTGAAGGGCGCCGACCTGGTGCTGCTGATCGGCGACCGCATGAGCGAGATGTCGTCGCAGAGCTATACCGCTTTCGGCATCCCCGAGCCGCAGATGAAGCTGGTGCATGTGCATCCGGGTTCGGAAGAACTCGGCCGCGTCTATCATCCGGCGCTGGCGATCAACGCCTCGCCGACGGCGTTCTGCGCTTCGCTCGAAGGATTGCAGCCGCCGAACGAGATCGCCTGGCGCGGCGAGAGCGACATCGCGCATGCGGATTTTCTCACCTGGACCGAAAAAGCGACGGCGCAGCCGGGGCCGATCAATCTCGGCGAGATCATGGTGTGGCTGCGCGACAATCTGCCGAAGGACGCCATCATCACCAATGGCGCCGGCAACTTCGCCACCTGGATCAACCGCTTCTATCGCTTCCGCCAATACGCGAGCCTGGTCGGGCCGACCTCCGGTTCGATGGGCTACGGCCTGCCGGCGGCGCTGGCGATGAAGACGCTGCACAAGGATCGTACCGTCGTCTGCATCGCCGGCGATGGCGACTTCATGATGACCGGCAACGATTTCGCCACCGCCTCGCAATACGATCTGCCGATCATTGTCGTGATCTGGGACAACGGCACCTACGGCACCATCCGCATGCATCAGGAGCGCGAGTATCCGGGCCGCGTCGTGGCGACCGAGTTGAAGAATCCGGACTTCGTCGCTTACGCCAAGGCATTCGGAGGCTTCGGCGTGCTGGTGGAGAAGACCGCCGATTTCGCCGCCGCGTTCGCCGCCGCGCAAAAATCGGGAAAACCGGCTATCATCCACCTGAAGGTCGATGCCGAACCGCTGACGCCGGGCATGTCGCTGTCGGCGATCCGCGAGAGGGCATTGGGGGCGGCCGGCAAACCTTAACTGGGCGTTTGCTCGGCGCTCAATAGCAAGGATTTCCGCGGCGGAAAATCTGCTATACTTGACCTATGACCAAGATGCTTCGCGACGTTATCGAGCGGGTGCGCCAGTGGCCGGAAGAGCGTCAGGATATGGCGGCTCAGGTCTTCCTCGATCTTGAATCGCAACAGGCGAACCGCCATCGGCTGTCAGCCGAACAAATTGCCGAGGTCCAGCGCATTCGACAGCAAGTGCGTGATGGTGCCGCCGTTTTTGCGAGCGACGAGCAGATGGCAGCCTTCTGGAAAAAATGCGGTCTATGAGACTTCGCTATACCAGCGATGCGCTTTCTCATCTCGACGCGATTTACGAATTTCTCTGAGAGCGCAACCTGGCAGCAGCCCGACGGGTCGCCGCCGACATACGCGCCGCTGCGGAGCGGTTGCGCGATTTCCCGCAGATGGCCCGTCTCGGTTCGGTGAGTGGCACCTACGAATGGGTGGTTCGAGGCACGCCCTATTTGCTGGTCTACGAAATCGACGAAGCCGGTGGCGAAATCCTCATTCTGGCAGTTTTCCACGGTGCTCAAGACTGGAAAGGCGATGCGGGCTAGGCAGATGCTCGGCATATCCGCCCCTTGCTTCTTTGCCGTGAATCATCATTCACTCGTTTCCATGCCCTATCGCCGCACCGAAAATGTCGTCCGCCGTCTGGCCGCGCGCGAGCAGGTGATCCTGACCGCCGCGACCGAACTTGCCGCCGAAGGCGGCATGGCGGCGGTGCAGATCGCGGCGGTGGCTGCGCGCGCCGGCATCGCCGCCGGCACCGTCTATCGGTATTTCCCGTCGAAGACCGACCTGATCGCCGAACTGGTCGCGGCGGTGGCCGGCCGCGAACTCGACGCGATGAAGGCTGCCGGCGACGCCGCGCCCGGGCCGATGTCGGCGATGGCGGCGTCTATCTCGACATTTGCCTCGCGCGCGCTTTCCGAACGCAAGCTGGCCTGGGCGGTGATGGGCGAGCCGGTCGATCCGCAAGTCGACGCCATGCGGCTCGACTTCCGTCAGTCGCTCGCCGCCGAGTTGGAAGGCCGTATCGGCATCGCCATCGCCGGCCGCCATTTGCCGGATCAGGATGCGCGCGTGGCCGCGCCGGCGCTGGTCGGCGCGCTGATGGAAGGCCTGCTCGGGCCCTTGGCGCCGACCTATGACGATGCCGGCCAGGCGCGCGAAGCGGTGCAGACCGCGACTTTGCTGGCGCTGCGCGCGCTCGGCATTATCGACGCGCGTGCCCGCGGTCTGGTGGCGCAGTGTGTGTTGCCGTGAATTTCTTGTTTGCGCATGATCTTTTCCGAAAACCGGTTCCCACCCACGGGTCCAGCCAGAGGGCATGCTTTTCGGGATCATGCGCGTTAGATAATCGCTTCCGCCGGCACTTCGCTCAGCGGCAACTCGACCAGCTTGACGCCGCGTTCGTCGGGATCGTCGGTCGAATGAAAGCCCAGCTCCGCGCACATCTGCAGCATCGTCGTGTTCTCGCCGAGCACCTGGCCGCGCACCGTCGTCAGGCCCTTGTCCTTGGCATAGGCGATCATGTGCTTCATCATCAGCCAGCCAAGGCCATGGCCCTTGAGTTTTGACCGCGTCAGAATCGCGAACTCGCTGTTCTCACCGCTGTTGTCGTCATGCAGGCGCACGACGCCGAGCATTTTTCCGCTCAGTTCGTCGATGGCGATAAAGGCCATCGCGACCGCCGGATCATAGTGGATGAGCTTGTCGATCAGTTCGGCCGACACCTCGCGCATGGCGGCGAAGAAGCGCAGGCGCAAATCCTCCGGCGTGACGTCGCTGAGGAAATCCGGATAGAGCGCGGCGTCCGCGACCTTGAGCGGCCTGATCAGGACCTTCTCGCCGGTCCGCAATGTGACATGGCGCTCAAGCATCGTGTCCGTCCCGCGTTGGCGCAACGCTCGCGCGGGACGGCGATGACGTCAATGCGACATCAGGACCGGCACGGTCATGGTTTCAAGAATGCTGCGGGTGACGCCGCCGAGGATGAATTCGCGCAGGCGCGAATGGCCGTAGCCGCCCATCACGATCATGTCGGCCGATGAATCGGCGGCATAGGACAGGATGGTCGAGGGCACGTCGATCTCG
>CANKBJ010000148.1 GCA_947479905.1 Bradyrhizobiaceae bacterium
GATTTGGCAATCCAGATTATCGATTTTGATTGTCGCTAAGTAAGGGGACGCAAATAAACCCATTCTCCATGCGGCTTTCATAAGTTTCAGAACAGGAATCCCCGCGTCGTTTCTGCCGCGAGCGGGTCAAGTTAACAAAGCGCCGGTTCGATAGCCGGTCTGACTTGATCCAGCTGACTTTGCGGTCTGAAACCATAACCAGGACCGCTCAAAATGCTTCGGCTTTCAAATATCCGCATCGGCGTAAAACTGGCAATCATGTCGGCAATTGCGATTTTGTTGGTCGGTATTCTCATTGCCAGCCAATTGATGACTGCTGGCAATATCAAAGAGGCGAACATTGCCGCCGATCGGCGGACGCAGCTCGCGCTCGACGCCGCTCTGACCAAGGCGGCGGTTCGCGGTATGCGCATCGCCGCCACCTATATCAGGTCCGCCACCGACACTAAGACGGTGGATACGCACTACAGCGATTTCAAAACGGCCTACGCCGCTTTCGGCAAGCTCATCGACGACATCGCGTCGAACACGACCGAGCAGGCGCGCATCGACCAGGCGAAACGAATGAAGCAAAATGGCGAGATCTACGCCAAGGTGGTAGTCAACCTCGCGGCATCGCGAGGCGAAATTCTCAAGATTAGCGCCAAAGCCAATGGCCAGCCGCTGACGGAAGCCGACAAAGCCAGAATTGCAGAACTGGAAGCGTCCGCCGAGAACGGAGCGAAAGTCGCAATTCCCGCAGCGCTCGACATCATCAAATCGTCTGATGAAATCGTCGATGGGACCAGCAAGGCAGCGGGCGAGTTTAAGGCCGAGGCACTCGAAGCTGTGAACTTCGCCATGCTGATGACCATTGTGTTAGGAGCGCTGGCGATCTTTGTCACGGCGCTGTCGGCCATAATCGGCACGATTTCGATCGCGCGCCCGTTGCGCGCGCTGATAAACCCGCTCGAAGAAGTCGCCGGCGGCAACTTCGCCATCACCGTACCGGGCATCGGCCGCAAGGACGAAGTCGGCCAGATCGCCGACGCCGTACAGTTGATGGCGCAGAAAGTCTCTTCGACCATCGGCGAGATCAAGAATTCGGGACGCGAAGTCACCAACGCTTCGGCCGAAATTTCGACATCGACCACCGATCTGTCGCAGCGCACCGAGGAACAGGCCGCGAGTCTCGAAGAGACCTCGGCGGCCATGGAAGAACTCTCCGCCACCGTCAAGAAGAACGCGGAGAACGCGCAGTTGGCCAATACCGACGCCAACATGACCCGCGACGTCGCCGATCGCGGCGGCAAGGTCGTCGCTCAGGCGGTCGAAGCCATGGCGAAGATTGAAGAGTCCTCGCGCAAGATCTCCGACATCATCGGCGTCATCGACGAAATCGCCCGCCAGACAAACTTGCTGGCGCTCAACGCCGCGGTCGAAGCCGCGCGCGCCGGCGAAGCCGGTCGTGGCTTCGCGGTGGTCGCTTCAGAAGTACGCAGTTTGGCGCAACGCTCATCGCAAGCGGCGAAAGACATCAAAGACCTGATCACCAACTCAAACGGCCAGGTCAAGGACGGCGTCGAACTGGTCAACCGGGCCGGCGTGTCGCTCACCGAAATCGTGGACTCGATCAAGAAGGTCGCGGCCGTGGTCTCCGATATTGCCAATGCGAGCATCGAGCAGGCGACCGGCATCGAGCAGATCAACAAGGCGCTGACGCAGATGGACGAAGTCACGCAGCAGAACTCGGCTTTGGTCGAAGAGAACGCTGCGACTGCCAAGACGCTCGAGCATCAGGCCAAGGCGATGGACGAGCAGGTCGCCTTCTTCCAGATCGCCAACGGTTCCGAATACCGCGCGCCGTCGCCGCAGAACCGCGAGCCGGCCGAACGGCCGGCGTCGCGTCAAGCCACTGCGCCGTCGCGCGGCCCGGCTGCGCCGAGACGTCCGGTCGCACCGCTCAAGCGCGCCGCTTCCGGCGGCGGGGCGCGCGGCATGCAGACGGCGCTCGCCACCGCCGTCAAGGCCGACGCCGACTGGAAAGAGTTCTAGTCGCCTCTGGCGTTTAACGAACGCGGCCGTCGCGATTGCGCCGGCCGCGTTGTCGTTTCGGCGATAGCGCCGGCTATCGCGCCGAGCCCGAATAGGACGCATCGTTGCCCGCGCCGCCGGACGATCCGGAGATGCCGCTTCGCGGCGCGGTCAGACCCTGCGGGTGCGACGTGTTTGTCGTCGCTTGCGGCGCCGGCTGGGGCGCCGCTCGAACCGCGGCCTGCAACTGCGGGATCGGATGCTGCGCCAGGCACATCATCGAGATGGACACGCAGTCGTCGGTTTTTTTCTCAAGCGCCTGCTGAATTCCGCAGGTCGCCGCCCTGATGCCGCACAAATTCACGCGCGCGCATTCGGTAAAGGATTCGCTTTGGCTGGCGACCGCGAGCGGCGGCGAGCAAACCGGCGTGAAGGAACTGTCCGACTTTTTCCAGCGCGGATCATTGCTCGGGACGAACCCGTAAAGCTCGGGATTCTCATGACGACGGTAGCCGTCTTCGCCATTCGGATCCTGGCCGGACCTGATGCTCGAATCGACGGTGGCGGTGAGCGATTGAATCAGGCGCGTTTCCTGGGCGCAGGCGGCGGCATTGTCGCGGAACTTTTTTCGCAGGTTCAGGAAGTCGGCGACACATTTGCCGCCGGGCAGACTGGCCTGTCGTTCGGCTTCCGCCAGCAATCCATCGGCGGCAACCGGCGGCGGCGGCAAGCGGCTTGCCGCGCCCGGTGCGCTCGCGACCGATGGGTTCGTCTGCGGCGTGTCCGCCGGTCCGGTATAGGTGCGGCCCTCGACCAGCCGGCCGATCAGCGCCGCCGGATCGTCGCTCGGCGCGCGGGCGGCAACCGCTGGATTGCCGGGCGGGGCGGCCTTCGGCTGCGCGGGCTTGGCCGCCGGCTGCGCCGTTGCCGGGGTGGCGCCGCCTGCCGCCGGCTTGCAATCGATTCTTGGCCCGTCGGTGCCGCTGATGTCGCTGCAATTCGCCGCGCGTCCGGTCTGACCGCGGCCCTGCAGCGGCGTGGCTTCGGGTTTCTTGGCGGGTTGCAGGGCGGCTTGTTTCGATTCGCTCGGCGGCGGCGCACCGCGCCGGGCCATTGTTATAGGGACGTTTCCCGGTGCGCTGATGCCGGTCAGCCGCATGCCGTTTGCCGCCATCGTCAACGTATTGCCGGTATTGCTCCAGTATCTGTTGCCGCTGCATGACCATCTGCCCGGCCATGGGCTTCCATTCACCAATACGGAACCGTCCGGTTTAACTTCCGTGCTGACCGGCGAGTAGCCATGTGGAATCCAGGTCCACTGTCCGGCGAAGCGCTTCATGCAGCCGTCCTGAGCCGTGGCCGGCTGGACGAACTGTGCGCAAAATGTTGCGCATGCCAACGCAATAACAGCGCATCGGAAAATGCGCGATGCAATGAGTGCCTTCATCTTCGCCCCCAAAGATGATCTGGATCGTTATCGCCGATGCAATTTCGACTGAATTGTACCGACTTGCGGCGCCAAATCCAGCCTGCAGGAACGGGCAAGCGCGCAATTATCTGAACCGCAGATTTTCGCGTGAGAGCTGGCCGATCGTTGCGCAGCCCATCAGCCTCATGCCGCGCTCGATTTCCGCCCGCATGAGGCCGAGGGCTTGCTCGACGCCCGCTTGGCCCGCCGCCGCGAGCGGATAGAGATAGAAGCGTCCGACGCCAACGGCCTTGGCGCCCAACGAAAGCGCCTTCAGCACGTGGGTACCGCGCTGGATGCCGCCATCCATCATCACGTCTATCCGGTCGCCGACAGCATCGACGATCTCGGCCAGTTGATCGAACGCCGCGCGCGAGCCGTCCAATTGCCGGCCGCCGTGATTGGACAGGACAATGCCGGTGCAGCCGATCTCAACCGCGCGTTTCGCATCGGCCACCGACATGACACCTTTCAGACAGAACTGACCGTTCCACTCCCTGACCATGCCGGCCACATCGTCCCAGTTCATGGAGGAGTCCAGCATCTCGGTGAAATAACGCGAGATCGACATCGCGCCGCCGCCCATGTCGACGTGTTCGTCCAGTTGCGGCAGCTTGAAACCTTCATGCGTAAGATAGTTGATGCCCCACATCGGCTTGATGGCGAACTGCATCATACCGCCCAGCGTCAGTTGGAACGGAATCGAGAATCCGGTGCGCAGGTCGCGTTCGCGGTTGCCGCCGGTAATGCTGTCCACCGTCAGCATCATCACCTCGACGCCGGCCTCCTTGGCGCGCTGCATCATCGCGCTATTGAGGCCACGGTCCTTGTGAAAATAGAACTGGTAGACCTGCGGCGTCGAATGAGCCTTGCGCAACTCTTCCAGGCTGACCGTGCCGAGCGTGGAGACGCCGAACATTGTTCCGTATTTCGCCGCCGCGGCTGCGACGGCGCGTTCGCCCTGGTGGTGGAACAGGCGCTGCAGCGCGGTCGGCGAGCAATAGACCGGCATGGCAAGCTTCTGGCCCATCACAGTCACCGACATATCGACGGTGCCGACCCCGCGCAGCACGTTAGGCACCAGATCGCAGGTCTCGAAGCTTGCTGAATTCCGGCGGAGGGTCGTCTCGTCGTCCGCCGCGCCGTCGATGTAGTTGAAAATCGGGCCCGGCAGACGGCGTCTGGCCAGTTGCCGGAAATCGTGAAAATTGCAGCAGTCGCGCAATCGCATCGTGTCCCCCACCTCACCCCAGCGCCGTCATCACCGCCTTGGTGATCGCCGCGGTGCCGTCCGAGCCGCCATATTCCATCGGCTTTAACCCCGCCGCATAGGCTTGATCGACGGCGCGCTCGATGCGCTGCGCCGCCTCGGCGGCGGGCGCGTGATCGTGCTTGTCGGCGAGCCAGTCGAGCATCATCGCGGCGGATAAAATCATCGCCGTCGGATTGGCCTTGCCTTGCCCCATGATGTCCGGCGCGGTGCCGTGACACGGCTGGAATACCGCATGCGTGTCGCCGATATCGGCCGACGGCGCGATGCCCAAGCCGCCGATCAGGCCGGCGGCGAGGTCGGAAAGAATGTCGCCGAACATGTTCTCCATCACCATGACGTCGAAGTCCCACGGCTTCTTCACCATCAGCGCGGCGCAGGCGTCGACATAGAGCATGTCGGTTTTCACATCGGGGAATTTCGGCTTGCGCTCGTTGAAGATGTCGCGCTGCCAGTTGAATGCCTTGAACACATTGGCCTTGTCGACGAGCGTCAGGCGGCCGGGCTTGCCGCGTGTCTTGCGCCGCGCCGCGAGCTTGAGCGAAAAATCGAACAGCCGCTCGGTGGTCTTGCGCGTCACCACCAATGTCTCGCGCGCGTCGTCATGCGTGGTGACGCCCTTGCCCATCGAGGCGAACAGGCCTTCGGTCGATTCGCGGATCAGCACGAAATCGATGCCGTGCTTGTCGGCGCCGACGATCGGGCTCGGCACGCCGGGGATCAATCGCGCCGGCCGCACGCCGGCATAGAGATCGTAGATAAAGCGCAGTTCGACCTGCGGCATGATCTCGGTGTTGTCCGGATAGCGCACGCTCGGCAGGCCGCAGGCGCCGAGAAAAATCGCGTCCGCCTCGCCGCACAGTTTGATCGTCTCTTCCGACATCGATTTGCCGGTCGCCTTGTATTCCTCGGCGCCGGCGGGACGCTCGCTGAAGCGGAATTTCAGGCTTGGCGTCGTGTCCTCGATCCGCCGCAGCACATCGAGCGCCGGCTTGGTCACTTCATGGCCGATGCCGTCGCCGGGCAATACGGCGATGTGAAAAGCGGAGTTGACGGACATGAGACTTCTCTGGTTGGCGTCTTGGGCTGGCGTCTTGGGCTGGAGTCTTGGACTGGAGTCTTGGGCTGGCGCGAAACGTTTGGATGGGTAATGAATACCGCCAAGTAATACTGCAAAGCGCCGCCACGCAAGGAGCAGACCATGCCAAAGTTCTCGGTCCACCTCGATTACCTGTTTACCGATCGCCCGCTTCTGGAGCGCATTGACGCGGCGGCGGCGGCCGGTTTCACGGCGGTCGAGGGCCGGTTTCCGGATGTGCCGGCCGCGGACTTCAAGCGCGCGCTCGAGCGCAACAAGGTGCGCGCGCTCGGCATCAATTCGCCGACCGGCGGGACCGGCGAATTCGGCCTCGGCGCGCTGCCCGGCCGCGAGGCGGACTGGGACAAATCCTTCGCGCAGGCGCTCGATTACGTCACCACGATCGGCGCCACCGCCATTCATTGCCTCGCCGGCAAGGTCGAACCCGGCAACCGCGCGCAAGCCGAGAAAGTCTTTGTCGGCAACCTCACGCGCGCCGCCGATCTGGCGGCTGAGAAAAACATCAAGCTCTATATCGAGCCGATCAATCCGCGCGACATTCCGGGCTATTTCCTCAACCAGGTCGAGCACGGCGCCGACATCATCGCCAAGGTGAACAGGCCGAACCTGTGGCTGCAATACGATTTCTATCATGTGCAGATTGTCGGCGGCGATCTGATGCGGCGCTTCGAGACGCACCAAAAGATCATCGGCCACGTCCAGTGCTCGCAGGTGCCGGTGCGGCACGAGCCGGACGCCGACGGCGAGATCAACTACCCCTTCGTCTTTTCCGAGATCGACCGGCTCGGCTACACGGAGTGGGTCGGCTGCGAATATCGCCCGCGCGGCCGCACCGAGGACGGCTTCGGCTGGGCCAGGGCCTATGGCGTCAAACCGCGCTCCGAGGCGTGATTTCCGCCTCGTTTACCCGGGATTAACCATCGAAGGCCTTGAAAAATCGTGTTTTTCGGCTTTGCCGGGGCGCCGGCCTTTGCTAAACAGGCCGGATGTGGGGACGCCGGAAAAACCAGCCTGCGACGCAGGCCGCACCTCATCCGCTGAAGCAGGCCATGCGCGAGGTGCGCACCGAGGTGGCCGAGCGCTCGGCCGTCGTCGTCGATCTGCGCGACGCCGAGCAGGCCCGGCTTGAGCTGTTGAACGAGGCGCTCGACCCGCTGTTTGCCGACGTGCCGGCGCATATCGAATTGTTCGATCGCGGGCTGGCGCGCGGCGACGTGCCGCGGCTGTGGATCGACGTCATCGCGCATGTCGAAATGGGCCGCGACAAACGGCAATACCGTTTCGTGCAGGAGACCCGCTACGGCCGCGCCACGCTGGCGGAAAGCCACGAGATCGCGGACATCGTGCAGGCCGTCACCCGCTATGTCGCGCGCCGTCTGGTCGAGCGCGAGCGCGCCTTGTCCGACGATGCGCCGTTCGGCGAGGCGACGGCGCGCAAGTTGCTCGAACTGGAACAGCATCGCGGCCGCCTGCGCGCGTTCCGCACTTTCGTCTATGGCGTGGTCATGGCTGTCGCCGCGCTGTTTACCTTGGCGCTGCTCAACGGGCCGAGGCCTTAGTTGCTGTCGTCCCCGCGAAGGCGGGGACCCAGCCCTTATCAAAGCATCGTGCGCTTGATCTCAGTGACCGCGCCATCCACACCAATGCCGCGCGAAATCATTTCGCAGCTCCAGCCTTCATCTTTGCCATCGATCCGATACAAATTATATCCCGCCGCATCGTGATCCATCCCCGGCTTGGCCGACGCCGATGGCACGCCGACGGCGGGCACGCGGGCGCCGTCCGGTCCGTCGAGCCAGTTGAGCATGCCGCGGTGGTCGTGGCCGTGCAGCAGCAGTTCCGCGCCATGCGCGGCAATCACCGCTTTGAGCGCGTCGGCATCGATCAGGCGCTTGTGATGCGCGGCGAGGCTGACCGGCGGGTGATGGATCGTCACCACGCGGAACAGGCTTTCGTCTTTGAGCGTATCGAGCAGCGCGCCCAGTTTCTGCAATTGCGCTTCGCCGACCTCGCCCGTCGCCATGAACGGCGCGGTGACCACACCGCTCGACACGCCGATCAGCGCAAGCGGTCCGCGCCGCCGCGTATAGGGAAAGCTTTCGCCGGCATCGCCGCGCATATGCGCGCCCCATTCGCGCGCGGCCATGTCGGCGCAGCCGGCGACATAAATGTCGTGATTGCCTGGGATGAAGCTGACGTCGTGCGCCGGTCCGAGGCTCGCCAGCCAGTCGCGGCCGCGCGCATATTCCGCCGGCAGGCCGATATTGGCGATGTCACCGGTGACGGCGATATGGTCCGGCTTTTGCGCCTGCATATCGGCGACGAGCCCCGCCAGCACCGCGCGGTCATGCACCAGATGCCGCTTGCGCCGCCAGTTCAGCCAGCCGGTCAGCCGCTTGCCGGCCAGTTCACGCAAGCTCGCCGGCGGCAGCGGCGCCAGATGCGGATCGGACAAATGGGCGAGGGTGAAAGGCATCCCCTACGGGCGTAGCCTGTCACGAATTTCCGATCAATATCCCCGCGATGAACACCAGCGCGCCGCCGACCACGATCTGGAACGCCGCCTGCAAGAACGGCGTATCCATGAAGCGGTAGCGAATCCACGAGATCACCGCGAGTTCGACCACCACGACGAAAATGGCGACGATGGTCGCGATCCAGAAATCCGGGATGAGATAAGGCAGCGTATGCCCGAGCCCGCCGATCGTGGTCATGACGCCGGACACGGTGCCGCGCAGCCACGGCGTGCCGCGCCCGGTCAGCGAGCCGTCGTCCGACAAAGCCTCGGCAAAGCCCATCGAAATGCCGGCGCCGACCGACGCCGCCATGCCGACCAGAAACGTCTCCCAGGTGCTGTGCGTGGCGAAGGCCGCCGCGAACAGGGGCGCCAAGGTCGACACCGAACCGTCCATCAGGCCGACGAGGCCCGGCTGCACATATTGCAGCAGGAAGGCGCGGCGCGCCGTCTCGTCTTCCTTCTCGCGCGCGCCCGGCGTGAGAATGGTCTCGGAC
>CANKBJ010000149.1 GCA_947479905.1 Bradyrhizobiaceae bacterium
ACGACCACGGTTTGTCCGGCTATCAGGCCGCCCAGCGTGTCGAGCGCGTACATCGCGGTGCCGGCGGTCACGATCAGCGTGGCCTCTTCGTCGCCGATGTCATCCGGCACATGCACCAAAGTGTTGACGTTGTTGACGGCGTATTCCGCGAAGCCGCCGTCGGTGGTGAAGCCGTTGGCGCGGTGGCCTTTGTTGTGCTCGCCGTAGTTCATGCCGTAGTTGATGCAGGAGGTGTACATGCCGGCGCGGCATCTTTCGCAGCGGCCGCAACCGAAGTGGACTTCCACCGCGACGCGCTCGCCGATCTCAAACTCGTCCACCCCGGCGCCGAGTTTGACCACGGTGCCCATGTATTCGTGGCCCGGCGTGAAATTCTTGTTGAACGGCAGCCCGCCTTGAATCAAGGCCGGCGGCCCGCGCGTGATGATCCTGATGTCGCCGTCGCAGAATGCGACGGCGTCGATGCGTATCAGCACCTCGGCCGGCCCCGGCTGGGGAACGGGCTTCTCCGTCAACCTCAATTGTCCGGGATCGTCGAGAACCCAGGCCCGCATGGTCGCGGGGATGGAAAAATTGCTGTCTTGAGCTGCCGGCTTCATGATGGTCCTATCTTAAGGATATTGGCGCGCGAGCGATTGCGATACCTCAATGGCTGGCCGCTCATACGGCGTCGTTTCATGCGGCGTCGTTTCACGCGGCGCCGCTCACGCGACGCCGCGCCCGATTTTTCGGAGGTCAGGCAACGCAAGGATTGTGTGTTGCTTGCGACTATGAAGGCCCACCGCCGAACTTTGTTTTTCGGGCTTACTTTGCCGCGTCATTTTTCTTCGACTCGGCCATCGCTTTTTTGAGGACCGGATCCCATCGCGCGATGTCGGCCGTGAGGCTCTTTTGCAGATAGCCCGGTCCGCGATCGGCCTTCGGCGGCACCGTGCCGCCGAGATCGGCCAACCGCTTGATGACCGCCGGATCGTCAAGCGCCTTGTTCAGGGCCTCGCTGAGCTTGTCGACGATCGGCTTCGGCGTTCCCTTCGGCGCAAAAATCGCGCTCCAGATGCTGATCTGGTAGTCGGGAAGGCCGGCTTCCTTGGCGGAAGGAACATCCGGCAGCGCGGCCGAGCGCGTATCGCCCGACACCGCGAAAGCCTTGATAGTGCCACCCTTTGCCGACGGCGCGACGCTGACCACCTGCTCGCAGAAATAATCGACATGACCGCCGACCAGGTCGTTCAGCGCCGGACCGGTGCCGCGATAAGGCACAGAGTTCGGCTGCACGCCGGCTTGCGCGTTAAACAAGAGGCACGCCATATGCGAGGCCGAGCCGATGCCGCCGTGCGCCTGCTTTACGCTCGCGCCGTCCTTGCGAACATAGGCGATGAGCTCCTTCAGATCCTTGGCCGGAAAATCCTTTTTGGCCACCACGGCGACCTGCGAGTTCGACGCCATCCCGATCGGCTCGAAATCCTTGGTCGAATCGTATTTCAGATCGGGAAACAATGCCGGGGCCGCGACGTGCGATCCCATTCCGGCTCCAAGAAGCGTATAGCCATCCGCAGGCGCGGCGGCCGCGCGCGCCGTGCCGAGAGTGCCGCCGGCGCCAGTAACGTTCTCGATCACCATGGTATGGCCGAGTTGACGGCCCATGCCTTCGGCCATGATGCGCGCGACCACGTCGCTCGGCCCGCCGGGCGGAAACGGCACGATCATGGTGATGTTCCGTTCCGGATAACCCTGTGCGAATACCGGGCCCAAACAAAAAGTCAGCGTGGATACAAAGATCGCCACCGCGAACGAAATGGCTTTCCGCATGAGTTTCCTCCTTGTTTATTCTATTTTATTTTGTTGTGGCTCTGCCTGTTCAACCAGACTTCGTCGGACGACCGGCGATCAACGTGAAAGACAGTCATTTTCGAGCGTACTGCGAATGTCGAGAGTATAAGATAGCCGGAAGGCGGCGCCAGAGAATAAATAGTATTGAAATAATGCAACCGGTCCGAAAATAGTTTTCACCATCTCGATTTTCACGCAAACGACCAAAGCACCTATGGCATTTCCGGAGCTTGGCCGCCCCGCGCTTTGCCCCCTTGCCCTGTTGCCGCTATTTCCGCTGTGGATTAAAGGCGGCCATTCGGCCACGTAGCCACACCGCCGTTTGCCCGCCGGTTTATGAGTTCGCGCCCGGACCCTGGGAAAATAATTCAGGGCTGCAAGATCAGCTTGCCGAACACCTGGCGCGCGTCGAGCAACTCATGCGCGCGCCGCGCCTCGCTTAAGCCGAGTTTGGCGAATACCGGCGGCTTCACCTTGCCTGCGGCGAACAGAGCGAGCGTCGCCTGCGCCACGCGGGCCCGCGCGACGGGATCGTGATCGAAGCTGTGCATGGTGAAACAGCGCACCGCCGCGCTGCGCGGCAGGTGCGCGCGCATTTCCTTGAACAAATCTTTTTCCGGCAGACCGCCGAGCGCATTGAACGATACGATCAGGCCCATCGGCGCCAGCATGTCAAGGTTGTCGGTGAAATCCTTGCCGACAATATGATCGAGGATCAGGTCAACGCCGCGCCCGCCGGTCAATGCGAGCACGCGCTCAACCACGCTATCGCGTGCATAATTGATCGTATGGCTCGCGCCCTGCGCGCCGGCGAAAGCACACTTTTCATCCGATGACGCGCCGGCAATGATCATGACGCCATTCAACCGGCAAAGCTGGATGATGGCCGAGCCGATGCCGCCGGCGGCGCCGTTGACATAAACCGTCTTCGCATCGATTCCGCGCGCCGCCACGTTGAGCAGCGCGTAAGCCACCTGATAGTTCGGAATGCTCACCGCGTCGTCGATATCGACATTGTCGGGCAGCGCCGTCACCTCGCTCGCCGCCGCCACGACTCTTTCCGCGTAGCAGCCGCCGGCGAAGCGATAGACCAGAACGCGCTCGCCAATGCGCAAGCCGTCGACGCCGCGCCCGAGCGCTTCAATAACGCCCGACATTTCCGCGCCGGGAGTAGCCGGCAATGGCGGCCGCCAGCGATAGGCGCCCGTGCGAAACAGAACATCCGGCTTGCCAACGCCGATGGCCTGCGCGCGCACCAAAACCTCGCCATCGCCGGGCGACGGCGTCGGCACATCGACAGCGACGAGCACCTCGGGTCCGCCGGATGCCGCGATCTGAATAGCCATCATTGCCGTTACCTTGCTCCTGTATCGCGCACGATGCACGGACCGTCATGATTTTTCAAACACGCGACGCACGCAACGCTCGCATGCGCGCGTTACACAGCCGGATATAAAAACCGCGTAACCAATTGATTACGGATTTGTAACGTTGGTCAACAGCCATAGTGGTCTATGGGATCGGACAAAAGATCCAATGGAGGCCACGCCTTGTTCCAGACGCTCCTGCGTAAACGAGATTTCTATGCCGGCGGGTTGATGACGCTGCTCGGCGCCGGCGTCACGCTCGATTCAAGCACCTACGATCGCGGCAGCCTGACCCATATGGGTCCGGGCATGTTTCCGTTGATGCTCGGTGTGGTGCTGACTTTCATCGGCGTTTTGATCTTCGGCAGCGCGCTGGTCACGCCGCTCGGCGAGGACGAACACATTCTGCCGCGGCAGAAGGAATGGCGCGGCTGGTTCTGCATCATCGCCGGCCCGGTGCTGTTCATCATCTTCGGCCATTACTTCGGCATGGCGCCGGCCACCTTCATGTGCGTCTTCGTCTCGGCGCTGGGCGATCGCACCTCGACTTTCCTCGGCTCTGTCCTGCTTGGTCTTGCCATCACGATACCCGGCTGCGCGCTTTTCTCGCTCGTGCTGCACCTTCCCTTTCCGATTTTCCGCTGGGGCTTTTGATGGTTACGACCGCGCTCACTGATCTGTGGTTCGGCTTTGGCGTCGCGCTCGAGCCGCATAACCTGATGTGGTGCTTCATCGGCGTTCTGGTCGGCAACATGGTCGGCGTGCTGCCGGGCATGGGCCCGCTCGCCACCATCTCGATCCTGCTGCCGCTGACCTTCGGCATTCCGCCGGTCGGCGCCATCCTGATGCTGTCCGGCGTGTTCTACGGCGCGCAATATGGCGGCGCGATCTGCTCGATCCTGTTGAATCTGCCATGCCACCCGCCGCACGCGGTGACCTGCCTCGACGGCTTCCCGCTGACCAAGCAGGGCCGCGGCGGCGCGGCGCTCGGCATCACGGTGATCTCGTCCTTCGTCGGCGCGTCGTGGGGCATCACCGAGATGATTTTCCTCGCGCCGGTGCTGGTCACCGTGGCGCTGAAGTTCGGTCCGGCCGAAATCTGCTCGCTGATGCTGCTCGGCTTGCTCGCCGGTTCGACGCTCGCGCGCGGCTCGCCGCTCAAGGGCGTCGCCATGACGGTGATCGGCCTCATCATCGGCATTGTCGGCTCCGACATCGAGACCGGCACGCCGCGCTTCACCTTCGGCATTCCCAATCTGTTCGACGGCGTCGAGATCGTCGCATTGGCGCTCGGCCTGTTCGGCATCGCCGAGTTCATGAAGAGCGTCAATCAGCTGTCCGAAGTCGACACCAAATACACCAAGGTCACCTTCAAGGACCTGCGGCCGACCAAGGACGAACTGCGCCGCTCATGGGGCGCCATGTTCCGCGGCACCATCATCGGCAGCCTGTGCGCGCTCATTCCCGGCACCGGCCCGACCATTGCCTCGTTCATCTCCTACGCCACCGAAAAGAAGATCTCCAAGACGCCGGAACTGTTCGGCACCGGCATGATCGAAGGCGTCGCCTGCCCGGAAGCCTCGACGCATTCATCGGTGCAGGGCGATTTCATACCGACCATGAGCCTTGGCATTCCCGGCGACGCGGTGATGGCGCTGATCCTCGGCGCGCTGATGATTCAGGGCATCGTGCCCGGCCCGCAGCTGATCTCCGAACATCCGGACATCTTCTGGGGCCTCGTCGCCTCGTTCTGGATCGGCAACATCATGCTGGTCGTGCTCAACGTGCCGATGATCGGCCTGTGGGTGAAGCTCTTGGCGATTCCCTACAAATATCTTTATCCGAGCGCTTTGTTCTTCGTCTGCATCGGCGTCTATTCGACCAACAACGACATGTTCCAGGTCGGCGAGACCATCGTCATCGGCCTCGCCGGCTATCTCTTGCTGCTGCTCGACTTCCACCCGGCGCCGATCCTGCTCGGCTTCGTGCTCGGCCCACGCTTCGAGGAAAACTTCCGCCGCGCCATGCTGATCTCGCGCGGCGACTCGCTGGTCTTCATCGATATCAGGAACCACCCGATCAGCGCCTTCTTCATCTTCCTGGCGGTCATGCTGATCGTCGTGCAGCTCTATGTCCGCCTGCGCAAGCCGAAGGCGCTCCTCCCCGAGCTGGAAATGAACGCCAAACCGAACGCCATCGCGCCGGTTGAGCCCTGATCCCTGGGCCGGACCGCGCGCTGGCGCGGCCCGGCCAAGCCGCCTAACATCACCCCCGCCGGCGAATCGGACGGGGGTCGGATGAGCGGAATTGTCGACGACGTCATTTATTATCTGACCGCGCCATTGCGGCTGTTCGGCCGTTCGCGCGGCTTTCGCCTGGCCAGCCTGGCGATCGTCGTCGTCGGCGTCTTTTTCGCCGCCACATTATGGGCGCTCGACAGCTTCTTTCCGGCCGCGACGCCGGCGGCGCAGGTCGTCGCCAAGCTCGAACCGCTGCCGCCGCTCCAGCCGCTGACCCGCGCCTCCTATGTGATCGCGCCGGTCGCCGTGTCGCTTAACGCCATTCAGCGCAGCCTCGAGGGTGCGGCGCCGCGCACGATGAGCGGCAAAGGCGGCAATCCGGTCAGCAGCATTCTGTCCAAGGCCGACATCGGCATGACCATCACCCGCGGCAACATGGCGGTGAACGGCCGCGCCGGCGAGATGACGGTGCTGACCCAGCTCAACGGCTCGCTGAAAATCACCGGCCAGCTGGCGTCGCAGGCCGGCAACCTGACCGGCGGCGCCGTCGGCGGCATTGCCGGCCTGCTCGACGGCGCGCTCGGCAAGGATGTCGGCAAGGCGGTCGGCGGCCTCACCGGCAAGGTGCTCGATCAGAGCGTCGAACTGCGCAGCCAGGTCACCGTGCGCTCGAAGCCGTCGGTCACCGCGAACTGGCGGCTGCAGCCGAACCTCGCGGCGCAAGTGGCGGTCTCCGACAGCAGTGCGCAGGTCGCCGGCATCAGGATCAACATGGCCAGCGAGGCGCGGCCCTTGATCGAGCGCGCCGTCAATGAGCAGGTCGCCGCGCTGGAGAACCGACTGCGCAACGATCCCTCGCTCGAGCGCGCGGCGCGCGAGCAATGGACCAAGATGTGCCGGTCGATCCCGCTCGGCGGCGGCACGACCGGCCTGCCGCAGCTCTGGCTGGAAATGCGGCCGGTGCGCGCCGCCGCGGCGCAGCCGCAGATCGACGCGCGCAACATCACTCTGGCCGTCGGCATACAGGCCAATACCCGCATCACGCCGAAGGAGAGCAAGCCCGACTGCCCGTTCCCGGCCACGCTCGATCTGGTGCCGCCGATGGACAATGGCAAACTCGCCATCGGTCTGCCGATCGACGTGCCGTTCACCGAACTCAACAAGCTCATCGACGTCCAGTTGAAGGGCAAACGCTTTCCGGAAGGCACCAGTGCGCCGGTCGAGGTCGAGGTGCGCGGCGCAACACTGGCGGCATCCGGCGACCGGCTTTTGATCGCACTCAAGGTCAAGGCGCATGAGCGCAAGAGTTGGTTCGGCTTCGGCGCCGAAGCCAATATCAATATCTGGGGCAAGCCCAAACTCGATCCCGGCACGCAGGTACTGAGCCTCACCGATATTTCGCTCGCGGTTGAATCGGAAGCCGCCTTCGGCCTGCTCGGCACCGCTGCCCGCGCCGCCATGCCCTATCTGCAGCAGGCTCTGGCCGAGAAGGCGGTGATCGATCTCACGCCTTTCCTCAACGACGCCAAGGCCAAGATCGGCGTCGCGCTCGGCGACTTCCGTCAGGCCCGCGATGGCGTCGAGGTCGAGGCGGCGGTCGACAATCTGCGGCTAACCGGCATTGCCTTCGACTCAACCACCTTGCGCGTGATCGCCGAGGCCGAAGGCACGGCAAAAGTGACGGTCAGCGAATTGCCGCGGATGTGATCTTCCCTCTTACCCTCTCCCCCAACACAACTCGGGTTTACCCGAGTTGTGCATTTGAATGCCAAAGTCGGATAAATCCGACTTTGGTGGGGAGAGGGTGGCGAGCACTTGCGAGCCGGGCGAGGGCGCGTGAGGCGAGAAGTTTCCCCCTCACCCGCCTCGCTCATTTCATTCGCTCGGCACCCTCTCCCACAAGGGGAGAGGGAAAGAAGAGCACATTGACTCCCCCACCCTGAGGCATAGATTAGCCTTCGTTCCGAGGGGTGCCCGCCGGAACTTTTGGCGGGCTGAGAAAAACCCTTTGAACCTGATCCGGGTCATGCCGGCGAAGGGACAGGGACTTTGCCCACGATCGTCCCTGATCATTGCCGTGCTGATTCCGCATTTCAATTTTGCGCGCGAAAGCGCGTGCAGGGAGAGCGCACATGAACAAGCCGATCACCGCCGCCGATCTGGTCACGCCCAAGGTCACCACCGGCCCGCTCGCCGCCTCGCGCAAGGTCTATGCCTCTCCCGACAGTGCGCCCGATCTGCGCGTGCCGGTGCGCGAAATCGCGCTGCACCCGTCCGCCAATGAGCCGCCGCTGCCGGTCTACGACACCACCGGTCCCTACACCGATCCCGATGCCGTCATCGACGTCGAGCGCGGCCTCAAGCGTCCGCGCATCGAATGGGTCAAGGAACGCGGCGGCGTCGAGGAATACGAAGGCCGCCCGATCAAGGCCGTCGACAACGGCAACGCCACCGGCAAATACCTCGCCCGCAACTTCCCCAACACGCCGAAGCCGTGGCGCGCCGTCGCCGACGCGCCGGTCACGCAATATGAATTTGCCCGCGCCGGTATCATTACCAAGGAAATGATCTACGTCGCCGAGCGTGAAAATCTCGGCCGCAAGAAGATGTTAGAGCGCGCCGAATCAGCACTCGCCGACGGCGAGCAGTTCGGCGGCGCGGTGCCCGCTTTCATCACGCCGGAATTCGTGCGCTCGGAAATCGCGCGCGGCCGCGCCATCATTCCATCCAACATCAACCACGCCGAACTGGAGCCGATGATCATCGGCCGCAACTTCCTGGTGAAGATCAACGCCAATATCGGCAATAGCGCCGTCTCATCTTCGGTCGAGGAAGAAATCGAGAAGATGGTGTGGGCGATCCGCTGGGGCGCCGACACCGTGATGGACCTGTCGACCGGCCGCAACATCCACAACACGCGCGAATGGATCCTGCGCAATTCGCCGGTGCCGATCGGAACCGTTCCCATTTATCAGGCGCTGGAGAAGGTCGACGGCGATCCGGTCAAGGTCGACTGGGAAGTGTTCAAGGACACGTTGATCGAGCAGGCCGAACAGGGCGTCGATTATTTCACCATTCATGCCGGCGTGCGGCTGGCTTACGTGCCGCTGACCGCGAACCGCGTCACCGGCATCGTCTCGCGCGGCGGCTCGATCATGGCGAAGTGGTGCCTGTCGCGGCACAAAGAGAGTTTCCTCTACGAGCGCTTCGACGAGATCTGCGACATCATGCGCAAATACGACGTGTCGTTCTCGCTCGGCGACGGCCTGCGCCCCGGCTCGATTGCCGACGCCAATGACCGCGCGCAATTCGCCGAACTCGAGACGCTCGGCGAACTCACGCAAGTGGCGTGGCAGAAAGGCTGCCAGGTCATGATCGAAGGCCCCGGCCATGTGCCGATGCACAAGATCAAGATCAACATGG
>CANKBJ010000150.1 GCA_947479905.1 Bradyrhizobiaceae bacterium
CAGCACGCGATAGCCGCCGGCCGGCGTCTCGGCCGGGGCGGAACCAGGACCGGTGCGGTTCTCGGGTTCGCTCATGTGCCTATTGTTGCAAGCCTGAGACGCCGGGGCCACCCGCCGCGGCGGCGCAGGGGGATATAACGCCCAACGAATCGTGGAAAAAATGGGTGGGAGGCTGACAACGACCCGAACCGGGCTCGTTAGGGCTGCTTCCTTCCGGACCTGACCCGGTTGGCGAGTGGCTCGTCCACCGCCAACCTCCCGGGCCCTATATCGGGCGTATGGGGAGAGAATGCAAGTTGGTCAGAACCCGCCCCGGAAATGACGGGGGCAGTCTTTCGCACTAGGCTTGGTCGCATGGAATCAAGCTTCACCCTCCACCCGCAACTGGCCGCCGATACCGTCCCGGTCGGCGACCTGCCGCTGTCGCGCGTTCTGCTGGCGAATGACGCCAATTACCCGTGGCTTATTCTGGTGCCGCGGCGGCCCGGCATTACCGAACTGATCGACCTTTCCGAGGCCGACCGCCGCCAGCTCACGGCCGAGACCGACGCTGCCGCCCGCGCGCTCAAAGCCATCACCGAATGCGACAAGCTCAACGTCGCCGCGCTCGGCAACGTTGTGGCGCAGTTGCACGTCCATGTGATCGGCCGGCGACACAGCGACAAGGCCTGGCCGAAGCCGGTCTGGGGCGCGGCGCCGGCCACCGCCTACGATCCAGTGGCGCGCGACGGTTTTATCGCGGCGCTGCGGCGCGCCCTTGCGATCGAATGAGCACCGAATAGGTACGCCCTACCGCATTGCACTCCCTCCTTCCCCGTGCGAGTTTCCGCGCGATGTCACCTCCCCCGAATCTTGGCCCGATTCTTGGCCCGAAACCCGTCCTCGGCTACACCGAAAGCCGCCTCGAGCGCGCCGCCGAACTGCGCGGCAATACGGCGGCGATCGAAGCCATGGCGTCCGGCGCAGACGCCGGCGCCTACGTCATCGGCGGCGACCTGATCGTCACGAAAAAAGGCGCAAGCCTGAGCGATCCGCTTTTTTCCCTTGCAGAGGCGCGCGCATTCGCACCCGTCACCGAAGCAATTTTCCTCGGCCATCTCGATAACGATGGCCGATTCGGCATTGGCATAGCGCAAGACGCGGCCGAGGCGCTGAAGACGCGTGACGACCTCATGGTCACCGATCTGCGCTCGATTGCCGTGCAGGGGCTGGTCGACGCCCGGCATCTGCCGCCACTCGCCGAGGCCAAGGCAGTGTTGCAGTGGCACCTGCGGCATCGTTTCTGCTCGAACTGCGGCGCCGCGACGCAAGCCGTCGATGCGGGCTGGAAACGGCTGTGCCCGTCCTGCAAGGCCGAACACTTCCCGCGCACCGACCCGGTCGTCATCATGCTGATCGTCGATGGCGAGCGCTGCCTGCTCGGCCGTAGTCCACGTTTCGCGCCGACCATGTGGTCGTGCCTGGCCGGCTTCATCGAGCCCGGCGAATCCTTCGAGGACGCGGTTCATCGCGAGACCCGCGAGGAAGCCGGCATCGTCTGCGGCCGGGTGAAATATTACCGCTCGCAGCCCTGGCCGTTCCCGACCTCGCTGATGATCGGCTGCCACGCCGAGGCGCTCAGCCACGATATTGTGGTCGATCGCACGGAACTCGAAGACGCCCGGTGGTTTAGCAAAGATGAGATCGTCACCATGCTGCTGCGAAACCACCCGGACGGCCTGACGACGCCGCCGCCGGTGGCCATCGCGCATCATATCATCCGGGCCTGGGTTGAAGACGGGATCGATTTTGACTGACCGCGTGCCGCTCAACCGACCGCCGAAAATTGTGTGTGCCGGTGGCGCGGTGCAGGACATGATCATGCGCGTTGGGCAATTTCCAAAACCCGGCGAAAAGGTGCAGGCGTCGGAATTCATCATCACCAGCGGCGGCCAGGCCGGCAATGCCGCGGTGGCGATGGCGCGGCTCGGCGCAGAGGTCACCTATATCGGCGCGCTCGGCGACGAACACGACGACGTCGCCAATACAATCATTAAAACCTTGGCCAACGAGAAAATCGACGTCTCGCGGGCGCTGCGGGTGCCGGGCGCGAAGTCGTCGGCGTCGTTGATCATGATCGACGCAACCGGCGAGAAGATGATCGCGACGCGCCGCAATCAGGGCCTCAGCGAGGCAACCCCCGACGATCCGGACGGCGCGGTGGCCGGCGCCGACGCGGCTATGCTCGACAATCGCTACAGCAATATCAGCCTGCCGATCTGCCGCGCGGCGCAGGCGCGCGGCCTGCCGCGGGTCCTGGATTTCGACAAGCCGACATCTGCGGACGATCCGCTGTTGCAGAACTGCACGCATGTCATCTGCTCGGCCGACGCGATCCGCGAGGCGACAGGAGAGACGGAATTGCCCGCCGCGCTGAGGAAACTCGGGGCAAGTTTCGCCGGGTTTTTGGCCGTCACCGACGGGCCTGAAGGGGTCTATTGGCTCGACAAAGATAGCGTCCGCCACATGGATGCGTTCAAGGTCGATGCCGTCGATACGTTAGGGGCCGGCGACACGTTTCATGGCGCCTTCGCGGTCCGTTTCGTCGAGACTCACGATGTCGTCTTGTCCATGCGCTTTGCCGCCGCCGCGGCGGCGATCAAATGCACACGCTTCGGCGGGCTGATGGGCGCGGCGAACCGCGCCGAAGTCGAGACGTTTTTGAAAGAGCGGGCTTAGGCGCTCACTTTTTCGACGGGCACGGTGCGCCGCAAGGCGCGCAGGCGCCGGCGAAATCTTCCGGCGACACCGCGCGTCCGCTCGACGGGCTGGTCAAATGATTGCCGACGATGGCGACAAGGGCGAGCAGCACAACGGCCATATAGGTTTTGCGCATAATGTTAGTCTCGCGATAGGCCGAAGGCGGGACGCAATCGAATGCCGATCATGCAGCCCGGCAGCGCGGCGAGAAACCAGATCCAGCCGTGCAGCGAACCTGAGGCCACGCCGCCGATGAAAGCGCCGATGTTGCAGCCGAAGCCGATGCGCGCGCCCCAACCGCACAACAGGCCGCCGATCGCCGCGGCGAGTAATGATTTGAATGGCGGCCAGGCGTTGGCGGCATAACGATTGGTAGCGGCGGCCGCCGCCATCGCGCCGAAGATCATGCCGAAGTCGGTCAGGCTCGACGTGTCGCTCAGCACCGAGCCGGTGAGCGCGCGCTTCGGCCCCGGCCATTGCCAGAATTCGGCCTGCGAGAAATCGAACCCGAGCGCGGCGAAGATTTTTCCGCCCCACACCGTGTAACCAAAGGTCACGCTCCACGGATGGCCGCCGGCAAAGAACACGGCGATGCACAGCACGCCGATGACGATGCCGCCAATGATATAAGTGCGCGACGGCATGAAATTGGCGCCGCGATTTTTTGCCACCGTAGCCATGATAACGGCGGCGAGCGCGATACTGGCGAGCGTCGCCACCAGGCCGCCCCACGGCCCGAGATAATCCGACGCCAGCACCGGATCGACGCCGCCGAGCGCAAGGAGTGACGGCAGCGACAGCGAGCCGAATACGCTGCCGATGACGAAGAAGGCGAGCGTGATCAGCATGCGGCCGGAGCCGCCGCCAACGGTGTAGAGCGTGCCGGAGCCGCAGCCATTGGCGAGTTGCATGCCGATGCCGAAAACGAAAGCGCCGATGACGAGCGAGGGCCCAAGCGGCGCGACGGCGCCGCCGAAACCAGGCCACAGCGCCGCCACCGGCACGACGGCGAGCGCACAGATCGCGATGACGATCAGACCGCCGATCAGGCCGCCGGCTTCGCCGCGCGTGAGGAAGCGCCGCCACGAGGCGGTGTAGCTGAATTCCGCTTTGAGGAAGGCGACCCCGAGCGCAAAGCCGCCGAGGATCAGCGCCGCCGAGGCCGGCTGGCCGTCGAGCAGGACCAGCGCCACCAGGATCGCGGTAGCGACCATCGCCGCGCCGAGGAAAAGGTAGTCGATGCGGGGCTCGGCGTCGCTATCGGACGCCGACAAAGTCGCGGTGGACATAGGAACTCCTCGAAGCGCCGCGCGAGCCTCAGATCTTACGACCCCAGACCGAGCTTCTTTTTCAAGTCATCCCACTTCGTGCGCGCCGATTCAACCGGGCGATTGGGGTTGGCGGTCCATTCGACCATCGAGCCGTCGTAAAGGCGGACATCCTCGCGGCCGAGCAGTTCGTGCAGCACGAACCAGTCGGTCGCCGCCCAGTGGCCGGTGTTGCAATAGCTCACCGCGGGACCGGCCGGTACATGCGCCGATAGAGCAATGAGTTCGGCCTTCGGCTTCAAGCGGTTCGATTTTTCGTCGTAGTAGGACGCGCTGTCGAGATTGAGCGCGCCGGGAATGTGACCATAGGCGGCGGCATTGGGCGCCTTTTCCTTGCCGAGGAAGAACGAGGCGGGCCGCGCGTCGATCAGGGTCGCTCCGCCCTTGCTTTCGATTGCCTCGACGTCGCTGCCGCGCGCGATCAAACTCTTGTCGAGGGTCGCGGCGAAGATGGTCGCTGACGGCTTCTTCTCGCCGCTCTCGACCGGCAGGCCGGCCGCGCGCCAGGCGGCGACGCCGCCATCGAGGATCGACACGTTCTTCAGGCCGACAACCTTGAGCGTCCAGTAGGTGCGCGCCGCTGAGCCGAAATCGGTGTAGCTGTTGCCGTCCGGAACGACGACGACATGTTTGTCTTCGTCGATGCCAATGTCACCGATCAGCTTTTCCAGTTCGGCCACGGTCGGCAGCATGAACGGCACATCGTTGCGGGTGACCCGCCAGCCGGCCTTGTCATAGTCGCTATGCACACTGCCGGGGATATGCGCGGCGGCATAGGCCTGCGCGCCACCGCCATCGATGGCGGAGCGGATATCGAGGACGACCACGTTCTTGTCGCTGAGATGGGCTTTGAGCCATTCGACATTCACCAGCGGCTGCTCGGCCGGCGCGGCCGAGGCGGTGAAGGTCGCGCCCAGCGTCAAGACGGCGGCGAGCGCGGCGGC
The DNA here is from genome assembly GCA_947479905.1 of Bradyrhizobiaceae bacterium. GTDB lineage: Bacteria > Pseudomonadota > Alphaproteobacteria > Rhizobiales > Xanthobacteraceae > Pseudolabrys. The sequence goes on from CANKBJ010000150.1 coordinate 5,012, forward strand.
GCGGGCCTGACGATTGAAGAAAGAGGCGAAAATTCTCATGGCGACGGTTCCGATGGAGCAAGGCGCTCGATAGCGCGGCAGATTGCTCTTGAAATAGAATATTTTTCTCTATAAAGACAGATGGCGGGCTAAAATAAGAATACCGTTCTATTTATGAGCATCATCATAGATGGCCATGCTGAATTTTGAGGGGATTGGAGAATGGACGCTATCGATCGCAAGATCCTTGCCGTGGTTCAGCAGGACGCATCGTTGTCCGTCGCCGACATCGGCCAGAAGGTCGGCCTGTCGTCGACGCCGTGCTGGAAGCGGCTGCAGCGGCTGGAGGCCGACGGCGTCATCATGCGGCGCGTCGCTCTGATCGACCCGGAAAAAGTCGGCCTCGGCATCACGGTTTTCGTCTCGGTCGAGACCGGCGACCATTCGCAGGAATGGCTGGCGAAATTCGCCGAGGTCGTCAACGCCATGCCGGAGGTGATGGAATTCTACCGCATGGCCGGCGACGTCGATTACGTGCTGCGCGTCGTGGTGCACGACATGCAGAGCTACGACACGTTCTACAAGAAGCTGATCGCCACCGTGCCGTTGAAGAACGTCACATCGCGCTTCGCCATGGAACGGATCAAGTCGACCACGGCCCTGCCGATCGCCGAACACAAGAGCGCCTAGGCATCGAGCAATAAAAGCCGCTCAGGTGCAGGTGGTGGTGCCGTAGGTCGGCGCGGATATGCGCGGGCTCATATACATCTTATCGGACAGATTGACAGTGCCGGTGATGTTATAGCCGACGGTCGGCGTGTAGGCGTAGGACGCCTCAGCCAGGAGGATTTGCGTACTGGCTACTGCCAGCGCCGACGGCAGCGTCATGGATCCGGTATTGGCCGCCCCGTTACGGGTGACGCTCCACTTCACCGTCGCCCGCTTGCTCGAGTCGATGCTGATGCAGGTGACCGTGATTTTCAATTTGGTCTTGTCATAGGGCGCGATGATCGCGCTCGATGCGTCGAGGATGTTGGTCATGTCGGCACTCGATATCGTCGAGACCTGCGCCGACAGGTTGGCCAGGGCCGCGGTGACCAGACTGACTTTGCGGTCGGCGCTGACACCCTCGGAAGTTTCGACGACGCCGAAGTAAAGACCGATCATCACCGGAGCGACCAGCGCGAATTCGACCGCCGATACGCCGCGTTTGTCGCCGGCGAGGCGGCGCAGGATGTTGGATTTCCGGGCGGTGCGTTGCATCGTGGGGGCCATGGTGCGCTCGCTCATTTGTACGGCTCGACGCGGAATACCGACGTCGCAGCCAGCAGGCGCTTGTTGCCGCTGAGATTTCTCAGGTTGTTGCCGAGCATCGAAACATAGATCGGCCACTGATAGTAAAGCGATACGACGACGATATCGCCGACCGTGCCTGGACTGTAACTCATGTTGCCGGTGCTGAAATTGCTGGCGGTGACGGGCGTCGCGGTAACAGCGGCGAAGCTCGAATAGCTCTTGACGTCGACATAGACGCCGCCGGAGCAATCGAACAACCCGTAAATCCGGTTGCAAACCTGGGTCTTGAAATCGGACGCGCTGAAATTTTGCGTTTGCGCCTGGCCGGTCATGATCAGACGCGCCGAGTCGGTGGCAGCGGCTTCCAACGTCTGGCCGGCGAAGAACACCATCGCGGTTTCGATGATGGCGAACAACAAAGCCAGGAACGGCGTCGCGATCAGCGCGAATTCGACAGCGGCGCTGCCGTCCTGTTGGCGGACGAAGCGGCGGCACAGACGCGATTGCCGCAGGCAGCGCAGGCAATCCGAGGACTTTTTCTTGATCGTCTCGAACATGGCGGTTACCCGATGCGACGGAACGTCTGCAAACTCGCGTCTTTTATATCAAAAGCCCATTTTAAAATTCTTGCGCCGATTGCCGACAAAGCCGCGGGTTGCGTTAGCGTGCCGCTAACCATGTCACCGACGGCTCACGCAGCGCCGCGTGAAAGTGCGTCTCAGCGCGCCGCCGGTGCGCTGCCGCCACCGCCGCTGGTGCGGCTGCCCGCTTGCGAGAGGATCGTACCGAAATAGGCCGGCGAATCGCCGAGCGTCAGCCGGCGTTCGCACTCCGGCGCGCAACTGTAGGATTCGCGTTCCATGCCTTTATAGACCACGACCAGATCGCGGCTGCCCGGGCCGACGACCTGAATCGTCGTGTCCTTGATCACTTTGCCGGCGCGGTCGAGCGCTAGCAGATTGGTCGAACCGAAGCCCTTGCCGGTCAGCACCAGAATGCCGCCGCCTTGCAGCGCGGCGTCGGCGATCAGCGGATTGCCGATGACAATGGTGGCGACCCGGTCCGGCAGTTTCATGATCCGCGCTTCGTCGACCGAGACCGAGACCTCGTCGGCGCGCGCTGGACAAACGAAAGGAGCGATAGCGACCAGTAGAGTCCACGCCAATGCGGCAGACAAACGTTTGCGACGCCCGGACACGGTCGACATGGCACTCTCCAACGCTACGCAACTACCCCGGCGGCCAGACAGGCCGCGGGTCTCAACAGACATTCAGTTGACTGCAAATTGGTGAACGAAGCGCAACGGAAACTGGTGAACGAATTGCAAAGATACCCGGGTCGCCGCCTATTGGCGGAACGGGTACAGCATCTGGCCGCCGAAGCTTTGCGGAAATTCCTTGTCGTCGACGCCATAGGCATCCGGCATTTCGTTCTCCGGCATGTACCAGGTGCCGAACATCAGATCCCAGACCGGAAACGTGCCGGCGAAATTGCTCGACCCACCGCGGTCAGCGGCGGTGTGGTGCCAGCGGTGAAACACCGGACCGGCCATCACATATTTGAACGGGCCGAGCGTCCAGTTCAGGTTGGCATGCACGAAGGCCGACGACGCCGTGGTGAACGGCCCAACCCACAACATTACGTTCGGCGAAATGCCGGCCAGCAGCAGGCAGACGTCAATCAGAACGGTGCCGAGCAGGATATTGACGGGGTGGAAGCGCGCCGCCGAGATCCAGTCGACTTCCGAAGAGGAATGATGGATGGCGTGGTACTTCCACATCGTCGCGCCATGATAGAGCCGGTGAAACCAGTACGACAGGAAGTCCGAGACGACGAGGAAAACGAGCGCCTGCGCCCAAAGCGGCAATTGCGCCAGCGGGCCGAAGCCGTCGTCATAAAACGCGATCAGCGCGTCGGAACCGTGAATGCCGTAAATATACGCGGCGCCCATCACCATCAGGCCGATGCGCACGAAGCGCGCGACCATCGGGATGAGAAACCAGTACAGGATGTCGGTGGCGATCTCGCGCTTGCGCCACCAGACCTGGCCGGGATTGCACGCCGACCAATGGGTCAGCACGGCGAATACCAGGCCGAGGGCGATTGTGATCGGCACGATCTTGAGGACGGTCTGGCCGGCAACCTGAAAGACGGAAATGAATTCAGTGAGCATATTTCTGCACCTGTCCGACGAAAAAGACCGCCAGGCCGGTATCGCGCCGCGCGGTTAAGATGCCGTGAAGCCACCGCATTCGGCTTTGCCGCGCATGGTCGGGAACAGGGCCCGCCGGCCGCCGCAGGACAACGCGCCGTGGCGCACGCGTATTGGCGGCGGCGACAATTGCCGCATCACGCTCGGAATATTCTAGAGGGCACCTCGAAAAATAGCCGCGTCTACTCTCCTGTGCGAGTCTTCCGGATGACGGCATGATTCGGGAGGCGCGGATGGGTCAGCTCGGGTTTTTCGATACGGAGAAGCGGTTGGCGGGGCTATCAGCGAAGGGTGATCCGCTCGA
>CANKBJ010000151.1 GCA_947479905.1 Bradyrhizobiaceae bacterium
GTCAATTATCAGCTTGATCGCCTGCTGGCCTGGTGCGCGCAGCCGCGCGAAGGAGCCGCGCCTCTGCTCGACGATCCTGTCGTGCGCGACGAACTGGTTCGGCTGGCAATCGAAGCTGAAACCGCGAAGCTCGCGAGCTATTGGCTGGCATCGCTCAGCGCCAAGGGCCTGCGACCGCAGCACGAGAGTTCGGTCGCGCTGTTGGTGAAGCGCGAAACCTCACGCAAGTTCGACGCTGCCGCTTTGGAACTGCTTGGCCAGTTTGCGCCGCTGCGCACAGGGTCGCCCGCGGCCGCGCTCAACGGCGAGGTCGAGGTCGAATACCGCGATCATTTATACTTCCAGTTTGCCGCTGGCGGCTTCGACATAACCCGCAACGTGGTCGCAACGCGCGGCCTCGGCCTGCCTCGATAAGCGGAATACAACATGGATATCTCACTCGATAGCGACCAGCAGATGCTGCATGAGACGGCCGTCACCTTCGCGGCCAATGCGATGACCCCGGCGCGCATTCGCGAAATGGAAGAAACCGATGCCGGCTTCGACATGTCCGTGTGGAAGCAGATTGCTGAGATGGGCTGGGCCGGTGCGCTGTTCCCCGAGCAATATGGTGGCTCTGAAGCAAGCGCCGTTGAACTGGCACTGGTGGTGGAAGCGCTCGGCCAGGGTGCGATCCCGAACCCGCTGTTCTCGACGGTGATCGAGGCCGGCCTGCTGTTGCTCGACGCCGGATCGCCGATCCAGCGCGAGACCTACCTGCCCCGTATTGCTTCCGGTGACGCCATCCTGACGACCGCGATCCTCGAAGCATCCGGCGGCCTGCGTCCGCAGGAGATCCGAACGACGATCACGAAGGCCGGCAACGGCTTCACTATCAACGGCACCAAGCTGTTCGTGCGCGACGCCTCGACCGCCGAGGTAATCATCGTCGCCGGACGCACCGGTGACGATGCCGAGGACGTGACGCTCCTCATCGTGCCGCAGAATGCGCTGGGCCTGACATTGCGCCGCATGCCCGCTTCCGGCGGCGAGTCTCTGTGGCAAGCAACATTCGACAACGTAATGGTCGATTCCGACGCGCTGGTTGGCGACAACGGCAACGCCTGGGACGCTATTGCAAGGCTGCATCTGCGTGGCGCTGCCTTCAAATCCGCCGAACTGGTCGGCATCGGTCAGGCCTCGCTAGACCTCACCGTCAGCTATGCTAAGACCCGCGAGCAATTTGGCGGCCCGATCGGCCGTTTCCAGGGCGTGCATCATCACTGCGCGGAGATCTATCGCGATATCCAGGTCAGCCGCCTGCTGGTCTGGCAGGCGGCCGCGTCGCTCGGCGAGGGTTTGGCCGGCAGCCGCGAAGTGTCGATGGCCAAGGCGAAGTGCAGCGACGTGATGCCGGCGGCGACGCGCATCGCCCACCAGATCCACGGCGCCATCGCCTATTACCGCGACTATCCGCTGGAGCTTTATTACCACCGCGCGATCGCGGCCCAGGCCGCCTATGGCGACCCAGGCCATCACCGTCGCGTCCTGTCCGAACTCATGCGCACCGATCTTGATGGATTCCGGGGAGACAATCGACATGACTTACCAGTTCATTACTTCTGAGCAGGGCGACGACGGCATCGTCCTCGTCACCATCAACGATCCTGGCGCGAAAAACGCGGTCAACTGGGAAATGAACCAGGAGATGATCCGCGAGTTCGATCGGGTCGAGAAGGACCCGAAAGCGCGGGTGATGATCATCACCGGCTCGGGGCGGATTTTTTGCTCCGGCGGCAACATCAAGCGCATGACCGCCGAGGGCAAATCGCTGGAGCCGCCGGACCCGACCTTGCGCGAAGAGCTTTATCCGCAGGAAGCCGACATCCGCCGCGTCGTCACCGGACTGCGCCGCATGTCCAAACCGGCCATCGCCGCGGTCAACGGCCCGGCGATCGGCTCCGGCATCGGCATCGCCGCCGGCTGCGACGTGCGCATCGCCTCATCGGCGTCGCGCTTCGGCTGGGTATTCGTGCGCCGCGGCATCGTGCCCGACGACGCCAGCCTGGCCTTGATGCCGCAGATCATCGGCTACGCCAAAGCCTATGAGTGGGGCGTCACCGGGCGCACCATCGACGCGCAGGGCGCGCTCAAGATCGGCTTTGTCAGCGAAGTCGTCGAGCCGGACCAGTTGGTCTCGCATTGCCGGACGCTGGCGCTCGAGATCATCGAAAACTGCCCGCCGCTCACCGTGCAGGCCTTCAAGCTGTCGCTGGCGGAATCGATGTACCAGGATCTCGACACGGCGGTGCGCTTCACCGAACGCGCGCAACGGGTCGTCCGCGCCTCCGCCGATCACGCCGAAGCCCTGAAGGCCTATGCCGAAAAGCGCAAACCCACCTGGAAAGGCATTTAGCCAATGGCGCGCCGGGCCCTGGAGCCGACGGATTACCCGTTCTTCGACTACCGACGCTTCACGTTTTCGCTCGGCATTGCCGCCGCGGGCCAGGTCTGGCTGTCCGGCAGCACTGCCGCGCGTTTCGACGCAGGGCGCAAGACGATGGTGGTGACCGGCGATCTCGTTGCCCAGGCCGGCCTGATCTACGACAAAATGGCAAGGACGCTGGCGGCCGATAGCCTCGGCCTCGAGAACGTCACCCGCATGACGCAATATATAACTCCGGCGGCGATTGCCGATCTGCCCAAGCTCGATGCGCTACGCCGCTCAGCCTTCGGCGACGCGGCGCCGGTCGTCAGCACCGTCGTCATCAAGAGCCTGCTTCGCAGCGAAGCCCTGATCGAGATCGAAGGCATCGCATCCACCGCAAACCGCCCGCCGCCGGTCGTCATCGCCGCGGCGCTCGGCGATCCGGCGGCCGGCGGCATTGTCGAGCAATGCCGCGACGCCTATGCGCAAATTGCCGCAGCGCTTAAGAATGCCGGCAGCAATCTCGATGCCGTGGTCAAGACCACGGAGTTCATCACGCCCGAAGCACTCGCCGATTACCGGCACACCGCCGAGGTCCGGAAAGCGGTGTTCGCGACGCCCTACCCGGCCGCAACCGGCGTAATCAGCGACAGACTGTCCCGACCAGGTGCGCTGATCTCGGTCGAAGCCATAGCGTTAGCGAGGAGCGAATGAGCGGACGCATCACCGCCGAGGTGAAAGCCTGTATCGGCCGCCAGGTCAGCTACACCGCCCCGGAGGAGCTCGGGCGCAGCGCCATCCGATATTTCGCGCTCGCGCTCGGCGACGACAGCCCGCTCTATCGCGACCCGGAAGCCGCTGCGAAAACCGTGCACGGCGGTATCGTCGCACCGCCAACCTTGGTGTGCGAGACCAATCAGATCATCCAGCAGCCGCTCGACGAGAACGGCTATATCGGACACCACTGGACCCTGCCGTTGCCCAACACGCGCTTTATCCGCGGCGGCAATGAATATGAATTTCATCAACCGACACGGCCCGACGACCGCATCACGGTGACCTGGAAGATTCTCGATATATACGAACGCGAGACCCGCAAATTCGGCGCACTTGTATTCGTCGTGTCGGAAGCGCGTTACGTCAATCAGCGCAATGAACTGCTCGCGATCAATCGCGAAACCAACATTTACTCACCATGACCGCGTCCCGCACAAAATATTTCGAGGAAGTGACGATCGGCGAGACATTGCCGCCGATCGATTTCGCGGTCACGCTGACGTCGCTGGTGATGTATGCCGGCGCCACCTGGGATTTCCACCGCTACCACTACGACGCCGCTTTCGTGGCCGGCCTCGGCATGCCAGGGCCGTTCATGGATGGGCAGATGCTCGGCGCGCTGCTGGCGCGGCAGGTTATGCAATGGAGCGGCCCGGACGGATTCGTCCGGAAGCTGAGCTATCGCCAGCGCGCGATGGTCTATGCCAACGACACCATCACGCTGCGCGGCAAGATCACCGGTACCTCGATCCAGGACGGGCGCGGCCTGGCGCATTGCATGCTGTCTGTCACAGGTCCCGACGAACGCGTTGTCGCGCGCGACGCCACCGCCACCGTTGAACTGCAACGGCGGCCGGGGTGATCGCTATGGCAGCAGCACGATCCGCCCGACCACCGCATTGTCTTCCACTAGGCGATGGGCTTCAGCGGCCTTCTCCAGCGGCATCGTGCGATCGACCATCGGCTTCACAGAGCCGGCGGCCACCATCCGCAACACCATTTCGAGCTGGCGGCGCGACGTACTCACCGCGCTGCGGATCTGCAGGCCACGCCGGTAGATCGTTGCGATGTCGATATCGACCGGCTTCCCGGTCACTTCTCCCACCAGCACGATACGGCCGCCTGGCACCATTGAGCGCCGGATCTCATGAAACACCGCGCCGCCGACCGTATCAATCGCGACGTCGACACCGCGCCCACCCGACGCATCGCGCACGCCTCCGGCAAAGCGCCCGTCCGGCGCAACCACCACTTTGTGCGCGCCGGCTTCGGTCAGCGCCGGTTCCTTGCCGGGCGACCGCGTCGACGCAATCACAAAGGCGCCAGCCGCCCGCGCGATTTGAACCGCATGCATGCCAAGCCCGCCGGCGCCCGTTACCAGCACGCGCTCGGCCTGCTTCACCTGACCGGTGTCGCACACCGCATTGTACGACGTCCCCACCGCACAGGCGACGATCGCTCCCGTTGGGAAATCGATTACGTCCGGCAGCTTCGCAAGATTGTCATCGCCGATCACGACATATTCGGCATATCCGCCCATTGCGTCCTGGCCCAGAAATCGCAAATCGGCGCACAACGTTTCACGATCGGTCCGGCACATCGAACAGCAGCCGCAAACATATTCACGCTGCGTGGAACAGACGCGGTCGCCGATCGCGAGGCCGCGCGCGTCCGGTCCGAGCGCGGCAACTTCACCAGAGATTTCATGACCGAGTACAAGCGGCGATGCGAAGCTGCGTTGCGCCGGGCTGCGTCGGATTAGGATATCGCGACGGCACACGCCGCATGCGCGAACACGCACGAGCACCTGACGGCCGCGCGGCTCCGGCCGTTCGATATCCTGCAGCGAAAGCCCTTCAGGTCCACCATGCGCGCTCACGACAACTGCTTTCACGTCCGACCTCGCTTGTAGAAACACTGAACGATCGCACCGACGGCGCTTGCGCAAAACAAAGCATGTCGACGCGCACGTTTCAAATTATCTTTTCAAACATGCACATCACTTGCTGGCGAGCGGAGTCGGTTGAATGACATTCGGAATTCTCGCATGCGGCGCTTACATTCCGCGGCTTCGCCTGGCGCGGCGCGTCATCGCGGAAGCGAACAGCTGGATCAATCCCTCGTTGAAAGGCCAGGCCAAGGGCGAACGCGCGATCTGCAATTGGGATGAGGACGCCGTCACGATGGCGGTCGCCGCCGGCCGCGACGCGCTTGCTGCGCACGATCGCACCGCCGTCACTGCTCTGTATATCGCTTCCACCACGTTGCCGTTTCTCGACCGCCTGAATGCCGGCATTGTCGGCGAGGCCTTGACGCTTCCGCCTGGCGCGCACGCACTCGACATCGGCGGTAGCCAGCGCGCCGGCACCTCCGCATTAAGCAACGCGCTGAACAACGCCGGCCAGACCCTTGTCGTAGCCACCGAAAACCGCCGCGCCAAGGCGGCCAGCCAGGCAGAGATGATTTCCGGCAGTGCCGCCGCCGCCATATTGGTTGGTGAAGGCAATCCGCTTGCGCGGCTGGTCGCCAGCGCGACTCAGACGGCGGATTTCGTCGATCACTACCGCACGATCGAGTCCGAGTACGATTATCCGTGGGAAGAACGCTGGGTACGCGACACCGGCTATATGGCGATCATCCCGCCCTTGATAACGCGCTGCCTCGCAAGCGCAGGGTTGACGCCTGCCGACGTTTCCCATTTCTGTTTGCCGACCGCCTTGCCGCGGCTCGCCAATACCGTCGCCAATGCGGCGGGCATACCAGACGCGGCCGTTGCCGACAATTTGCATACCGGCTGCGGCGACACCGGCGCCGCACACGCACTGCTGATGCTCGTCGCAACGCTGGAGCGCGCCAAGCCTGGCGAGCGCATCCTTGCCGTCGGCTTCGGCCAGGGCGCCGATGTTCTGCTCTTCGAGGTCACGGCGGCTATGCCCGCCATCGCCGGACACCTAGGCGTCAGCGGCCATTTGACGCGCCGCCGTGAGGAAACAAACTACACCAAATTCCTCGCCTTCAACGACAACATCGAGATCGAGCGCGGCATGCGCGCCGAGACCGACAAACTGACGCCGCTGTCAGCGCTGTGGCGCAATCATGAGACCGTCACCGCCTTCATCGGCGGCAAATGCGAAACCTGCGGCACGCTTCAATTCCCCAAGAGCCGCATCTGCGTCAATCCGAACTGCAATGCCGTCGACACGCAACAGCCACACCCGTTCGCAGACACGATCGGCCGCATCAATTCGTACACCGCTGACCGCCTGACCTACACGCCGGATCCACCTGCCTGCTACGGCATGATCCAGTTTGACGGAGGCGGCCGCTGGATGATGGACTTCACCGATGTCGAGCCGGATGCCCTCACCGTCGGCACACCGATGCAGATGACGTTCCGCATCAAGGACATCGACGCCCAGCGCGGGTTCCGCCGCTATTTCTGGAAAGCCGCTCCGTCAATCGCAGAGGGTAAATGAGATGCCACAAGGAATCCGAGACAAGGTCGCCATCCTCGGAATGGGTTGCTCGAAGTTCGGTGAGCGCTGGGACATGGATGCCAGCGATCTGATGGTCGAAGCCTATAGCGAGGCCATCGCCGATGCCGGCATCGAAACCAGGCAGATCGACGCCGCTTGGCTGGCGACCGCCATCGAAGAGCAGCATGTCGGCAAATCGGCGGTGCCGTTGGCGACCGCGTTGCGGCTCCCCTACATTCCGGTCACGCGGGTAGAGAATTTCTGCGCCAGCGGCACCGAAGCATTTCGCGGCGCCGTCTATGCCGTCGCCTCGGGTGCGGCGGACATTGCGCTCGCGCTCGGCGTGGAAAAACTGAAAGACACCGGCTATGGCGGCCTGCCGCAGCGCGGCCGCGGCACGTTGAACAACATGACGTGGCCGAACCTGTCGGCGCCCGGCAGCTTCGCTCAACTAGCCGCCGCTTACCGCGCCAAGCATGACATCGCCGCAGTCGACCTTAAGCAGTCGATGGCGCATATTTCGGTCAAGAGCCACGACAACGGCGCCCGCAATCCAAAGGCGCACCTGCGCAATCGCATCAACATCGATACCGTGCTGAAGGCGCCGATGATCGCCGAGCCGCTCGGCCTTTACGACTGCTGCGGCGTCAGCGACGGCGCCGCTTGCGCCATCGTCACCACGCCGGACATCGCAAGGGGCCTCGGCAAGCACGACCTGATTTCCGTCAAGGCCATTCAATTGGCCGTGTCGAACGGCCAGGAAGCGCAGCACAATTTATGGGACGGCAGCTATTTCGCCACCACGCGCATCGCTGCGACCCGCGCCTACCACGAAGCCGGCATTCAGAAGCCGCGCGATGAAATAGGCCTGATCGAAGTGCATGATTGCTTTTCCGTCACCGAACTTGTGACCATGGAAGACCTTCACATATCGCCAGAAGGCGGCGCCATCCGCGACGTCCTCGATGGCTTCTACGACGCCGCCGGCACCATTCCCTGCCAGATCGACGGCGGCCTGAAATGCTTCGGTCACCCGATCGGCGCATCGGGCCTGCGCATGATCTACGAAATGTATTTGCAGATGCTCGGACGCGCCGGCGAGCGGCAGCGCAGCGACCTTCCCCGTATCGGACTGACTCACAACCTTGGCGGATTCCCGCACCAGAACGTCTGCTCGATTTCGATCGTCGGACATCTCGGCACATAGAATTATTCGGCCCAATAAAGGACCATGAATATGAAAACGGTTTCTCCCTCCTCCGCCGCCCGCATGACCCGGCGCAAGGCCCTGCTGACCGGCGGCACTGCGCTCGTCGCCGCCATCGCCCTGCCGCATATGAGCCTGGCGCAGACGCCGAAGCGCGGCGGCACGCTGCGCGTCAGCAATGGCGGCGATCCGCCGGATTTCGATCTGCATCAGGCGGTGACCTATCTCACCCAGTTCATCGGCGCGCCCTGCTACTCGACGCTGCTGCGCATCGATCCGAAGGACTACAACAAGCTGCTGCCCGATCTCGCCGAAAGCTACGAGGTCTCCGCCGACTCCAAGGTGGTGACGTTCAAGCTGCGCGCCGGCGTCACTTTCCACAACGGCATGACGCTGACAGCCGAGGACGTCGTCTACAGCCTGGAGCGCATTCGCAAGCCGCCCGCGGGCATCGTCAGCGTGCGCAAGGGCATGCTCGGCAATGTCGCCAGCATCACCGCCGCAGATGACCGCACCGTTGTCATCCGGCTCAACGAGCCGCAGGCGGATTTTCCATCGCTCGTCAGTAATCCCTTCAACGTGATCTATCCGAAGAAGGTGGTCGAGCCGCTCGACGCACAAGGCCAGGGCATGAAGCGGCAGATCGTCGGCACCGGCCCGTTCCGTCTCATCCAGGCCGTGGATGGGCAGATCTACGAGCTTGAGCGCTTTGACAAATATTTTGGCGCCCCCGCCTATCTCGACAAGATCCAGTTCTTCCCGATCAAGGGTGAGATCGAGCGCGGCGTGGCGTTGCAGGGCGGGCGCATCGATGCCTGCTTTTTCTTCCCCAATGAATCGGTCCTCGCCAATCTGCGCAAGCAGCCGAACCTTACGGAGTTGCGCCGGCCGACGCCGACATCGATCAACCTGATTCCCAA
>CANKBJ010000152.1 GCA_947479905.1 Bradyrhizobiaceae bacterium
AGGCACAGTCCGCCCACAGCGCTCGAAAGGGCCTGCCGGGTGGACAAAACGAAGCCGCTGCGGCGGAAAATCACTCTCGAAATCGGCTAACGGTGCGCGCCGGATGGTAGAAAATGCGCTGAACGAGCATAGTTCGAGGTGCCCTAGAGCCTTTCCGGCTTTGATGGAATCAAAGCCGGGGCTCTAGTCTTTTGATTTGTCGCGTTTTCTTTACGCGAACCGGTGCCCACTTCGCTCGAAAACGCTCTAGCGAAACAACTGCCTGAGCCGCTGCCAGGGGCCGCTGGCCGAAGCCTGCGTCATTTCCGGCATCGGATCGCCGTCGAGGCCTGAATCGGGTCCGGGGTCGTCCGGGGCATGAACCAGGGGAATCACCGCCTCGACCGGGACCGGGCGGGCGGGCGGCCGTTGCGCCTTGCGCAGCGGCACCACCGGCGCGGTGGCCGGTTCGACGGTTTCCGGCTCCACCGGCGCCAGAGTGATGCCGACCGGCTTCGGTTCGGCCGCCGGCGGCGGCGTTTCGACCATCGGATAGGTGACACCTATCTCGGCCAATGGAATGCGCCATTGATAGCCGTCGAGCCGGCCGTTCGGCGACACCGGCAGCCAGCGGTCCGACACCACGCCGTCGGCGGTCCAGACCGGATCGCCGGAGGCACGCATGGCGCGGCCCATCCATTCGCGCACGCGGCCTTCGTCGCCGTGTTCGGTTTCTTCGATCTCGGCCATCAAGGTGGCGACGCGCCGCGTCGGTGCCGACAGGTAAGGCGCGAGGGCGTCGCGTGCCGCGCCGAATTCGCGCGCCTCGAGCGCGGCGCGGGCGACGGCGAGCGCACCCTCCAGTTGTCCCGGCACCTTGGCGGCGAGCGATTGCATGCGGGTCAGGCGTGCGCGGGCCGTATCGCCGAAGCGGACATTGGCATAGGCATCGGCGATGTCCGGATGCGGATTGAGCAGCCATGCGGCGTTGAGAATCTTGGAAGCGCGGCGCGTGTCGCCCGATTCAGCCAGCCGTTTTCCGGCGAAAGCGGCCGCCGGCACCAGGTCGGGCGCCAGCTTGACCGCCTCCAGCGCCGCCGCGCGCGCGGCGTCGCGATCAATGTCCTGCAAGGCCAGCGCGCGCGCCGTCAGCAGCACCGCGCGCTTGCGGCGGTATTCGTTCTTGTCGAGCGCGCCTTTCATGTGATCGAGCGCGGCCAGCGCGCCCGACCAGTCGGTGGCGGCGCAGCGATCGTCGAGCACCGCCTGTCCGGCCCAGGCGAGCGCCGGCGCGGCCTTGGCCGCTTCCTCGGCGACGCGGCGCGCCGCCGCGCCATCGTTGCGGCGCTGCGCTTCGATGTAGAGCCCGCGCAGGCCGAGCAGTTTGGTCGCCTCGTGCCGCGTCATTTCATGAAACGCGCGTTCGGCGCCGCCACGGTCGCCGGCCATCTGCGCCGACTGCGCGGTCAAAAGCAGCATCAAGGGATCGCCGGGCGACAGCCGCGCTGCCTCGTCGGCGGATTTGCGCGCCAGCCGCAGATCGCCGGCGCCGATGGCGACCAGCCCGCGGGTGATGGCGAGATAGCCTTTCATGGCGCGGCGATGGCGGAAGAACAGCGATACCTGCTCGGGCGAGCGCAGGATGCCACGCAGCACCGACCAGACGATCATGGCGACGACGACCAGCGCGGCGACGGCGAGGCCGGCGACCATGAGCGAGGTCTCGATCCGGTAGCCCATCCAGGTGATGGCGACGTCGCCGGGCCGGTCGGCGACCCAGACAAAGCCGGCCGCGATCAGCGCGACACTTACCAGAAACAGGACGACCCGGATCATTGAGCCCTCACCGCGAACCGAGTGCATGCGCCGCGTCAGCGGCGGTCTGGCGCGCGGCGTCGAGCGCCGCCTGACGGCTGCTGGCCCTGGCAATCCAGTTTTGCGCCGGCGCACGCTGCGCCTCGCTGAGTTTGCCGAGATCGGCGAGCGCGGCGGCGATATCGGCGCGGGCTGTGTCGACATCGAGCCGCGCCAGCACGGCCGCGGCATCGTCGCCGGGCGGCGCATCGACCGGACGGATGCGCACAAGCTGGCTGGCATTGGCCTGCAGCCGTTCGATGAAACCGGCGGAAGCGGGCGGCGCTCCGGCGGCCTTGATCATGCCCGGCAGAAGAGCGCGCAACTCGTCCGCCAGCGCTTTTTCCGACGGCACGCCGGTCGATGCAAAGCCTGTGAGCGGCGCGAGAGCCTTTTCGTTGGCGCCCAGCGATTTCGCCTGCGCGAGTTCGTCGGCATAGGGCGCGCCGCGCAGCACGGTGTCGCGCAACGTCGCTGTGCTCAACGCCAGACGCGCGGCGGCGTCGGACGCGGTCGTCTTGGCGATCTCGGCGCTGGCGGCTTTCGCCGCCTGTTCGAGTGCTGCGATGCGCTGCTCCAGCGGAGCGAGATCGGCCGCCGACGCGCCGGCATTCGCCGCTTTCGACACGTCCTGCAAACCCGTGCGCAGATCGGCGACGGCTTTTTCGGCGGCGTCGGCGCGCTCGCGCGCCTGCGCGGTATTGGCGGCGATGTCGTCGCCGCGGCGATTAAGCGCGGTAAGCGCGACGCCGAGCGACTTCATGGCGTTGTCGGCGGCGGTGATGCGCTCGGCCAGCGCGCTATCTTTCGCAGGATCGGACGCCGGCAATTTCGCCAGCTGCTCTTCCATCTTGGCGAGGCGCTGCGTCAGCGTATCGATCGCCCTTGTGTCAGGCGCTCTGCTCTCCGCGCTTTGCACCGGACGCTTCTGGATGTCCTGCAACTGCGTTTCAAGCCCTGCGATGCGGGTGCGCAAGGCCTCCGTGCCGGAATCGCCATTCGACAATGCCCCGCTCAGCCACAGCACGAGCGACAAGACGCCCATCGCGGCCGCGCCGGCGATACCGGCGGCGAGCACAGGCAAGGTGATGCCAAAGCCATTGGCCGGCGATGGCTTGGCATTCGCGGCGCCTGGCGGCGGCGAGGCTGTGTTTTCGGCACGGGGTTGTTCCTGCGCCCGCGCTTCCTGAATCGGCGGCGCGCTGGCGGTGGCCGGTTCAGGCGGTGGCGGCGGATCGGCCTCGCTGGTGGCCGGCGTCATGTCGGTTGCGGTCAGGTCGATGGTCGGCGCGGCGCGCTTGCGGCGGCTTTTGCCGGCCGCCGCATCCGGCGTTGGGCGCTTTTCGGTCATGCGCGAATCCTAGCGAATCGGCCCCTTAGGCGCAGCAAATAAAGCAAAAGGCGAAGCAGTGCTAATCAAGGTTTGGCCAATTAAGCTTTGGCGGCCTCGACCAGCGCCAGCAGCGCGGCTTCGTCGGGCCGTTTGGCGATGGCGATATTGGTTGCACCGGCTGCTTTGAGCGGCGCGGCGATCTGCGCCGACAGGCAGAAATGGCGGATGCCGAAGGCTTGCGGCGCGACGCCGGCCTTTGTCGCGCCATCGACATAATTGTCGGCGCTGCGTTTGGAGAAATGCAGCACGCCGTCGACATCGCCCGCCTTCAGCGCGGCGATCAATGCGGGCGGGAACGGCGCGGTGGCGGCGCGATAGACCACCGCCAGTTCGGCGGCGATGCCATGCACGGCGAGATCGCCGATCAGGTCGCCGGCGCGGTCCTCGCCGGCGAGATAGAGCAACGGCGCGGCGGCGTCCGGCCGGTGCGCGGCGACGATGCGCAGCAGATCGCGCAGATCGCCGCCGGCCGATGTGACATCGGTGAAGCCGGCGCTCCGCGCCGCGTCGGCGCTGCGCTTGCCGACCGCATAGACCGGGAGCTTGACGAGTTGCGCATGCACCGGATGCGATGCGATCGCCGTGGCCGCATTGGCGCTGGTGATGACGATCGCGCCCCAGTGCGGACGCAGCCCGGGCTCGATCGTTTCAACGCGCATCAACGGCGCCACCAGCACATCGTGGCCGCGCGCGCGCAGCGCGAGCGCCGAGCGTTCGCTGTCGTCCTGCGGGCGGGTGAGAGCGAGGCGCATGGGAGCGTCTTTATTTCAATCGAAATATCAATCGAAGAACTTTGGCCCAGCGGCGTGCTTCAATTCGCGGCCGGCTTCCTCGCCGATCTGCACCGCGTCACGCAGATGGCCGTTGCCGGCAATGTCATGCGCCGCGCCGCCGTCGGGCCGCGCGATCAGGCCACGAAAATGCACGGTGTTGCCTTCGAGCGTCGCATGACCGGCGATCGGCGTCTTGCACGAGCCGTCGAGCTCGGCGAGAAAGGCGCGCTCGCATGACACCGCGATCGAGGTGTCGGCGTGATCGATGCGCGCCAGGATATCGCGCGTCCGCTTGTCGTCGGTGCGCGCTTCCAGCCCGATGGCGCCCTGCGCCACCGCCGGCAGGAATTCCTCGACCGACATGACATGCGTGGCGTGTTCGGTGAGACCGAGCCGCTTCAGTCCGGCCATCGCCAGCAAGGTGGCGTCGAACTCGCCGCTCTCAAGCTTGCGCAAGCGCGTCTCGACATTGCCGCGCAACGGCACGACGCGCAGGTCAGGCCGTATCGCCATCGTGATCGCCTGGCGGCGCAGCGACGCGGTTCCCATGGTGGCGCCGCGCGGCAGATCCATCAGCGAGCGGGCGCCGCGGCTGATGAAGGCGTCGCGCGGGTCCTCGCGCTCAAGACAGGCCGCCAATGTCAGTCCGGGCTGCGACACGGTCGGCATGTCCTTGGCCGAATGCACGGCGACGTCGACGCGGTTGCCGAGCAGGGCCTCCTCGATCTCCTTGGTGAACAGCCCTTTGCCGCCGACCTCGGACAAAGGCCTATCCTGGATCGCATCGCCGGAGGTGCGAATGACGACAATCTCGATTGTTTCCTGCGCTACCGCCAGAGCTTGCGCCAGTTGTGCGCGCACGGTGTGCGCCTGGACCAGCGCCAAAGGGCTGCCGCGCGTGCCGATACGCAGGATGGGAGTGCCCGATTGCGTCATATTACCTCACGATGCTAGGCACCTTGTAATTCAGGCTTCCCGGAATTGGGAGGGTCGGAGACAGAAATGATCGTCCTCGGCATCGAGACGACCTGCGACGAGACCGCCGCCGCGGTGATCGAGCGCGCCGCCGACGGCCGCGCCCGCATCCTGTCCAATATCGTGCTCAGCCAGGTCGCCGATCATGCAGCCTATGGTGGCGTGGTGCCGGAAATCGCCGCGCGCGCTCATGTCGAAGCGATCGACCTGATTATCGCCAAAGCGATGGGCGAGGCCGGCAAGACCTACGATCAACTCGACGGCATCGCCGCCGCCGCCGGCCCCGGCCTGGTCGGCGGCGTCATCGTCGGACTGACGACAGCCAAGGCGATCGCGCTGGTGACGAAAAAGCCGCTGGTGGCGGTCAATCATCTGGAAGCGCATGCGCTGACCGCGCGCCTGACCGACAACACGCCGTTTCCTTATTGCCTGTTTCTCGCCTCCGGCGGCCACACGCAGGTCGTCGCCGTGCTCGGCGTCGGCAACTATATCCGTCTCGGCACGACGCAGGACGACGCCATCGGCGAGGCCTTCGACAAGACCGCCAAGCTGCTCGGCCTCGGCTATCCCGGCGGGCCGCAGGTCGAGAAGGAAGCCCTGCGCGGCGACGCCAAACGCTTCGCGCTGCCGCGGCCGATGCAGCACCGCAAGGATGCCGATTTTTCTTTCTCAGGGCTGAAGACGGCGCTGCGGCTGGAGGCGGAGCGCATCGCGCCTTTGTCCGATCAGGACGTTTGCGACCTTTGCGCCTCGTTCCAGCAGGCGGTGGTTGACGTGGTGTTCGACCGGCTGCGCGCGGGATTGCGGCTGTTCCGCGCCGAATACGGGCCGCCGACCGCTTTGGTCGCCGCCGGCGGCGTCGCCGCCAATCAGCCGATCCGCGCTGTGTTGCGCCGGCTGGCGGCCGAGACCGGCACGGTGCTGATCGCGCCGCCGCTCGATCTGTGCACCGACAATGGCGCGATGATCGCCTGGGCCGGCGCCGAGCGCATCGCGCTCGGTCTCACCGACACGCTGGCGAGTGCGCCGCGCGCACGCTGGCCGCTCGACGAAATCGCCGCCGCCAAGGGCGCGCTCAAGGGAACGGCGGCGTATAAATGATGACGATGCAACACCACTTCCTTTCTTCACCTCCCCCCTTGAGGGGGAGGTCGGCGTGCGAAGTACGCCGGGTGGGGGGTGACTTTCTTATTTTGCAATTTGAAGATACCCCCCTCCCCAACCCTCCCCCGCAAGGGGGGAGGGAGAAAAGAAGATCATGACCATTCAACGCATCGCCGTGCTCGGCGGCGGCGCCTGGGGCACCGCGCTGGCGCAAGTCTGCGCGCGGGCCGGGCGCGACGTGATGCTGTGGGAGTTCGACGCCGCCCATGCCGAGCATCTCGCGACTAACCGCGAAAGCAAATTCCTGCCCGGCGTCAAATTGGAAGCGCCGATCAAGGTGACGCGCGCGCTGGCTGAGGCGGCGCAAAGCGATGCGATATTGCTGGTCGTGCCGGCGCAGGCGATGCGCTCGGTGGTCAAAGCGCTGGCGCAGACCATGAAGAACGGTACACCGGTGATCGCCTGCGCCAAGGGCATCGAGCACGGCACGCACAAATTCATGACCGAGATCATCGCCGAACATGCGCCGGCGGCGGTGCCGGCGATATTGTCGGGGCCGAGCTTCGCCGCCGACGTGGCGCGCGGCCTGCCGACGGCGGTGACCATCGCGGCGGCCGACGACATCATCGCGCACGATCTGGCGCATGCGTTCAATTCCGGCACGTTCCGGCCCTATCATTCCAGCGATGTGCGCGGCGTCGAAATCGGCGGCTCGGTCAAGAACGTGCTGGCCATCGCGTCCGGCATCGTCACCGGGCGCGGATTGGGCGCAAGCGCTTCCGCCGCGCTGACCACGCGCGGCTTTGCCGAGATGATGCGCTTCGGCAAGGCGTTCGGCGCCAAAGCGGAGACGCTTACCGGCCTGTCGGGCCTTGGCGATCTGATCCTGACCTGCTCGTCGCCGCAGTCGCGCAATTTCTCCTATGGCGTCGCGCTGGCGAAAGGCTTAGCCCCGGACGGGAAACTCGCCGAAGGCGCTTTCACCGCGCCGGTCATTCTGGAAATGGCGCGGGCGAAGAATATCGACATGCCGATCTCGGTCGCGGTCGCCGCCGTGCTGGCCGGCGACCTCAGCGTCGATCGGGCCATCGAGTCGCTGCTGACGCGGCCGATCAGATCGGAATAGAAAATGGCGTACTGGCTTCTGAAATCCGAACCCGATGCCTGGTCGTGGGATGAGATGGTGAAGGCCGGGCCGAAGGGCACAGCGTGGACCGGCATCCGCAATCACACCGCCAAGCTCAACATGAAGAAGATGAAAAAGGGCGATCGCGGCTTTTTCTATCACTCCAATATCGGCAAGGAAATCGTCGGCATCGTCGAGGTCATCAAGGAAGCCTATTCCGATCCGACGGCGGAGGCGGGCAGCCCTTGGGTCTGCGTCGACGTGAAAGCCGTCGAGCCCTTGAAAAAGCCGGTGACGCTCGCGGCGATCAAGGCCGAACCGAAGCTCGCTGAGATCCAGCTCTTGAAACAGTCGCGGCTGTCGCTGCCGGCGATCACCGATGCCGAATGGAAATTCGTGTGCAAGATGGGCGGCCTTTAGAGGGAGTACACCATGGGCGGACACGTCAATTTTCTTTGCGTGCTGACGGCGGCCATCGTCGCCTGGCTTTTCGGTGCGGTCTATTACAGCGCCCTTGGCAAGAAGTGGATTGACGCCCAGGGCAAGACCATGGAAGGGCTCAAGGCCGAAAACGCGGGGAAGTCCGCCGTCGCCAAGGCCGCGCCCTTCGTGTTGTCTTTCATCGCCGAATTCATCATGGCGGTGACGATTTTCGGCATCCTGACCCATAGCGGCCTGTGGAGCCTGCGCGCCGGCATGATCACCGGCGCGTTCTGCTGGTTCGGCTTCGTGCTGACCACCGTCGCGGTCAACAACGCCTATGCCGGCCGCAGGGTCTTGCTGACGGCCATCGACGCCGCCCACTGGCTCGCCGTTCTGGTCATTATCGGCGGCATCGTCGGCGCCTGGGGGCCATAAAGGTCCCACCCCCCGCCCAAAGTGGCAGGCCGCGCGCCTTGTCCCAGATCAAGGCGCTAACGCATAATGGTAGAAATCATAGAAAAGCCGCCCCGGGGGAACCGCCCTGGGCAGGGGGAGGAAGTGCCATGTCCGACAAGATTTACGAGGTTCCGGCCGCCTGGAAGTCGCGCGCCTATATTGACGACGCCAAGTACAAGGAAATGTACGCGCGCTCGATCAAGGACCCGAACGGCTTCTGGGGCGATGAAGCCAAGCGGCTGGACTGGATCAAGAAGCCGACCAAGGTCAAGAACACGACCTACGACCCGCACAACGTCTCGATAAAATGGTTCGAAGACGGCACCCTCAACGCTTCGTATAATTGCGTCGATCGTCATCTCGCCAAGCGCGGCGACCAGGTAGCGATCATCTGGGAAGGCGACGATCCGAAAGATTCGCGCACGCTGACCTACAAGCAGTTGCACGCCGATGTCTGCAGGTTCGCCAATGTGCTGAAGGCGCGTGGCGTCAAGAAGGGCGACCGCGTCACCATCTACATGCCGATGATACCGGAGGCGGTCGTTTCACTGCTCGCCTGCGCCCGTATCGGCGCGGTGCATTCGGTGATCTTCGGCGGCTTCTCGCCGGACTCGATCGCCGGCCGTCTCGAGGATTGCCAGTCGACCGTCGTCATCACCGCCGACGAGGGCCTGCGCGGCGGCCGCAAGGTGCCGCTG
>CANKBJ010000153.1 GCA_947479905.1 Bradyrhizobiaceae bacterium
ACCGGGCGGGACGGAATTTCCCGCGCCATCTATGTAACGGCGAGCGTCCAGCGCGTCGTGATACTGCGGGCGTTTGTCAAGAAGACACAGCAAACGCCAAAGCGGGAACTCGACATTGCGCGTCAGCGCGCGAAGGAGGTCAAGTGATGAAATACAGCACGCTGCGCACGCAGCTCATGAAAGACCCGGAATTCCGCAAGGAATACGACGCGCTCGAGGAAGAATTCGCGCTCATCGCGGCGGTGGCGAAGGCGCGGCTGCGCTCCGGCCTGACGCAGGCGCAACTGGCCAAGCGCATGAAGACGACGCAGTCGACGGTGGCGCGGCTGGAAAGCGGGCGCGGCAAACCCTCGACCCGCACGCTGCAGAGATTTGCCAAGGCGACCGGACATCGGCTGAAGATCAGCTTCGAGCCGGTGAAGGGGAGTGCGCGGTAGGTTGCGGCGCAATCAGCCGTCATGGCCGGGCATAGCCGTCCGAAGGACGCCGTCGCTTCGCTTAGCCAATGTCCCGGCCATCCACGACTTGTTTGCGAGACAGGAAGAAAGACGTGGATGCCCGGGCCAAGCCCGGGCATGACGGAGGAGAGACAACGCCGATGCGCTACGGGATCGTGATCGAGAAGGCGGACGGCAATTATTCGGCCTATGTGCCGGACCTGCCGGGCTGCGTCGCTACGGGTGCGAGCGTTGCCGATGTCGGCAAAGAAATCCGCGACGCCATCCGCTTTCACATCGATGGGTTGAAAGAAGACGGCCAGCGGGTGTCGAAGCCGAGCAGTATTGCAGATTACGTCGAGGCGTAGGCTTCGCTCCGCCTCATCCAGAGGAGGCCGCGTAGCGGCCGTCTCGAAGGATGGGCGGCCTCGATCCTTCGAGACGCATCGCTGGCGCGATGCTCCTCAGGATGAGGGTAGGCGAGATTGCGCGTGGCTTGTTACCCGTATGCAGAAAGCCGGAATGGGGCAGCCGCTGACAAGGACTCCGGATTTCGCCTCGCTCATTCGGGTTACTGTTGCTAGTTGAATCGCTCGGCATAGTAACCCGCATGGGGGGTCTTTGGCATAGTAATTTTTGTTCCGTCTTCTGAAAATGTTGCGGGATAGGAGAAGATGATTGGGCCTGACCGTGCGGTCCATATTTTTTCAAATGGAATTTTTTTCTCTTCGCTCAGTTCTTGAAATGTAACTCGGCACCTTTCTGCAAAGGCGGTATTCAGAAAATGCACGAGTTTCTCAAGTGCTTTCCACATTTCATCAATATCTAGCGTGATTTCGAAGGCTTGTAATTTTATCCAGCTTATGCCTTCTCGGATATCTTGAGCTGACGGAATGGCAATGCTCATTTTTGATCCAGTTTGGTCAATTTCAGCATTTGGATTGCACTGAAATAGTTTTATGTCTGGAGCGTTTTCGTTCAACCAGTAAACCCAAGAGACTGAACCGTATTGCGGGAAGAGTGACGAAGTCGCCGCCGCCCGATTTCCAAGGTTACTTTGGATGTGCTGAAATGAATTTCGTAATTTTCGAACATCTTCTGTCTTTGAAATAAATTCAGTCGTAGCCGCGTCCTCGATTTTGTAATCCGAAATGGTTCGTCGAATTGAATCGAGGTGGAGAATTGCGGACCAGCAATCAGACAAAAGTAACGTGATCCAGCCTCGAGAATGGGATCCAGGGGTATTCTGCGAGATATTAAGGGCGGTAGTCTTCGCGCGTAGGATTGACAGTTCGACCATCTCCGACGCGACGCGAATTGTATCAAGTGTGATGCTTTCGCGGACATTTAGTGATTGAGGGATGTTGCGTAAAAAGCTACCTGGTGGAATGAGCATCGACGGCTCCTGACGATCGGATTTCGAGATATTTAGTCAACGAATATAGGTTGTAATGTGGGTTGAGTAAGATAATCATTGAACAAATCTTAGCCAAACATTGAGCCCCTTCCCATGAACGCCCCCGTCACCCCGCCGACCGCTGTCCCGCCCTATAACCACACGCCTTTGTTCCCGCTGGGCAAGGACGAGACCCAATACCGCAAGATCACCTCGGAGGGCGTGCGCACCGAGACGGTGCTGGGCCGCGAGATGGTCGTGGTCAGCCACGAGGCCTTGCGGGCTTTGTCGGAGGCGGCGTTCAACGACATCAATCATCTTTTGCGGCCGGCGCATTTGAAGCAGCTGCGCAAGATTCTCGACGACCCGGAATCGACCGGCAATGACCGCTTCGTCGCCTATGACCTTCTGAAAAACGCCAACATCGCCGCCGGCGGCGTGCTGCCGATGTGCCAGGACACCGGCACCGCGATCATCATGGGCAAGAAGGGCCGCATGATTTTCTCCGACGGTTCGGACGAGGCGGCTTTGGCCGAGGGCGCGCGCGACGCTTACCTTCGGCGCAACCTGCGCTATTCGCAGCTCGCGCCTCTGTCGATGTTCGAGGAGAAGAACACCAAGAACAACATGCCGGCGCAGGTCGAGATTTATGCGGAAGGCGAGGACGCCTACAAATTCCTGTTCGTCGCCAAGGGCGGCGGCTCGGCCAACAAGGCGTTCCTGTTTCAGGCGACGCCGTCGATCCTGACGCATGACCGCATGCTGGCCTTCCTCAAGGAAAAGATCATGACGCTCGGCACCGCGGCGTGCCCGCCTTATCATCTGTCCATCGTCATCGGCGGCACTTCGGCCGAGCTGACGATGAAGACGGTGAAGCTCGCCTCGACCAAATATCTCGACGCTTTGCCAACCAAGGGTTCGGAAGACGGGCATGCGTTCCGCGATCTCGAGATGGAAGCGGAAGTGCTGAAGATGACGCAGGCGTCCGGCGTCGGCGCGCAGTTCGGCGGCAAATATTTCTGCCACGACGTGCGCGTCATTCGCCTACCGCGGCATGGCGCGTCGCTGCCGATCGGGCTTGGCGTGTCGTGCTCGGCCGACCGCCAGGCGCTCGGCAAGATCACCAAGGACGGTGTGTTTCTCGAGCAGCTCGAGGAGCATCCGGCGCAGTATCTGCCCGATCTCGATCAGGAGAAGCTCGGCGGCGATGTCGTCAAGATCGACCTCAACAAGCCGATGAAGGAAATTCTGGCGCAGCTGTCGAAGTATCCGGTGAAGACGCGGCTGTCGCTCAACGGGCCGATGATCGTCGCGCGCGATCTGGCGCATGCCAAATTGCGCGAGCGGCTGGAAAGCGGGCAGGGGCTCCCCGATTATTTTAAAGATCATCCGGTCTATTACGCAGGGCCCGCCAAGACGCCGGAAGGCTATGCCTCGGGCGCTTTCGGGCCGACCACCGCGGGGCGCATGGACTCATTTGTCGATGCCTTCCAGGCGGCCGGCGGCTCGATGGTGATGCTGGCCAAGGGCAACCGCTCGGCCGCGGTGCGCGACGCCTGCAAGAAATATGGCGGCTTCTATCTCGGCTCGATCGGCGGCTCGGCGGCCAATCTGGCCGAGCACTGCATCAAAAAGGTCGAGGTGCAGGAATATGCCGAGCTCGGCATGGAAGCGATCTGGCGCATCGAGGTCGTCGACTTCCCGGCCTTCATCGTCATGGACGACAAGGGCAACGACTTTTTCAAGGAACTAAACCTCGGCTGACGCCGAGGCTGGAACCGAATCCCGGCTGAGGCGGCAGCGCCGGCGATTTAAATACAAAAAACAATTGTTGAATGCGCAGTGCATCGCGGCACGCGCGAAAATTGGTATGCGTGCAAGCGATTAAAAATCGTTATGAGCGGCATTCATGGCTTGGCGACTCGCACGGTCGCATGTCACGGTTCGTTAATACCGTGGACGACAACGACAAAAAAATATTTCGCAGGAAATTCGCGTGGAAAATCCTGCGTTTGACTGCTCGGGTGGGAATGCAGCATGCCGGACGTCACTGTCGATTTTGAAGCGCCGGATCTCGCGGCGCGCGTCGAACGCCTCAGTCAATCCCAAATCGACCAACTGCCCTTCGGCGCCGTGCTGCTCGACAGCGAGGGCGTCGTGCTGTTCTACAGCGCCGCCGAGCGGCGGCTGTCGGGTTTTCCCGGGGAGGCCGTGGGCAAGAATTTTTTCGAGATCGCCCGCTGCTTCGGCAAGGTGGACCTGCACGAACAGATCATGCGTGCGCTGGAGGAAGGCCGCGTCGATCTCGAATTCGCGCTGGCCGGCGATTACGACGACGCCACGCGCGAGGTGCGCGCGCGCGTGCAGTCGGCGCGTCAGGGCGGCGTCTGGCTGTTCATGCAGCGCGATTGATCGTGGCGCGGCGCGTGACGGCCCGGTGGCGCGTCTTCAGGCGGCGTCGTCGCGTTCGACGGCCTGTTTGATCTGCGTCGCGATGCCGTGCTGGCGAATATATTCGAGGACGAACACGCGCACCGCCGAGGACAGGTTGGCGGTGTCGCGGCCCCGGTCGATTTCTTCCAGCAGCTCCGACACGGTGATGGCGCGGGCCTGGGTGATGTCGCGCACCGCGCTCCAGAATTCCAGTTCCAGGCTGATGCTGGTCTTGTGACCGCCGATGACGACGGAGCGTTTGGTGGTGGATGTCGCGGTGATGCGCGTCATAGGCTTCGCCCCCGATTTTCCGCCTGCCGCCCGGGCGCTGTGCCCGCGATTTCCATCTCGTCGAAGAACCCCGGCGGTAACCGGTTATTCCGCGGATAGGGCAGAAATCGGACCGCCGGCTTGCGTCATCAGGAACGCGCGACAGGCCTGTTGGACTGGCACTGGGCGCGTTCGGCGTCCGACATGTCGTCGTCCGCCAGAATGCGATAATGGTTGAGGACATAGACGCGGATCGCGGACGACAGATTGGCGCCCTCGCGCGCGCGGTCGATGGATTGCAGCAGCACCGGCAGCGAGATGTCTTTCTGGACCGCGATCTGGCGCAGCGACAGCCAGAACTCGTCCTCGAGCGAGACGCTGGTCTTGTGGCCATTGAGTTCGATCGATCGTTTGACGATGGCCGATTTCAATTCCATCTCTTGACGCGCGGCGCCCGGCTTCGCGGTCTGCTCGCCTTCGCTGGCGATACGCAACGATTTACTGCTCTGGCTTGTCATTGATTGGTCCCGCTGTCTGCCAATGAAACAGATATGGCAGCGTGGCGATGTGTAATATTGAGCCATATCAATTCGTGCGCGGAATTTTGGCGGCGTCAGTTGGGGTCGTCAGGCGCCGGTTTCGATTCGCTGATCGTGGTGTTGCACGTCAGGCATTCGAACCGATCGAAGCGCGCCAGGTCCTCGCGCGATTTCCGGCTTTGCATGGCGATGCCGCAGATCGGGCAGTGACGGAGCGGAGGGCGCGGACGTGATTTCAAAGCGAATGGCCGAAGATTAGACGTCCAGACGACGCCGGGGTGCGAGGAAATATAATTATCGCGCCACCCGCGGCCGGACTATTTGATCCATATCAATTTACCGCCGGCTCGCCCGCTCCGGCGCGAACGGGCGCGGGCCGTCCAGTGAAAGTGTGCGGCGCATTCTGATTTATCTCAATGCGGCGCAGGCGCCGGGCCGGCACCCTCGCTCAATGTGGCAACCCATAACGACCGCGCCTGTCGACCGCGATATCGAACTGGCCGTCCTCGATCAGGACGGGCCGCATGCCTTGATATTTCCCTGCCGTCGCGTCGCCGCGGGCTAGATGAATGCGCTAAGCGGCGAGCGGCTGGACGTGCGCCCGACGCACTGGCGCGAATGGCCGGCCGGCGACGCCGCGCCGCCCGCTAGTTCCGTTCGCTGAGCACGGGCGCCGACGACACGATCTCGGCATGCGAGCGGCCGCTGAACTGATAAAGCGCGAGCGAGACCAGCGCGATGATGACGATGGCCATCCCGAGCCGCACGCATTGATCCACCACCAACATGTATCCCCCGAACTTCCTGGACGCATTGACCGGAGACGCTAAAGCCCGTTTGGGCGTTCAACCATCGCGGCCTGGCAACGCAGTGAACCGATAGGGTTAAAACCCGGCCGGTTAACGACGTGTCTGGGGCGGTATCAAGGCAAAGCCTTTACCGAACCGTTAATGCCAAGCGGCTTTGGAGCCTTTCCCGCACGACCTCACAGGCGGCGCGGCATTCGTCCATTCCGGCGCGGCGAAGCGATTATTCGCGGCGCGCATTCAAGACAGCGTGCAAGTCATGCGGGAAAATAAAATTGCAAAAAATAAGGCCTGACTCGGGCGATTTGAGCGCTATATTGCCGCCCATGATTGACCATGAAGACTTTTCCGTCGTTGTGAAAAACCGCGCGCATCCGCCCAAGCCCTGGCGCTGGGAGATCTATCGTGCCGGCCGCACCTCGCCGATCGAACACAGCCAGATCTATTTCGAGACGATGTCGGAAGCCAGCCGCGCCGGCAAAGCCGCGCTCAAGCTGATGCTCAGCGAAGTGCAGAACTAGGCGAAGTGTCGAACTGACGGCGTTTCGTTCGAGTCTTGCCGCTTCTAGCGCACGATCCACCAGATCACCGCGATCCAGAACAAAGCGGCGGCGGCGAACAGGCCGAACAGCAGGCTCTGTTCGAGCCAGGGCGGCAGCGTCTGAGGCGCGGCGCTGCGGGTCCCGGCCTCTGTCCCAGACTTGGACGCGGCCTTGGACGCGGCCTTCGACATCGTCATTGAGTTGCTCTGGTGCATCGGCGCGGCTTTCTGTCGGCCTCCCGATACATCAGGACGCATCGATTCGGTATGGCGCGCGGGCGCTTGAGCGATGACGGCTTGCAGTGGCGGGTCGAGCGGGCGGCTATGCGCGCTTGCCGAGCGCGTCGCACAGAGCGAGATAGTCGCGCGCGTCGCGCTCGCATTTGAAGCGCTTGATTTTCAGCCCCGCCGGTTCGAACACGACGCGGCCGCGCCAATAGGCGAGATACCGGCCGTCGAAGGAGAGGACGATTTTGCTCTCCGGATCGGGTCCGACCTCGGGTTGCGCCGCGTCGTCCGCCATTATGCAATGTCCGAATAAACGGTCTGCTGCCTTGGTCGCCACGGAGGTGTAATAGAATACCGTTTCGCGGAAAAGGGAAGAGCGGGGTATCGGCGCCGGCCAAAATCGGTCTCGCAAGACGCAAGGCCGCCCGCGGCCCTATTTTTGGGCGGTCACCTGCATCCAGCCGCGGAATCGTCGAACCTCGATGAGCGCGGCGGCGTAATTTAACAATGAAATCAGCACTATTTCCGGGCGTTTCCAATCGACCGCCTCGAATGTGCCGGCTTGCCCCAAGGAGATATCGTACAAGAAATAGCCTTTTGGCTTGAGGACACGCTTTGCTTCCGCGAACATTGACCTTGCCCCCGAAAAACGTCTCCCAAGGCTGACTGTGTATTATCAGCTTTGGAGGGCATGGCATGTCGAGAATGGTTCGGGCGCGATACACGCTTGAGTACAAGCTGGAAGCGGTTCGCCTTGTGCGCGGCGGGCAGCCGATTGGCACCGTGGCGCGGGGTCTGGGGATTTCAGATCAGACGGTCCACAATTGGGTGAAGGCGGATGCTGAGGGGCGACTGGCGGCGACGACCATCAAGCCCTTCACCGCAGAGCAGGCAGAGATCGCGCGTCTGAAGGCGGAACTTGCGCGGGCTCGGATGGAGCGCGACATCCTAAAAAAAGCGGCGGCGTATTTCGCGAAGGAGTCGCTGTGAGATACGCCTTCATCGAGCGACACAGGAATGTCTGGCCGATCAGCGCGCAATGCCGTGTGCTGGACGTTAGCGTCAGCGGCTACGGGCAATATCGCGCGCGCCAGCAGCGAGCCTCCAGAACTGGCCCAACGCCAGCAACAGTTGCCACGAGCCGGCTGAGCGACATGGCTTTGCTGGTTCACATCCGCGCCCTTTTTGTGGAGATGAAAGGTGCCTATGGATGGCCTCGTATCTGGCGCGAACTGGCCGCGCGCGGCGTTCGGGCGGGCAAGGAGCGTGTGAGGAAGTTGATGCAGGCCAATGGCTTGCGGGCGCGCGGCAAGAAGAAGTTCAGGGTGACGACGGACAGTGGACACGGCCTGCCGGTGTCGCCCAATCTGCTGGAGCGGCGGTTTGATGTCGGTGAGCGAAACCGTGTCTGGAGCGGCGACATCACCTATGTCTGGACGGACGAAGGCTGGCTGTATCTGGCGGTGGTGATCGATCTGTTCAGTCGCCAGGTCGTTGGCTTTTCGATGGGAGAACGGATGACCCGCGGCCTGGTGATCGACGCTCTGCGCATGGCCTGGTTCCGCAGGCGACCCGCTCCGGGGCTGATCTTCCATTCGGATCGCGGCAGCCAATACGCGAGCGAGGACTTCCAGCGTCATTTGGCAGCCTTCGGCATGAAGGGCTCGATGAGCCGCAAGGGCGACTGCTGGGACAACGCGGTCACCGAAACGCTGTTTGGCTCGCTGAAGGTCGAACGGCTTCACGACATGCGCCTCGCGACGCGGCGGCGGGCGAAGGACGAGATTATGGATTGGCTGACGTTCTATAACGGCAAGCGGCTTCACTCGACGCTGGGCTACATGAGCCCGATGGCTTTCGAGAAAAAGAGGCTTGCCGAGGAAAGAAAGCTCGTCGCATGATCAAACCCGGCTAAGGGAGACGTTAAACAGGGGCAAGTTCA
>CANKBJ010000154.1 GCA_947479905.1 Bradyrhizobiaceae bacterium
CGCTGGCTTCAGGTGCCAGTGGCCGAAAGGTCGTGAAGGTTCGAGTCCTTTCCTGGGCACCATAAATTCCCGCATATGATCCCGAATCGCGGGGCTCTCCGGAGCGCTAATCGGGTTCAGGACCGGCTTCTCGCGGGCTAAACCGGAACACCGAATGACCGTCCGTCTGCATCGCGGCGATTTGCCTAACCTGAATGCCTACAAAGGCGCGGTGGCGATCGACACTGAAACCATGGGCCTCGACCCGAGTCGCGACCGGCTCTGCGTCGTTCAATTGTCGCCCGGCGACGGCTCCGCCGACGTCGTTCAGATCGCAGCCGGCCAGAAGAGCGCGCCGAATATCCAGCGCCTGCTCGCCGACACGACGAAGGTCAAAATATTTCATTTCGGCCGCTTCGACATGGGCGTGCTGTTCAAGGCCTTCGGTGTGATGGCCGCGCCGGTCTATTGCACCAAAATCGCCTCGCGCATCGCCCGTACCTATACCGACCGGCATGGGCTCAAGGATCTGGCGCGCGAGATTCTCGGCGTCGACCTGTCGAAGCAGCAGCAGTCATCCGACTGGGGCGCCGATACGTTGACCGACCCGCAAGTCGCCTATGCCGCCACCGACGTGCTGCACTTGCACGCGTTGATGGACAAATTGAATGCAATGCTGGCGCGCGAAGGCCGCACCGAACTGGCCAATGCCAGTTTCGGATTTCTCCCCGACCGGGTGCGGCTCGATCTGGCCGGCTGGGCCGACGAGGATATATTTTCGCATTCGGCCAATAGAACGTAAGCCGTTGATTTCAGCGCGTTTGCCTGTGCGAGGGCGCATTCCGTTGCCGCGCCGGGGCCATATTCTCCGGGCAGGCTGCGCAAAATGGGTCGCGTCAGGGAGCGAAGGGGACTTCGGATGATTGCGAGGACCCAACAGGAACGGAGCGCGGTAAGCTTTCGATCATGAGCCGGGGCATCACAGCCAGAGCCGATCCGGAGGCGGTGCGCGCCTACTGGAACATGAGCCGGGGCGACAGCGAGCGCGCGTTTCGCGCCGCCCGCCGCCACAGCCGGCTGGTGCGGTTCCTGCGCATTGCGCTGCCCGTGTCAGTCGCGCTCGTGGCCGTTGGGATGGCGCTTCTGACCTGGCTCAATCCACTGCGCATGCTGGCGACGCTGCCGGTCAACATCAACGACCTGGTCGTTTCCGGCACCAAGATCACCATGGAACAGCCGCGCGTGAATGGTTTCACCAAGGATCAGCGCGCCTATGAGTTCACCGCCGAAGCCGCGGCGCAGGATCTGACCAAGCCGGACATCGTCGAATTGCGCAACATCAACGCCAAGGTCGAGATGGAAGACAAAAGCACGATGACCATGAAGTCGGCGACCGGCGTTTACGACACCAAGCGCGAAGTCCTCAAGCTTGAGGGCAATATCCTGCTGAGTTCGACCAATGGCAACACTGGCAAATTGAGCGAAGCGACGGTCGATGTGCGCAAAGGCAATGTCGTCTCCGACAGCCCGGTCGAACTGGAAATGCTGCAAGGCATCCTCAACGCCAACAAACTCGAAGTGGTCGATTCCGGCACCTTGATTCGCTTTCATGGCGGCGTCAGCATGGTGCTGATGCTTGACGGCACCGCCGTTCCCAAGGGGAAAACAGGCGCGCAATGAACGTATTCGGCAGCTGGAATGTGCCGGCACTACTGGCCGCCGCGATGTTGATATCCGTCGCCGTGGCCAACGCGCAGCCGGCGTCGAAAGGGCCGCCGAACGCATTGCAAGGCTTCTCGCAAAACCGCGACCAGCCGGTTCATATCGAATCGGCAACCCTGGAAGTGCGCGACAAGGACAAGATGGCGACGTTCAGCGGCGACGTGCGCGTCAAGCAGGGCGACACCGGCATGCGTTGCAAGACGCTGCATGTCTTCTACGAACAAGGCAACGATCCGGCCGAAGGCGGCAAGAGCATGCCGGCCGCGCAGCCGGGACCCGGCGGTGAGCAAAAAATCAAGCGGCTTGAAGCCCGCGGCGGCGTAGTGGTGACGCAGAAGGAACAGACCGCCACCGGCGACGTCGGCATCTTCGACATGAAGACCAACACCGTCACCCTCACCGGCAATGTGATGATGACGCAAGGCAAGAACGTTTTGCGCGGCGACAAACTGGTCGTCGACATGACCACTGGCGTGTCGCGCGTCGAATCTGGCAAGGCCGGCAATGGCCGTGTGCAGGGCCTTTTCCTGCCCGGCAGTCAGCCCGGCGCGCAGGCGCCCGAAACCAAACCGGGTGGCAACCCCGCACCGGCTCCCGGCGGCGCAGCTCCGTCGCGGCCGCTATCATTGCAGCCGCTCAATTGACCGGAAGCGGTTTGCATCCTCGCGGCGATATATGGTCGGCCAACGGTCGGTCCCGTCATGTCGTATTGCTTCGCGGGAATCAGGTAAGGTCGCGCACGATCAGGGCAGAAGCGCCTTGCCAAATCGGTCTTGTCGAATCGATCTTTTCGAATCGATCTTGCCAAATCGATCCTGGCGGCGCGGGGTAGGCCGGTGAACATCATTTCGCTGTTTCGACGCCGTCAACCGCCCAAGCGCCGTGCCGCCCAGGCCGCGCCGCCTGTTCCGGCGCATGGCGCACGTGCGGTCGCGCCTGCCGCCGGTCAACAGCAAGCAGTGAGCCGCCCGCATCGCGATCCCGGACGGCAGGCCGCCCGTAACTATCTCGCGGCCCATGGCATCGAAAAAAGCTTCGGCGCCCGCAAGGTGGTTAAAGGCATCACGTTGTATGTCCGGCGCGGCGAGGCCGTCGGCCTGCTCGGCCCGAACGGCGCCGGCAAGACCACGGCGTTTTATATGATCACGGGCCTTATCAAGGCCGATCGCGGCCGCATCGAACTCGATGGCTATGACGTCACGGCGCTGCCGATGTATCAGCGCGCCCGTCTCGGCATTGGCTATCTGCCGCAGGAAGCGTCGATCTTCCGCGGGCTCAATGTCGAGGACAACATCCGCGCCGTGCTCGAAGTGGTCGAGCCCGACCGCCGCCGCCGCGAGGCCGATCTCAATGCGCTGCTGGAAGAATTCAACATCACAAGACTGAGAAAGACCCCGACCATCGCGCTGTCCGGCGGCGAGCGGCGCCGCGTCGAAATCGCCCGCGCGCTGGCGACGCGGCCGAGCTACATGCTGCTCGACGAGCCCTTCGCCGGCATCGACCCGATCGCGGTCGGCGATATTCAGCAACTGGTGCGCCACCTGACCAATCGCGGCATCGGCGTTCTGATCACTGACCACAATGTGCGGGAAACGCTCGGCCTGACCGACCGTGCCTACATCATCTATTCCGGCGAGGTGCTGATGGAGGGTCGCGCCGAGGATATCGTGAATAACCCGGATGTCCGCCGACTCTATCTGGGCGAGGAATTCCGGCTTTAGCCGGAAATTCCACGCAAGCAGCGCCCTATAAACTAGCTTGCCAATTTTGTTGCCAAAAATTTGTGCATTGCTGCGGTGCGGAATCTCATACCGCGACCGCCGAAGACCTTCTATATAGATTTAAGCAAGAATCGGACCAGTTTCCGCCGGGAAACCCCTATATGGCGTTGTCGCAACGACTCGAGTTCCGTCAGAGCCAAGCACTGGTGATGACGCCGCAGCTGATGCAAGCCATCAAGCTGCTGCAGCTCTCCAGCCTAGATCTGGCCGCCTATGTCGAGGGCGAGCTCGAGCGCAATCCGCTGCTGGAGCGCGCCGGAGAGGATGACGGGCCTGCCCCAGGAAATGAGCCGGACAATTCCGCCACCGGTTCCGACGGCGATAGCGGCGGCAATGGCGACGGCGAGATTACCCCGGACTGGATCGGCGCCGATCTGGAAACCAGCCGTTCGTCCATGGAGCAGGGTCTCGGCACCGAGCTCGAAAACGTATTTCCCGATGACGGCGGCGAAAAAACCGCGCCGGTCGAAACGCCGCCGCCGGCCTATACCGAGTGGTCGGGGTCGGGCACGGGCGGCGAGGACGGCAGCTACAATCTCGAAGCTTTTGTCACCGCCGAGATTACCCTGGCCGATCACCTCGGCGAGCAGATGGCGCTGGCCATCACCGATCCGGTGCAGCGGATGATCGGTCAGTATCTGATCGATATGGTCGACGAGTCCGGATATCTGGTCGGCGAACTGCAATCGGTCGCCGACAAGCTTGGCGCGCCGCTTGCAGAAGTCGAGAAGGTCCTCGCCGTGCTTCAGGCCCTCGACCCGGCCGGCGTCTGCGCCCGCAGCCTGACCGAATGTCTTGCCCTTCAATTAAAGGAGCGCGACCGTTTCGATCCGGCGATGCGGGCGCTGGTCGAGAATCTGCCTATACTGGCCAAGCGCGATCTCGCCGCGCTGCGCCGGATCTGCGGCGTCGACGACGAAGACCTCGCCGACATGATCGCCGAGATCCGCAATCTCAATCCGAAGCCGGGGCTCGCCTTCGGTTCTACCCTGGTGCAGCCGATCATTCCCGATGTCTATGTGCGCGCCGCGCCGGACGGCAGTTGGCAGGTCGAATTGAATTCCGACACGCTGCCCAAGGTTCTCATCAGTCAGAAATATCATGCGCAGGTGTCGAAGACGACGCGCAATGACAAGGACAAGACCTATCTGGCCGACTGTCTGCAGACCGCGACGTGGCTGGTGCGCGCGCTCGATCAACGCGCGAAAACGATTCTGAAAGTCTCCAGCGAGTTAGTGCGGCAGCAGGACGGCTTCTTCGTCAAGGGCGTGCAGCATCTGCGCCCGCTCAATCTCAAGACGGTGGCCGACGCCATCGGCATGCACGAGTCGACGGTGTCGCGCGTCACCGCGAACAAATACATGGCGACGAGCCGCGGCATTTTTGAATTGAAATACTTCTTCACTTCGTCGATCGCCGCCGCCGACGGCGGCGACGCGCATTCGGCGGAGGCGGTACGCCATCGCATCCGTCAACTCATCGATGCCGAGCCGGCGGCCGATGTTCTTTCGGACGATACCATTGTCGACAGACTGCGTGAGGTGGGAATCGATATTGCTCGCCGCACGGTCGCCAAATACCGCGAGGCCATGCGGATTCCGTCATCGGTGCAACGCCGCCGCGAGAAACAGGCGGCGACCGCGTGAGCCGCGATTCAGGATATCTTCAGCACGCTTCAAGATGCCTTTCGCAAGGCCCAGGGGGAAAAATATCAAGCATTGACCTGGGGAACGATTCGCAGATCATATGATTAGCCCGCTGGAAAAATGGTGCGGTAAGCGTCGCGGCGATTGGACCACGATGTGTGGCACGCGCCCGACAAGGAGGCTCGACAGATGCCTTTACGTGTCTCGGGAAAAAACATCAGCATTGGCCTATCGTTGCAACAGCGGATCAGCGACCGCGTCGAGGAAGCAACGTCGAAATATTTTCATGGCGGTTATTCCGGTCACGCCACGGTCGGCCGGGATGGCTTTGGGTTTCGCACCGATTGCGTGCTGCATCTCGACTCGGGCGCCTCGCTCGAAGCCGAGGGAATGGCCGCCGACGCCTATGACAGCGCCGATCAGGCGGCGGTCCATATCGAAAAGCGGCTGCGCCGCTACAAACGCCGGCTCAAGGACAATCAGGCCCGCCGCGGCGGCTGAAATGCCCAAAAATGCGAGAAGAGGCGGCAGTTTTGGCCGCATCGCGGCCATTGACGCCGCCGGATACCATCCCTATGGTCCGCGCCATTCACACCCCAAGAAACCCGCAGTTCAAACCGGCGCCGCCGCTTTCGATCATTGGACATGTCCATGACGCTCACCGATCTCGTCGCGCCCAGCGCGATCATTCCGGCGCTCAAGGTCAACGGCAAGAAGCAGGCTATTCAGGAACTCGCCGCGCGCGCCGCCGAGCTGACCGGGCAGAATGAGAAAACAATTCTCGAAATATTGCTTCAGCGCGAAAAGCTCGGTTCCACGGCTGTCGGCAATGGCATCGCCATTCCGCATGGTAAGCTGCCGAAACTCGGCAGGCTGTTCGGCTTGTTCGCGCGGCTGGAACGCGGCATCGATTTCGAGGCGCTCGATTCGCAGCCTGTCGATCTGATATTTCTGCTGCTGGCGCCGGAAGCCGCCGGCGCCGATCATCTCAAGGCATTGGCGCGCGTTGCCCGTCTGCTGCGCGATCCGGAAATTGCCCGCAAGCTGCGCGATTCCCGAGACACGGATGCACTCTATGCCGTGCTGTCGATGTCGCCGGCGAGCAGCGCGGCTTAAGCTGCAAGCATTGTAAGCAGAGTGTCGTCATGCCCGGCCTTGTGCCGGGCATCCACGTCTTGCTTGCTTCGATGGTCTTTCAAGGCGTGGATGGCCGGGACAAGCCCGGCCATGACGGTTTGTTGGTTTGCGGAACGAAACGGCTCAGTGCACACTCACCGCTTCGAGCTCGTTGCTCCAGGCGCTGGCGATCGCCGATTCGCGCGTATCGGTGAGCATGATCGGCGTGCCGTCAGCGGCATGCAGCGCGAACAAGGTCACGCCCGGCGCGATTTCGGGCGCCTGCGGGAACATGCCGGCGACGTCTTCGGAACGTATCGCCTTGACATAGGCCAAGCGGCCATCGCCGAGATGCGCGAGCGCATCCTGCGTGATGATGGGACTAGTCGTCGGCTCAATCTGCTTATTTGTCATATTTCCAGCCATGGCCCTCGATCCTTTCCTTTTGAACGCTAACGCGGTCGAGTCCTCATTGTGTCCTTCAAGTTCCCGTCATCTATTCCAGATCGTTGATGGCGATCGACTTCACGAAACGTTCCGGCTGGGGCCGGATCAGATCGATCGACAGCAATCCGTTTTTCAAGTCCGCGCCCAAAACCTCCATGCCATCCGCCAGCACGAAGGTGCGCTGGAACTGGCGCGCGGCAATGCCGCGGTGGAGATATTGTCGGGTCTTGTCGTCCTGCTGACGTCCGCGGATCACCAACTGGCTTTCCTCGATACAGACGTCGAGCTGATCGCGGGTAAACCCGGCGACGGCGAGCGTGATACGCAACCGTTCCGGATTGTCCGCGTCGCGGGCCAACCGCTCGATATTGTAGGGCGGATAGCCATCGGCTCCCTTGGTGACGCGGTCGAGCAGACGCTCGATTTCGTCGAAGCCAAGCAGGAACGGACTGGACAGTGACGGCACTCGTGACATGGTCTCAAAGTCCTCGCTTCGAAGCGACTTTGACGAGACCCCTTGCGGGCGTCTCCTAACCGGACGGCGACTGCCGCCCGCTTGCGTCTAATATGGGCAGGGCGGGTTAAAGGTTCAAGAACGCGGCATCTTTCGCGCGAATGCGATGATATTGGCCGCCAAACGGGGGAAAGTCATGCCAAACGCGCTCAAAATGCCCCGTCTGACCATACGCGCCATCAAGGCGGTCCCGGTCGAGGTGCCACTTAATTTTGTCCTCGGCACCAGCCAGCAGGCGCTGCGCCAGGTGCCGCTGTTGCTGATCGATCTGGAGACCGAGGAAGGCATCACCGGGCGCTCCTATCTCTTCTGCTATTTGCGGGCGGCGCAGCCGGCGATCATGAGCCTGCTCGGCGAGATCGAGAGCCTGGCCAAAGGCCAGCCGGCCGATCCGGTTGGCTTGGCGGCAACGCTGGCGCGCCGCTTCACCTTGATCGGCGTGCAGGGCATCGTCCGCATGGCGCTCGCCGGCTTCGACGTCGCCTGCTGGGACGCGGTGGCGATCGCCGCCGGCCAGCCGCTCGCCGTGATGCTCGGTGCCGAGGCGAAACCGATCCCGGCCTATAATAGTTGTGGCCTCGGCATTAAGGACGATCTCGGCGCGCTGGCCGACGAAGCCGAAACGCTGCTCGGGATGGGCGGCTTCCGCGCCGTCAAGTTGCGGCTCGGCTACCCGACGCTTGCCGGCGACATTTCTGCGGTTCGGGCGGTGCGCAAGCGCATCGGCGACGATGTCGCGTTGATGGTCGACTACAACCAGGCGCTATCGCTCGACGAGGCGATGGCGCGCGGCCGGGCGCTCGATGCCGAGAATATCTATTGGCTGGAGGAGCCGATCCGCCACGACGACTATGCCGGCGAGGCCGCGCTGGCGCGCGCGCTGAACGTGCCGATCCAGATCGGCGAAAACTTCTCGCTGCCGGCCAGTATGGCGTTCGCCATCGCGCAAGGCGCGGCCGACTACGTCATGCCGGATCTCGAACGCATCGGCGGCGTCACCGGCTGGCGGCAAGCGGCGGAAATTGCCGCGACGCATAAACTGCGAATGTCGTCGCATCTGTTTCCGGAAGTCAGTGCGCACCTGCTGGCGGCGACGCCGACCTGTCATTTTCTCGAATATGTCGATTGGGCGAATGTTTTATTACAGGAGCCGCTTATCGTCAGCGACGGTCACGCGCTCATTCCGCAACGCCCGGGCAATGGCATGGTTTGGGACGCAGAAGCGGTCGAACGCCACCGTGTGCGCTGAAAAATATCCGCCGACAATCGAAGAGGTAAAATGAAAATCGGGCAAATCGAATGCGCGCGGTCACACGCGGCAAAGTTCCCGATTTAACGAAAGAAGGTTAAATCGGGAACTCTGGCAAGGCCGGTTAATTTAA
>CANKBJ010000155.1 GCA_947479905.1 Bradyrhizobiaceae bacterium
ACGCCGTGCGTCGACGAGCCGTTGGTCGAATAGGCCAGGATCTTGTCGTCGGTGTCCTTCAATGTCTTGATGGCTGAGTCCGCCTTCACATACCAGTAAAGGTCTCCGGCGCCGGTGGTCTCGGCGCCGATCACGCGCACCGGCGCGCCCTTGGAATAGGCGCTGAGTA
Organism: Bradyrhizobiaceae bacterium; assembly: GCA_947479905.1. GTDB lineage: Bacteria > Pseudomonadota > Alphaproteobacteria > Rhizobiales > Xanthobacteraceae > Pseudolabrys. The sequence goes on from CANKBJ010000155.1 coordinate 170, forward strand.
CGCCCATGACGCCGGCGGCGATGCCGATATCGACGCTACCCGAAATCACCGCCTGCTGCGTTTCGCCGGCGCCTTGCGTATAGACGATGTCCAGAACGAGACCGTGCTTCTTGAAGATGCCGGCCAGTTGGCCGACTTCCGACATCGACGTGTCCCAGTTGCCGCGCTGACCGACGGCGAGCTTGATGGTGTCGTCGGCCGACGCGGTCGAGACCCCGGCCAGCAGCGATATTGCGGCAAACGTGCAGGCGATTGTCTTGCTGTTCATCTTGTTATCCTCCCAGAGTTTTATTTTTATCGGTTATTTGGCCGTCTGTTTGACCCGTTCGAGCGGGGCTTCGCTGCCGCCGCCGAGGCTGCGCCAGTTCGTCGTTTTCGGCACCACGCCTTCATAAGAGCTGATGGTGGCTTGCGCGATGCGCGGCTCGGCGGTGCCGATAGCGGTTCCGCCGCTTTGCATGTCGCGGGCCGCTTCGACCATCAGCCGGCGGAAGGCGACCACGGCGGTATCGCTGGCGCCGACCCGGTCCTTCGAGCGGTCGCTGATCGGGCCCATCGATTCCCACATGGCGATATCCTGGTTGGGGATGCCGCTAATGCCGGTGAAATTGCCGGCCTTCATCGCCGCGCGATCCTGGCCGTAGAGATTGTCGCGCGTGCGCACGCCGTTGAAATGTGCGTCGACGTCGACGCCCCATTGCAGTCTGTTGAATTTGCGCCAGGTGTCGGCGTCGATGCCGGGTTTGTCGGCGCCGGCCCAGGCGATGAAATAGAAAATCGTCGTGTTGTCATCTTCCGGCGTCAGCACGGTGGCGACGTTATAGGAGCTGTTCGGCGGAATGAGCGCGGTGTATGGCGCGATATAGACCGTGGTGCGGATGTAATCGTGCGTTTCCTCGTCCCGGATCGGCCGCCTTATCGCCGCGTAGCGAAAGCCATAGCTGGTGCGTTCGATCTGGAAGCGCGGCGCCTTGTCGGTCGAAGGCCGCAGCCAGCTTGAATCCGTTGCCTTGGCGACGTCGACATTCGCCGGCAGCATATCGGAGGAATGCAGACTGGACGAATGCGCCGAGTCGATCTGGCCTTCCAGTATCTGCGCCCAGTTGCAGTTGACCCGCACTTTGGTGGCGCTGACCTTGGCGTCGCTCGTCGGCGCGAAAGCCGGCGGTTCAAAGTCGCGCATTTCGTCGGCCGGGCCCATGTAGCACCAGACAAACCCGCCGGCTTCGCATGCCGGATAGGATTTATGCTTCACGCGGTCGGGTATGAGGCTGTTGGCCGGCTCCGACGCCATCTCGACGATGTTGCCGTCTACGTCGAACTTCCAGCCGTGATAGAGGCAGCGCAGGCCGCAATCCTCGTTGCGCGCGAACACCAGCGAGGCGCGCCGGTGCGAGCAATATTCGTCGAGCACGCCGACGCGGCCTTTGGAGTCGCGGAAAACGACGAGGTCCTCGCCGAGCAGACGGACCTTGATCGGCGCGCCGTCCGCATGCGCCACTTCCTCGGACAGGCAGGCGGCGATCCAGTGCCGGCGCATGATCTGGCCCATCGGCGCGTCGCCCTCGACGCGGCACAACAGGTCGTTTTCCTCTGGCGACATCATGACGGCGTTTCCCCGAAAGCGCGGCGCTGATTTCGCTCGCGCAACTATTCTTAGATATCTAAGATAAACCACCGAAGGCTTTCTTGTCGAGGCGGGGCGACCCTTTGAACGACGTCGAAAATCGCAGGCTGAAGCTCGGCGTTATCGGCCTTGGCCGCGCTTTCGGCCTGATGTTGCCGACCTTTTTGGGCGATCGCCGCGTATCGCTGGTCGCGGCCACCGATACGCGGGAGGCGGCGCGGCAACGCTTTGTCGTGGATTTTGGCGGCAGAGCATACGCCACAGCCGAGGAACTTTGCGCCGATCCCGCCGTCGATGCGGTTTATGTTGCAACGCCACATCAGTTTCATGCGCAGCACGCAATCCTTGCCGCCCGTCACGGCAAACATTTGTTGATCGAAAAGCCGCTGGCGCTGACGCTCGCGGACTGCGCGGCGATTGCCGACGCGGCGCGCGCGGCGAAGGTTCATCTCGTTGTCGGCCATTCGCATTCCTTTGATGCGCCGGTGCAGCGGCTGCGCGCGCTGGTCGCAAGCGGCGCCTATGGCGCCGTGCGCATGATCAATGCCATCAATTACACCGATTATCTGTACCGGCCGCGCCGCCGGGAAGAACTCGACACCGAGCAGGGCGGCGGCGCCATCTATAATCAGGCGGCGCATCAAGTCGATGTCGTACGCTTCGTTGCCGGCGGCGAAGTCACCAGCGTGCGCGCGCTGACCGGCGCCTGGGATCGCGCGCGGCCGACGGAAGGCGCCTATGCGGCGCTTTTGACATTCGCCGGCGGCGCTTTCGCCTCGCTCACTTATAATGGCTACGGCCATTTCGATTCAGATGAATGGCAGGGCTGGATCGGCGAGATGGGCCAGCGGAAAGCGCCGAATGAAGGCGCGGCGCGCAAGATCTTCGCCAGCAGTCAGGAAGAAGCGGCATACAAAAACGCGCGCAACTATGGCGGCGAAAATTATAGCCCCGGCATCACCGCGCCGCCAGTGGCGTACAATCATTTCGGCACCTTGCTGGTGAGCTGCGAGCGCGCCGACCTGCGGGCGCTGCCGAATGGCGTCATGATCTATGAGAACGGCGCCGCCCGGCTCGACGCATTGCCGCCGCCCGCGGTGCCGCGTAGCGAAGTCATCGATGAACTGTATCGCGCGGTCGTCGATGGCGTAGCGCCGCTGCATGACGGCGCGTGGGCGATGGCGACGATGGAGGTCGTCTTCGCCATGTTGCGTTCCGCCCGCGAAGGCCGCGATGTCACGATCTAAATCACAGCCCGACACGCAGGCGATCCTGCGCCACTGGCGCGAGGCGGTGCCGGACGACCGTCTGGCGCATCTGGTGAAGGATGCGACCCGCGCGCTGGTGCGGGCATTGCAAATGCGGCTTGCCGAGCACGCGGTATCGTTCGGGCATTGGACGTTTCTGCGCATCCTCTGGGAAGGCGACCGGCTGACCCAACGCGAATTGAGCGAACGCGCCGGCGTGATGGAGCCGACGACCTTCGCCGCGCTCAAGGCGATGGAGCGTCGCGGCTATATCCGCCGCCGCAAATTCGCCGGCGACCGCAAGAAAATCTATGTGCTTTTGACCGCCAAGGGCCGCGCCTTGCGCGACGTGCTTGTGCCGCTGGCCGAGGACGTCAATAGCGTCGCCGCGCGCGGGGTCAAGCCGTCGGCGATCGCGACAACGCGCGCGGTGTTGCTGGCGATTATCGAGAATCTGGATCGTGACGAACATGCGGCCGATATGCGCATGCCCTCGACGCGCGCGCTGGCGAAGTTGTCGAAGAAAACGCCAGGCAAGCGCCGGCTTAAGCCTTGAGCAACTCCAGCGCCGCCGCGTGCGTGCGCGCGTCGCCCGCCGCGATGATGCGGCCGCCGGCCTGCGGCGGGCCGTTTTCCCAGGTGGTAATTATGCCGCCAGCGCCAATGATGATCGGGATCAGCGCGACGATGTCGTGCGGCTTGATCTCGGTCTCGATGACCAGGTCGATCTGCCCCGCCGCCAGCATGCAATAGGCGTAGCAGTCGCCGCCGTAGCGCGACAGCTTGGCCTTGTTCTCGACCTTGCCGAAACTGGCGCGGTCGGCGGAGTTCATCAGCAGCGGACTGGTGGTGAACAAAACCGTGTCGCTTAAAGATTCGCATTTTCGGACGCGCAGGTCGCGCGGCCCGCCGGGCCCGCGATATTGCGCGGCGCCGCTGTCGCCGGTGAAACGTTCGCGCGTGAATGGCTGGTGCATCATGCCGTAGACCGGCTCGCCGAAGCGCATCAGGCCGATCAAGGTGCCCCAGGCGATCATGCCTGAGATGAAAGACTTGGTGCCGTCGATCGGGTCGAGCACCCAGATATATTCGGCGTCGCTGTGCTCGGCGCCGTATTCCTCGCCGAGGATGCCGTGTTCGGGGAAGGTCTCGCGGATCAGGCTGCGCATGGCGTTTTCCGCGGCGCGGTCGGCGGCGGTGACCGGATCGAAGCCGCGCGACAGCTTGTTCTCGACCGCCAGCGCGGTGCGGAAGAACGGCAGGATGGTTTCGCCGGAGGCGGTGGCGAGCCTGTCGACGAAGCTGGTGAAATCGATGGCGGTCATGGCGGCCCTTTGATTGCACCGGCCTATCGGAGACTGGCGGCGGCGGCAACCGAAGGAAAATCCGGGTTTGGCCGACTAGGCAATTGGCCGGCCTGCGACGAATTTGCTGTCGTTTGTCCGCTAACGAACATGTTTGTTATTTAATTGCGTGGCGTTCCGGCTGTCCGCAACTTCTTGCATGGCGCTTGCACCAATGCTCGAATTCAGCATTCAGTCATGCAAATATGCATGGTAAAACGACTTCGCGTTCTTGATTTTTGTGCGTTGCGGTGTATCTTATTGCAATGCGGTAGCGATACCGTTGCCCTCCTTGGGCGTTTCCTCCCTAGACTTGGGCCGCTCTTCGTGAGCGGCCCTTTTTTTGTGTTAAGCTGTCTGGTCTGCGCGAAAGTGGGCGCCGCGCGCTATTCCGCCGCCGCGCGATAGGGCCGCAGTTCCTCCAGCGGGATCTCGCCGAGACGGCAGGCCAACGTCACCAGATCGGCCGCCAGGCGATCGAAGCCGCTGCCGCGCAAATAGCGGCGTTCGTCCATATAGAGTGCGCGGTTGATCTCGAGCTGGACCGAATGCAGGCCGGCGGCTGGGTTGCCGTAGTGCTCGGTGATGAAGCCGCCGGCATAGGGCTTGTTCCGGCTTACCGTGTAGCCCATGGCACGCAGGGTCTGCTCCACCGTCTCGGCGACCACGCCGACGCAGCTGGTGCCGTAGCGGTCGCCAATGACGAATTCGGGACGCGGGCGTTCGTCCTTGTGGCCGGCCGACGATGGCATCGAGTGGCAATCGACCAGAATGGCGGCGCCGAAATCGCGGTGCAGGCGGGTGAACAGCTTCCGCAGCGCCCGGTGATAGGGCTTGTACAGGCTCTCGATCCGGGCGAGCGCGTCGTCGATCGGAATACGGCAATTGTAGATTTCCTGGGCATCGCCGACCACCCGCGCCACGGTTCCCAGGCCCCCTGCCACCCGCATGGAGCGGGTATTGGCGAAGGAGGGCAGGCGGCCGTCGAACATGCGCGGATCGAGCTCATAGGGCTCGCGGTTCACGTCGACGAAACAGCGCGGAAAATGCGCCCGCATCAGCGGGTAGCCCTGCGCGACTACCCCGGCCATCAATTCGTCGACGAAACTGTCCTCGGAGCGCCGCAGCGTGCCGATATCGAGCCGGGACAGGCTGAGGAATTCGTGCGGATAGGTCGAGCCCGAATGGGGCGAATTGAACAAAGCCGGGCCCCGGACGACCGCCGGCTCGACGATTTCAAATGGCGGATCGAGCTCGTCCTTTGAATCAGTCATAGGAATGGTTCACCGCCGGGACATCCATCGGATACGCTGATTCCAGTGGGAATAGGCCAAAATCAGGCGCACTATACGTTCTATTGTCCATAGGCCGGGGGATAAAGCCAAGCCTTGGTTTTGGTTCACCCGTTATTTACCCGGCATCGTTCTTATGGGCGGCGAAAGCCGGTACTTGGGCCGGGCGTATAGTGGCGTTAGGGGCGTTTTGAGACGATGTCGAAAATCCTGTTGGCTGAAGACGACACCGATATGCGGCGCTTTCTGGTGAAGGCCCTGCAAAATGCCGGATTCGACGTCACCTCCTATGACAACGGCCTGTCGGCCTATCAGCGCCTGCGCGAAGAGCCGTTCGAGCTGCTTTTGACCGATATCGTCATGCCGGAAATGGACGGCATCGAGCTGGCCCGCCGGGCCGCCGAACTCGACCCCGACATCAAGATCATGTTCATCACCGGCTTTGCCGCCGTGGCGCTGAACGCCGATTCGTCTGCGCCCAAGCAGGCCAAGGTCCTGTCCAAGCCGATCCACCTGCGCGACCTCGTCAACGAGGTCCACAAGATGCTGGCGGCCTGACCATAAAAAAGGCTGCCTCTCTGGCCTTGCTTCGCCAGATTGGAGCCGATAAGACCACAGCACTAAAGGGCGCGTAGCTCAGCGGGAGAGCACCTCCTTGACATGGAGGGGGTCACAGGTTCGATCCCTGTCGCGCCCACCATCCCTTTGGTCTTAATCCTTAAAGCGGCAATCCAACTTAGGCGGCATGACGCAACGACGATGGCTCATCGTGCTGATCGTCCTGCTGGTCATGGCCAGCGGTCTGGCGCTGTTCTGGGTCTTTGACGGCGCGACCAGCGTCGCAGGCGTGCAGGCCCGCATCGCCAGCCTTGGCGACTGGGCCCCGGTTGGTTTCATTCTGCTGTATGCGATCGCCACCGTCGCCATGATCCCCGGCGGCATTTTCGACGTCGTCGGCGGTGTTCTGTTCGGGCCGGTCTGGGGCAGCCTCATCAATCTTGCCGGCGCCACGCTCGGCGCCGCGGCCGCGTTCCTGATCGCGCGCTATGTCGCCGCCGACTGGGTCGAGCGCCGCGCCGGGCCGCGCCTGCGAAAGGTTGTCCGCAGCGTCGAAACCGACGGCTGGCAATTCGTCGCCTTCGTGCGGCTGGTGCCGATCTTTCCCTACACCATCGTCAACTACCTGCTCGGCGTCACCCGCATCCCGTTCCTCCACTACATGGTGGCGACCGTGGTGTTCATGGCGCCATCGACGGTGGCCTATACCTGGATCGGCCATGCCAGCCGCGAAGCGGTTGCCGGCGACACCGCCAACATCCGCTATGCGCTGGCCGCGCTCGGCCTGATCGCCATCGTCATCATGGCGCCGCGTTTCTACAAGCGATTGCGCCGGAAGTAGCGGTTTGCCGAATTATTTCCAGAACTGCTTGCTGGCGATCGCCGCGCCTTCCGCCATCGCCTGAAGTTTCGCAAACACGACCTGCGGATCGACCGCCGCCTGACCGACCCAGGTGCCGTAGCCGCAGTCCGAGCCGGCGATGACGTTCTCGCGGCCGACCAGTTTGGCGTAGCGGCCGATGCGTTGCGCGATCAGTTCGGGATGCTCGATGAAATTCGATTTGGATTCGAGCACGCCGGGGATCAGCACCTTGCCGTCCGGCAGCTTGACCGTTTCGAACAGCGCCCATTCATGCGCGTGCCGCGGATTGGCGGCCTCGAACGAAATGGCGTTCGGCCTGGCGCCGAACACGATGTCGACGATGTCGGCCATCGGCACGTCGCGGTGATGCGGGCCTTCGTAATTGCCCCAGCAGACATGCATGCGCAATTGCTCGGCCGGAATATTGGCGACGGCGTGATTGAGCGCCTCGACGTGAAGCTGCGCGCGCTTGCGGAACTCCGGCAGGCTGAGATCGGCATATTGAATATGCCGGCCCATGCCGAGATCGGGGCAGTCGATCTGCAGGACGAGGCCTGCCTTGGCGACGATCTCATATTCGTAACGCATCGCATCGGCGATGGCGTAGATGTAGCTCTCGAAGTCCTTGTAGTAGTCGTTGCGGAAAAACAGCGACACCACGCCGGGCGAGGCGGCGCTCATGAAGCCGCCGGTCGCCTTCACGCTCGCCAGCGCGGCTTTGAGATTGTCGGCATCGACGATTGGCGCCTCGCGGTCGCGCACCGCAATCGGCGCGTTGCAGGCCGGCGTCTTGCGCCGCGAGCGGCCGGGATCGCCGAACACCTTTTTCTCAAGTGCCGGGAATTCGTGGACGTCCTGATAGACGAAGGTGTTGCCGGTGCCGCCGAAGCCGTCGAGCCGGTCCTTGATATAGGTGGCGTAGCTCGGCTTCGACATCTCGCCGTCATTGATCAGGTCGACGCCGGAGGCGGCCTGCTTGCCGACGAGTTCCGCGACCGCGGTTTTGACCCGCGCGGCAAGCGCCACCGGGTCGACCGGAACGCCTTCCTCCTTGGCGTACATCATTTTGATGAGGTCTTCGGGCCGGGGAAGGCTGCCGGTATGCGTCGTCAGAAAGCGGTCGCGGCTGCGGTGCATGGCTGGGGCTCGCTGGTATCCAGGGGTGCCTTCGGGTGGCGGACTGTAATGCAGGGCGGGCGCGGCCACCACCGGGGGCGGTCTCGCGTTGACAGGGGGCCCCATGACCCTTATGAACCCTCCAAACCTGCATTGAGAGACTGTGATGAAAGTTCGTAACTCATTGAAATCGTTGCGTGGCCGCCACCGGGACAACAAGATTGTCCGGCGCAAGGGCCGCGTTTTTATCATTAACAAGACGAATCCCC
>CANKBJ010000156.1 GCA_947479905.1 Bradyrhizobiaceae bacterium
CCGCCGACTTCGCCACCATCCGCGGCTTCCTCTCAACCGCCAGAAAGCAGGGCTGGAACATCATCAAAGCCCTACAACAACACCCGGGAGATCTTGAAAAGGCGCTACGCGCAGCTTAAAACCACAAGGAAACCTGGGCAGTTACCAAATTTGTGACGTTCGCAGTCGCGGCGACGATGACGGGCGCCTTCGCGCTGGCTTTGGCTTCGCCCAGTGAAGCGCGTGACGGCCGCAACGCGGCGGCGATTGGCGGCTTTGCCGCCGGTGCGCTGGTTGGCGCGGCGGTCGCCAATTCGAACAACGGCTATTACGGCCCGGGTTATTACGATCGTGGCTACGCCTATGAGCCAGGCTATGCTTACGAGCGGGCGCCGGCCTATTACGGTCCGGCATACGATATCGGCGCGGTGCCGGCCTATCCATACGCGGAAGCGCCGCGCTACTACGCGCCGCGGCGCAGCGTCCGCTGCGGCGGTTCGCCGGGTTCGCCGAATTACCGCCCGTGCGCGCAGTAACGCATTCGGCGACGGCGGCGACGTGATTCGGGGGCGGGCAGCAATGCCCGCCCTTTCTTGTTTTAAATGCCCGGTCACGTCGCCGGTGTGCGGCGCTTGAGATTGTCGAGCCGGTCGAGCGCGCCTTGCAGAATGAACATGGCGGCGTGCTGATCGATCACCTCGGCGCGCCGGTCGCGGCGCATGTCAGCTTCGATCAGGCCGCGCTCGACCGCCGCGGTCGACAATCGCTCGTCCCAGAGTGCGATCGGCAAATCCGTCAGCTTGGCGAAATTGCGGGCGAAAGCGCGGGTCGATTGCGCGCGCGGGCCTTCCGATCCGTCCATATTGATCGGCAGGCCGAGCACAAAACCGATCGCGCCGCGCTCTATGGCCAGCGCCAGCAAGCGCTTCGCGTCGGCGGTAAAATTGCTGCGCGCCACGGTCTCGACGCCGGTTGCCAGCCTCCGGTCCGGATCGCTGACCGCGACGCCGATGGTCTTTGTGCCGAGATCGAGCCCGATCAGTCCGCCGCGGACGGCGAAATGTTCGGCAGCTTCGACCAGTGGCAGGACAAGTCCCATGAACACTCCTCTGCGGCAGCCGTAGCATGCGTCCCTCAGCCCCGCCAACGGCGGCTTCCCGGCCGACACTGGCGTAGCCTGCGCCGCAAGGGCACAATAGGTTTTTCGGGGACGGGGGTCGTCATGTTGGCGTTATATGCAAAGGCGTTGCGGTGCGCGCCGCTGTTTTGTCTCGCGCTACACGCTGGCGCGGCGCTGGCCCAGCCGTTTGAGGCGCCGCCGTCCTTCAACGCCGCGCAAATCCGCGGCATCAACCGCGTCGGCGCCAATTACACGGTCCAGACGCCGGTGCAGAGCGACGGGCTGCTTCGCCACTACGTGCTGACGACGCCTTACGGCGAAATGCAGGTGCCAGGCGACGCCATGCTGCGGATGCGGCTCAACGAGCTGGTGGCGCTGTCGCTTCTGGAGAAAGTCGGCGGCTCCGACACATTCGCCAAGTCTTTGGTCGAAGCGGGCTTGAACCCGATCAAATATACCGGCCGGCTGATTACCAATCCGATCGGCACGATGCAGAGCACCTTGGGCGGCATCGGTGCGATGTTCAGCCGCATCGGTTCCGGCATCGGCAATGCCGGCAAGACGCAGGACGATGCGCTGGCCGGCCTGCTCGGCGTCACCAGCGAAAGACGGACGCTGGCCGCGGCCTACGGCGTCGATCCCTACACCGATTTTGCGCCACTCGACGCCAAGCTCAAGCAGTTGTCGGAAGCGGCCGCGCTCGGCGGCCTTGCGGTCAGCGGCGCGCTTCTGGCGGTGCCGGGCGCTGCCGGCATTGTTGTGTCGAACCTGTCCACTGCCAACAAGCTCGACAATATCTCGATTGCCGATCTGGCGCGGCAATACACGGCGGCGCAGATCCTCGACATCAATCGCACAAAGCTCACCGATATGGGCGTTGCGCCTGAATTGAACGCCGCGATCCTCGCCAACCGCAATTACACGCCGATCGACATGGCGGCGTTGGTCGCAGCCCTCGACAGCATGAAGGATGTCGCCGGACGGCCGGTGTTCATCGACCGCGCCGCGGCGGCCGATACGCGCGCCACGGCGTTCTTCATGCGCACTCTGGCCGAACTGATGGCGAAGGAAGCGCCGCCGCGCGGCTATGCGCAGATCGTCGCGCTCGGCGGCTTGCTGTTCGCGCGCACGCGCGATGGCCGAATCGTCACTGCCGCACCGATCGACGCTCTGTCGTGGACGGCGGAAAGCGCCGCGCGCTTCGGCAGCTTCACCGCCGAGCGCAAGGCGCTCGCCGCCAAGGCTGCCGGCGAACTGCGCATCACCGGCCAGGCGACGGCTCTGGCGAAGAAGCAGTTGAAGGCCGAAGGCTGGAGCGTGGTGGAAGGGCAGAAGTCGACGGCCCCCTGAGGGCCGATCCGGCCTTTTTCTCGGATTCCGCCTCTATCCGCCCCGGAAAGGCCTGAGCCGTCGCCGTCTTTTGCGACTGGCAAATGCATGCGATCCGCTTTACTTAAGGCCTGAACCGCCGGCACGAGGCCGGGTTTTTCGAGGGATTCATGTCAGTCGACGCCGACACCGTCCGCCGTATCGCCCGTCTCGCCCGCATCGCGGTCGCCGAGGACGAGGTCGAGCATCTCAAGGGCGAATTGAACGCCATGCTGGCTTTCGTCGAGCAATTGCAGGAAGTCGATGTCGCCGGCGTCGAGCCGATGACCTCGGTGACGCCGATGGCGATGAAAATGCGCAAGGACGAAGTGACCGACGGCGGCAATGCCGAGGCGGTGCTGGCCAATGCGCCGCAAAGCGAGGACGGGTTTTACCTCGTTCCAAAAGTGATTGAGTAAAGAAGACGTGGATGGCCGGAATAAATCCGGCCATGACGGAGAGCTGAAATGTGCATGGCCTGCGAAATGGGCGAACAGGAGCGTCTGTGGGCGCTGGTGGAGATCATCTCCACCGGCAAGCTGCCGGACGGCCATACGCTCGACGATTTGCGCGCCATGGGGCTGCCGCTGCCCGGCGAACTGTACCGCGAGGAACAGAAGGACGGCACCATCGTCATCAAGCAGCGTTCGCCGAAAGAGATCGCCGCGCTGAAATCGAAAAACACTTTCGTGTGCGACGCGCCTCAGAAATAGCTTTGCTCCAGTGAAGAATTGGCAATGACAGAATTGACTTCGTTGACGCTCGCCGAGGCCCGGGACCGTCTCCGCAAAAAGGACATCAGCGCCGTTGAACTGACCAGCGCCCATGTCGCGGCGGTGGAGAAGGCGCGCGCGCTGAACGCCTATGTGCTGGAGACGCCGGAGCAGGCGGTTGCGATGGCGAAAGCCTCCGATGCGCGCCTCGCCAAGGGCGAGGCAGGGCCTCTCGAAGGCATTCCGCTGGCAATCAAGGATCTGTTCGCCACCAAAGGCGTCCGCACGACGGCGTGTTCGCACATCCTCGATAATTTCGTGCCGACCTATGAATCGACGATCACCGCGCAGCTCTGGCGCGACGGCGCGGTGATGCTCGGCAAAACCAACAACGACGAATTCGCCATGGGCTCGTCGAACGAGACGTCTTCCTTCGGCACCGTGCAGTCGCCGTGGCGGCGGGAAGGCTCGAACACGCCTTTGGTGCCGGGCGGCTCGTCGGGCGGTTCGGCCGCGGCGGTGGCGGCGCAATTGTGCCTGGGCGCGACCGCGACCGACACCGGCGGCTCCATTCGCCAGCCGGCGGCCTTCACCGGCACCGTCGGCATCAAGCCAACCTATGGGCGCTGCTCGCGCTGGGGCGTCGTGGCGTTTGCCTCGTCGCTCGATCAGGCCGGGCCGATCGCCAAGACGGTGCGCGACGCCGCCATCATGCTGCGCTCGATGGCCGGTCCCGACGCCAAGGATACGACCTGCGTCGATCGGCCTGTACCGGACTTTGAGGCGGCGATCGGCAAATCGGTGAAGGGTCTGCGTATCGGCATTCCGAAGGAATACCGGCTCGACGGCATGCCGGCGGAAATCGAAAAGATCTGGCAACAGGGCTGCGACTGGCTCAAAAGCGCCGGCGCCGAACTGGTCGACGTGTCGCTGCCGCATACCAAATACGCGCTGCCGGCCTATTACATCGTCGCGCCGGCGGAAGCCTCGTCCAACCTCGCGCGCTATGACGGCGTGCGCTATGGCCTGCGCGTGCCCGGGCGCGACATCACCGACATGTACGAGAAGACGCGCGCCGAAGGCTTCGGCGCCGAAGTGCGCCGCCGCGTCATGATCGGCACTTACGTTCTCTCGGCCGGTTATTACGACGCCTATTATCTGCGCGCGCAGCAGGTGCGCACTTTGATCAAGCGCGACTTCGAGCAATGCTTCGCCGTCGGCGTGCATGCGATGCTGACGCCGGCAACGCCGTCGGCGGCCTTCGGCATAGGCGAGAAGGGCGGCGCCGATCCGGTCGAGATGTATCTCAACGACGTGTTCACGGTGACGGTGAACATGGCGGGATTGCCGGGAATCGCCGTGCCGGCGGGCTCGGACGGGCAAGGCCTGCCGCTTGGGCTGCAACTGATCGGCCGGCCCTTCGACGAGGAGACTTTGTTCTCACTCGGCGAGGTGATCGAACGTGAGGCCGGGCGTTTCGTCGCCAAACCGTGGTGGTGAGGCGACGGAATTCAAATAACCGAATGTGACTGAAAACGCCGAGGGGTACCTTGGCGCGCCCCTGAGGTAGCGACATACTCATGTCGATCTCGGGGGAGGGCTGCGTGGGCGAGAGCGAGCTGGAAACCCGCGCGACGGTGGACGCGCTTTATCGCGCCTATATAGGGCACGACTTCAACCGCTTTGCCGAGATGCTGCATGAGGACATAGACTGGGTCATTCACGGCCCGGTCGACGTTTTTCCGTTCGCCGGCTTGCGCCGGGGGCGCGCCGCGGTTTTGCAGGCGATCGGCGGCATCGTCGAAAGCTATGCGCTGGAACGGCACGCGATCGAAGTCTTGCTTGTGAACGGCGACCGCGCCGCCGTGATGGCCGATGTTAGCTTCAAGCAACGCGCGACCGGCCGCACGCTGCGGTTTCGGGTCGCGAATTTCTTGCGGATCGAGAACGGCCAGTTGATGGAGTTCCGCGAATTCGCCGACAGTTTCGATCAGGTCGAACAGGCCGTCGGCCACATGGTCACCGTATAAGCGTCGGACGATTTTAACCGATATCGGCGACAGGGGCTTGGCGGACGCCGGAGGTATGCTAATACGGGATATACCGGCAGGGGAGAATGAGGGTGAGCGAAAGCGAAACGCGTGAAACATTGGCGGCGCTTTTTAATGCTCACCGGCGGCGTGACTTCGACGGCTTCGTCGCCTTGCTGCATGACGACATCGACTGGATTATCCACGGCCCGATCGAGGTGTTTCCATTCGCCGGCCTGAGGCGCGGCCGGCCGGCCGTGTTGCAGGCGCTGGCGCTGATGGGGCTGTCCTATTCCTTGCGCAGCTACGAACCGGATATCACCATCGTCGAGGATGACCGCGCCGCGGTTATGGCCGATGTCAGCCTGACGCAACTGGCTACCGGCCGGCTGCTGCGGTTTCGCGCCGCCAACCTGATCCGCGTCGCCGGCGGCAAGGTGATCGAATTCCGCGAATTCGCCGACAGCTTTGATCAGGCCGAACAGGCGCTCGGCCGCCTGATCGAGCTTTGACATGTTGCGTCTGGTGACCGACACGCCGATTGACGGCAGCGCGGCCGCCGGCGATGTGCGCGCGGTCGTCGCCGATATGCAGGATGCCTACCGCAAGGGCGATTTCGCGCGGATCGGGGCGCGCTTCGCCGACGACATCGACTGGCTGTTTCAGGGGCCGCCGTCGATTTTTCCCGAGGTCGGCCGCTGCCGCGGCAAGGCCGCCGTCTGCGCGACTTTCGCCGCTTTGGTCGCTCGCTATCATGTCGAAAGCCATGTCGCCGACCATGTGATCGCCGAGGGCGATCGCGCCGCCGGCGTCGCCGACGTCGTTCTGGTCGAGCGCGATGGCGGACGCACGATCCGCTGCCGGATCGCCTCGTTCTTTCGCGTGCAAAACGGCCTGTTGACCCATTATCGCGGCTTCACCGACAGCTTCGACACGCTTGAGCGGGACAGCGGCGCGGTTCTCAGGTTCTGAGCGGCTGCCCGGCGCCCGCGCAAAGTCCCGCCCTTGACGCCGCCGCCCGCGCGCGCGATCTGAAGGTCACAGAGAATGTGGCGGAAGCGGCAATGAACCAGCAGGCGAACCAGCAAAAGCTCATCAAGGGCGCGACCGGCGACTGGGAAGTCGTGATCGGCATGGAGGTTCATGCCCAGGTCTCGTCCAAATCCAAGCTGTTCTCTGGCGCGTCGACCGAATTCGGCGCGGCGCCGAACAGCCACGTCTCGCTGGTCGACGCGGCTATGCCGGGCATGCTGCCGGTGATCAACGCCGAATGCGTCGATCAGGCGGTGCGCACGGGGCTGGGGCTGAACGCGCAGATCAATCTGCGCTCGGTGTTCGACCGCAAGAACTATTTCTATCCTGACCTGCCGCAGGGCTACCAGATCAGCCAGTACAAGCAGCCGGTGGTCGGCGAGGGCGAGATCGTGGTCGATCTGCCGGACGGCGAGGCGGTGACCATCGGTATCGAGCGGCTGCATCTCGAGCAGGACGCCGGCAAAAGCCTGCACGACCGCCACCCGCAGATGTCCGCCGTCGATCTCAACCGCTCGGGAGTGGCTTTGATGGAGATCGTGTCCAAGCCCGACCTGCGCTCATCCGAGGAGGCCAAGGCCTATGTGGCCAAGCTGCGCTCGATCATGCGCTATCTCGGTACCTGCGACGGCAATATGGAAGAAGGGTCCTTGCGCGCCGACGTCAACGTCTCGGTACGCAAGCCGGGCGCGCCGCTTGGCACGCGCTGCGAGATCAAGAACGTCAATTCGATCCGCTTCATCGGCCAGGCGATCGAGCACGAGGCGCGCCGCCAGATCGAGATCATCGAGGACGGCGGTACGATCGTGCAGGAGACGCGGCTGTTCGACCCGACCAAGGGCGAGACGCGCTCGATGCGCTCCAAGGAAGAGGCGCACGACTACCGTTATTTCCCCGATCCCGATCTTTTGCCGCTGGAACTTGACCCCAAGGCGGTCGCGGCACTGAAGGCGAAGCTGCCGGAACTTCCCGACGCGAAGAAAGCGCGCTTCGTGCGCGACTTCGGCCTGTCGCCATACGACGCCGGCCAGCTGGTGGCCGAGCGCGAGACGGCGGCGTATTTCGAGACCGTCGCCAAGGGCCGCGACGCCAAGCTTGCCGCCAACTGGGTGATCAACGAACTGTTCGGCCGGCTGAACAAGGACGCGCGGACCGTTGCGACGTCGCCGGTCTCCGCCTCGCAGCTTGCCGGGCTCATCGAACTGATTTCCGAAAAGACGATTTCCGGCAAGATTGCCAAGGACTTGTTCGAGATCCTGTGGACCGAAGGCGGCGACCCGCGCGCGCTCGTCGCGAGCCGCGGCATGGCGCAAGTGACTGATCTGGGCGCGATCGGCGCCATCGTCGACGAGCTGATCGCGCAAAATCCGGACAAGGTGGCGCAGGCGAAGGCCAATCCGAAGGCGATGATGTGGTTCGTTGGCCAGGCGATGAAGTCATCCGGCGGCAAGGCCAGCCCGCAAGCGGTAAACGAACTCTTAAAATCCAAACTCGGCGTCTGAAGGCGACGGCGTTATCGCGTCGCGTTCGACAATCTTGCCGCGCTGCGGCAAAGCGCGCGCATGTCGTTGCGCGGCCACCCATGACCGGGCGTCAGCCGGCAGATTTTTCCCATCGAGACGGACGGTGACGGTGCGCATGCGCGTGCGATGCGCGAAAATTTCCGGCGCATGACGATGCGTTCCGCGAATCACTTGCACTGATTCGCTCGATTTTTGTCGATTCAGGTCACTCGACAGCGCCGCGCGCGCAGTTTTTTGAAAATTATTTTTGCGTTGTGCACGGCGCGTATCGGCGCGCAAAAAAATCGTTTCGATATTCCATTTTCGCTTCCGGATTCGCGCCGCCGCGCGCTTTCCCGTCAAAAACGGAAGAACAAAAAGTCCTTATTTCATCGCATTATTTGCATGCACGGTGTTTTCGCGCCGCTGCGTCACGCAAACCCGTTGTCAAGCGCCGCCGTTTTGTTTTTCGCGGCGCGCGCGATCGCTGTTCGTGAGGGTTTTGCGCCGCTTACACACAACGCCGCGGTGGAGTCACTGTTTTTTTCGTTGTGCTGTAGTAAACGGAATGCAGTGCAGGTCGATTCCCGACCGCACTAATGCGACACCCGCGATGTTACATCGCTAGGAGGGCAGCAA
>CANKBJ010000157.1 GCA_947479905.1 Bradyrhizobiaceae bacterium
CAAATAGGCGTAATGACGCGGCGTCAGCTTGATGCCTTCCGGCGGCACCAGATCGAGAAACGGATTGTGTTTCGGCGGCGCGGCGCGATGCACGGCCTCCAGCACGCTTTCATATTGCTGCGGGCCGGTGATCGCCAGCACGCCCGGATGCGCGGCGGTGATGTTCTCGGGCTCTGCGCCCATGCAGCCGGTGACGATGACCTTGCCGTTTTCCTTGAGCGCCAGGCCGATCGCGGCGAGCGACTCCGCCTTGGCGGAATCGAGGAAGCCGCAGGTGTTGACGATGACGAGATCGGAGCCGACGTGCTCGCGGGTCAGTTCATAGCCCTCGGCGCGCAGCCGCGTGATGATGCGCTCGGAATCGACCAGCGCCTTCGGGCAGCCGAGCGAGACGAAGCTCACTTTCGGGGCGGCGCCGGTGTCGGTGGCAGTGGGGGCAGGGGTGTCGAGCATAGAGCAGGAGCTAGACGCGAATGGCGGCAATGGCAAGGCGGGTGGGGTCTTATTATCCCTCCCCTCAAATGGGAGGGTGGCGAGCGGAGCGTTTACTGTCCCGGTCCTTTCTTTCTGTCGTCCTCGCGAAAGCGGGGACCCATAATCCCGGACGGCTCGGTAGAGATAGAGTAGCAAGGCAATTGGCGCATTGCCGCAAGCTTCCGGCTCAGCGTATGGGTCCCCGCCTTCGCGGGGACGACGGCATTGCGCAGACATGCGTCATCGCCCGTGTTCTTTGCGGCCCCGGGCAGGCCGTCGCTTGATCTCGCATCCTCTTGCGCCCTCGATCAAACGAGGGCGCGCGGAACGCCGGAGCCACGACGGCTCCGCAGCCCTGTGCACGATGTGAGTTAAAGTACACAGGTTAGCCACCACGAAACTGCCGGATCCCCAGCGTCCCGCGCGCGATGTTTATAGGTTTGCTCCGCTTGACCCCCGATGGACTGACCTTTTCAGGCTCCCTCTTGCTTTAGGGACACCTATCCACCGCTGCGGGGTTTCCATGTGCCTAACGCCGCCGTCTCTGGCTCCGGCCGGTGGTATCCCGGCTTTTGCATTAGACAGCGCGCGCGAAGGCGCACTTCCGCCCCAGTGGCGCGCGGCAGGCGCGCCGGGACCAAGCGGCTTGGACCGCTGGTGAAGTCGTTGCGTCGCATCTCCGACGCCCTCACCAGCCACCGCTCCCCGCCCCAGCATCTGACGACGCTGATCAAACGCCCCTCGTTAGATGAGACGGGATATAGGGTATATATACCTAGGGATTTATACAGTCAAGGGGGATTTCTACCCGCAGCAGGATTTCTGTGCTTTCGGCCCGCAGCAGGCGGCTTCGGCGCGTCCGGTTTCTTGCGCCAGCCAACGGTCGCGCGGTTTGCAGCTCGACGGCCGGGCCGACAGATAAACCCGGACGGCGTCCGCCGTCTCGATACGGTCGGCGCGGTAAATCTGCATAGGCCGCACGCCGTCGCTGACCTCGAATGTCAGTTTCGCATCCAGATCGAAGCCGACCGCCTGGCCAACCTTGCCGATGATGGCGAGGAATTTCCACACCGGCATATGGCCGCGGTTGTCTTCCTCGATGTCCCAGAGCTGGATAAAGGTCTCATTCCATTGCTCGGTGTTGGCGCCGCAGTCGAGCCCGCGAAAAGCGCCGGTTTTGACTTCGGTGACATGATAACTGGGGCGGACGTCACGGCCTTCGTAATGGAAGATCAGGCTCTTATCCTTGTGGCCGGCCAGCGTGTCGAGCAGGGTCTGGGCGGATACTTCCCCGGCCGGCATCAAGGCGCCGACCAGCGAGGAGGGCTTGGCAACGACAGTCATGGCTGATACCCTTATTTCAACGATTCTTGAATTGTAGGATTATTGAAAAATGAACGAAGGTCAAGCACAAACCGCGTTCGCGGCGCTGTCGCAGGAAACACGGTTGCGGATTGTGCGCATGCTGGTCAAGGCCGGGCCGGGCGGCATGGCGGCGGGCGCGCTCGCCGAAGCCTCGGACGTCTCCGCCTCGAACGTGTCGTTTCACCTCAAGGATCTCGAACATTCCGGGCTGATCAGAGCGCGGCGCGAGGCCCGCTCGATCGTCTACAGCGCCGATTACAAGGAACTGCGCGGGTTGATCGAATTTCTGATGACCGATTGCTGTGCCGGCCATCCGGACATTTGCGATCCGGCCTTGGCGAAGGCGTGCCACGCGCAGCCAACCGGCAAGAGCAGAAAAAGGAAAACCCGCGTTCTTGCGTAAGCGCTTTGGCGCGGGCCAAGGCTCGCCGCCGTATCGCCCTAGCTGTTCCGCAGCGCCTCGGCCTCGGCGTAGAACTTCTTCTCCCAAGCCTTCTGGTTGTCGGCGCCGTCGCGGATGAAGGGCGTGAACACGGCGAGGTGCAGCAGCAGCCAGTTGAGCACATTGGCGGGAAAGCGCAGCGGCTTGATGAAATCGACGAACAACACGACGCGGGTCTTGTCCGTCCGGTTCCAGGCCTCGTGCTCATAGGCGTCGTCGAAGATGACGGCTTCGCCTTCCTTCCAGCGATAAACTTCCTTGTCGACACGGATGCCGAGCTGCTCGCGCGGCTCCGGAACGATCAGCCCGAGATGCAGCCGCAGCACGCCGTTATAGGGACCGCGATGCGCTGGCAGATGTTTGCCCGGCTCGAGGATCGAGAACATCACTGTCGTCAGGCCGGGGATCGATTGGCAAATGCGCCAGGTCTCCGGGCACTTCGCGATATTGGCCTGCGCGTGGAAGCCGTAGCCGCACAGCAGAAAACTTTTCCAGCCTTTGTCCTGGCTGATGGTGGCGACGTCGGGCGACAGTTCGTGAAAGCCGGGCAGTTCGCTCTGCCGGATGAGAACACGGTCCAACTCGGCGCGGATGGCGCGCCAGTCGCGCTCGATAGCCTGCGTCCACGGAAACACCGCGTTGTCGTAGATCGGCGGATTGCCGACCTTGCTGTGCGTGAGATTAAGCCGCTCGACGAAGGCGACGACGGCCATGAACAGGCGAGTGATGACACTCGGCCGGTCCATCGCCGCGATGCCGGCGGTGCCGAATTGCTGGATCGGTGTTTGATCGGCGGGCGCCTGACCGGCGCCGACTGGTGATTGTGGATCGGCAAAGCTGCTCACGCATGTCTCCCGGATCGCCAATTCCTGGATTCCCAATTCCCGCATAACCTTGGGCCGGACGGGGATACTACCAATTCACCGGAATAGCGGATAGTTCCCCGCACCCATCCGGATTGGCATGGGCGGCCGACTTGATTATCGTGACCGGCTGGAGACACCGCATGACACGCGCTTTTGTTCTGATCGGCCTTTTGATCGGAGCCCTGTTGCTGCCGGGCGCGACCGCCCGCATCGACACCGCCGCGGCGGCCGAGCCGGTCTATCGGCCGGCGATGGCGCGTCCGCAAGGCCTGCCGTTTCCGCGCAGCGAAAGGGCGCAGTCGGTGTGGGCCTCCGGCCTCTGCTGGAGCGAATGCGGGTCTTATTGCGCCTGGGGCTCAGCCGATTGTCTTGCTCGTGAAAATCTTGCCGGCGATAGCGAGCCGCGCAAAACGCAGGGCCAATGCCTCAAGCTGACCGACAGCTGCGACCGCTATTGCCAGCGGCAATGCCGCACCTCGGGCGGACCGCTGCTGCCGCTCGACTTTTAGCTAATAGCGGGTAAATCCGGCGCGCAAACATGGCGCGGTTTCCGCAACCGGATGGAACATTTTTTGTGGGATGGTCTTCGTCAGCGGCCCGAGAAACGGAGCCTATGCGATGACCTTACGCGGCAAATTGATCGTTCTGTCGACCAGCCTGGCCTGCGCCTATACGGTGCTGGTGCCGACATCGGCGCCAAGCCTCGGCACCATCGAATGCGCCGCGCCGCAATATTTCGACGCGCTGACCGGCGTTTCGCCGGCGCTCGAACAGGACGCCGCGATGAACAGCTTGCGCGAGCAGGCCGGCATGGCGCTGGCGCAACTGCGGACCAGTCAATTGCGGACCGAAGTCGCCGCCAATCCTTGACGCGCGGGTAGCGAACGGCAAATCCGCTTCACTGGTTCGCAGCTTTCATTTGTGTTTGATTGCCGCCGGTCCGCGGACCGCGCCGGGAACACAACAGGATGAACAGCGCCGCGCCGATGGCCAAAGAGATTGTCCTCATCGGCGGCGGCCATGCCCATGTTCATGTGCTGGTCAATCTCGCCATGCGGCCCTTGCCGGGAATGCGCGTCACCTTGATCGCGCGCGATCTGGCGACGCCATACTCTGGCATGCTGCCGGGTGTGATCGCCGGACTTTATCGCACCGAGCAGGCGCATATCGATCTTGAGCGACTTGCCGCTGTGACCGGCACGCGACTTATCCATGCGCAAGCCAATGGCCTCGACCGCGCCAACAAACTGGTATTGTTGGCGGGCCTGCCGCCTGTTGCCTACGATCTCGTATCCATCGATGTCGGCATCGAGCCATCGCTGTCGCCGATTGAAGGCGCCGCCGAACATGCGATCGCGGTCAAGCCGATCGGTTCGTTCCTGCACAAGATCGACGCGCTCATCGCGCAGGCATGCGAGCCGGACGGGCCGCGACGCATCGTGGCAATAGGCGGCGGCGCCGGCGGCGTCGAATTGTTGCTGTCGCTGCGCACGCGGCTCCTTACAGACGCGCGCGTGGCCGGGCGGGACGCAGGCGAATTTACGTTCACGCTGGTGACCGACGGCGACATTCTGGCGACGCATAATGCTTGCGTACGCGCGGCCTTCCGCCGCGTTTTCGCCGAACGCGGCATGATCCTGCGCGAGAATGTGCGCGTGCGCGCCGTGACGTCCGACACTGTCGTGCTTGAAAGCGGCGAAACGATCGCCGCCGACGCCGTGCTGGTGACCACCGACGCGGCAGCGCCAGATTGGTTTCGCGGCACCGGGCTTGAACTCGACGGCAAGGGTTTTCTCGCCGTCGGTCCGACCTTGCAGTCGGTGAACGACGCCGACGTGTTCGCCGCCGGCGATTGCGCGGCGCTGGTCGCAAGCCCGCGCGAGAAGGCCGGCGTCTATGCGGTGCGGGCCGGGCCGCCGCTCGCCGCTGGTTTGCACCGGCGCGCGCGCGGCCTGCAACCGGACGAATGGCATCCGCAAGCGCGCCACCTCGCGCTGATCTCGACGGGCGAGCGTTACGCCATCGCTTCGCGCGGGATTTTCAAGGCGGAAGGCGCCTGGCTGTGGACGGTGAAGGACTGGATCGACCGGCGCTGGATGCGCATGTACCAGGACACCGACGCCTTGATGCGGCGGATGGCGCGGAGATAGGCGGCGCGCGCGGGGTTGGAGGGTCGGCCGCGCGCAAATGACAATGGCGGAAGGGGTGGGATTCGAACCCACGGTACCCGTGAAGGTACGCCGGTTTTCAAGACCGGTGCCTTAAACCACTCGGCCACCCTTCCAAGCTTTGAAATCATTAGCAGATTTTGTTCTCAATTCCGTTCTTTTATGATCAATACCCAAAATGGTCACCAAAATGGTCACCAACTCCCCTGGTACTCTTGATCCAGCCGCGTTGTAGCATCGGATTGCATAGTTTCGCTTACATGGGAATAGAGGTCCATTGTAATTGCAATTGTGGAGTGGCCTAGGCGTTCCTGAACGATCTTGGGATGTACCCCAGCCGCCAGGAGTTGCGTTGCGTGGCTGTGCCGCAGATCATGGAAGCGAACCTTAGGTAAACCTGCAACACGACCGACAAGATAAGTGAATTCGTGAGTGACGCTACTGGGTTGCTTTGGCTCACCATCTTCACGGCCACAGACTAACCCCTCAGAGCTTTGCCTAACACCAAGGCGCAATAGGTTCTCAGCCTGTTCCACCTTTAGGCGACGGAGTTCGGCTATTGCGAACTTTGGCAATGGGACGGCTCTCGACTTATTGCTCTTCGTCGATTTGAACCGGAGGACTGCCTTCGTTTGCTCAAGGCTTTCGACAACTCGAATTATTCCCCGTTCAAGGTCGAGGCTCTTCCATCGTAGAGCCAATATCTCTCCCCGGCGCATGCCCGTTGCCAGCGCAATGAGTGTTGGCCAATATGTCGTGGTGTGCCGAATTGCTTTCAGCAACCGGGTCGATTGTTCAACGGTCAACGCATTTATCGGCTTGTGTTCGACCCTAGGCATTCGCTTGTTTAAGGCGTCGGCAGGATTACGGGGCAGGGCTTGTTGCTCGACCGCGCGGGTCAAGACTGATTTCAAGATGCGATGAATATGCCTGCGTGTCCGAGGCGACGGGTTGCGCTCAAAATTGTTATAAGCTCTTTGAATGTCGGCTGGTGTTAGTCGCTGTAGCGCAATCGAGCCCAGCGCGGGCTTCAGGTAGCACCGGACAATTTCAGCGTAGCGCTCATGGGTCTTTGGCGACACTTCGGCTTTGGTAGAAGTGACCCAAAGCTCAAGCCAATCGCCAACCTTGATGCGGCTGGGAGCAACATGCTCGCCAGTGTCAACCGTGCGCAACAACCGCCTTAGCTCGCGCTCGGCCTCATTGGAAGTGCCGGTAACTGTTTTGCTACCGAACTTTCGATTTCCAGTAACGGGATCGCGACCTAGCGAATACCGGATGCGATAGGAACCGGAGGAGCGACATTCAATACTCCCATTTCCTTTCGGGCGACGAGGCATGGCCTAATCTCCCTTCTTTCTCATCTTTCCGATTAGTTCCGATAACAAAGCTCGCGTCTCGGGGTTGGCGCGCATCCGCTCAATCAGCTCTTTATCAGATGCTTCTTGTCGCTCTAAAACCGCTACGTATTCGAGCCACCGATTATCCATCGTTTGCCCAAGCCGCCAAAGAATTTCGCTATTCAGCGAGCGTTTGTTGTGCTCAGCGTCAGCCGCGAGGTGTTTGCGCATGACTTCAGTCATCCGCACTTGCAGGGCAACAAGATCGGTCGGGTTTCGCTTTCGTGGCATCGGTATCTCCGATCATCTACAGGCGCTGTGTAACACAAGTCACGTAGTCCCGCAATGCAATTTATTTGCACCTATTATAGCACCTATTCTATACTGCAACCTTCAGCTTTTCAAATAGGAGGTGTCGCAATGGAACCATGCAAGACGATGACCGTACCCCAAGCGGGCCGGGAGTATTTCAACCTTGGTCGCAACGCCAGCTACGAGGCAGCGCGGCGAGGCGACATACCGACGATTAAGATAGGTCGGCTCTTGAGGGTCCCAGTGGTGGCACTAGAGCGGAAGCTGGAAGCGGTGGGAGGCGGCCAATGAGTAACATCCCAATGGTTTCGTCCCAGCCCGTTTCTTCGGCCCCATCCCCCGCGCCTCGCCAGGTGCCGGACACGTTGCCACCTAAGACGCATTCGCTACCGGAGTTAACTGCGGAGATTCAACGGTGTCACAGTGAGGTAATGAACGCCCTCGGAAGGGGTGCCTCCGCTGCTATCGCAGCAGGCGAAGCACTGAAGTCCGCAAAGGAAAAGCTACGGAAGGAGGGGGGCCATGGCAATTGGCAGGACTATGTAACTGTCGAATGCCGACTGCGTCCACGGACCGCGCAAATCTACATGCTTTTGGCGCGTAACAAAGACAGTCTCACTCAACTACTTGCGGCAAAAGCGCAAACCAATTCGTTTTTGACGCAAGGTGAAGCGCTTAATTTTCTCGGCGTAGCGAAGAAGAAACGTAAGCGGGTTCAGAAGGCGAAGCCGACTGCCAATGTCTGAGCGAAGGCCGTTTCACTACAGGGCGCTGCGATCAACTCCGATCCAGCGCCCTGTTTTGTTTTTCGGCATGACGCTGCATGAGCCAGTAACACGACTTCCCCAATTCCTTTTTTCGAGCGCCGCGCATTCGCCTTCAAATTCGCAATTGCCTCAATGCCGTGCGGTCTTTGGCGCTGGCCGAAAAACGTCACGCTTGATTTCGCAACCATGCCATAGGAAAATACTCTCATAAACGGAAGTTTGCCTATGGCGGATCAACCCACGTGCGCTGAATGCGGCAAAGTCTATGTGCCGAACAAACCATGGCAGCGATTTTGTTCACGCATATGCCAGGCGCTTTGGCACGCGCGCGATAAACGCGAGATGCGGCGGGCGTGGCGCAAGCACGATCGAGAGGAACAGGTGGAGCGCGTGCAGTGACGAACGAAGAAATTCTAGAGCGGCTTCAGCAGCTTGTGTTTCGGCATGGAATAAGGACCCCGTTTTCGGGGTGATCGGCATCCAATCGGGACCCCGGCACTGAGGGTCCACACTGGCTTCCATTTTTCATGGGAGCCGAGATTGGAATGCTGGTCGTGGAGACGATTGCGAAGATCCGTCG